>WFOE01000046.1 GCA_015488215.1 Planctomycetales bacterium
CTGTCGCTCGCCTCGGGGGCCCAGGTGCCCGAGGCCCACGTGACACTCAACGCCCGGGTGGCCACCGACCCGGAACAACTGGAACAACTGGCCCGCGCCTGCGCCGAAGAACTGGCCGGACATTGGAACCTGCAACTAAGCGGGTTCCAGGCTCGCAGCTTCCGTCCGGCCCGGCCCGTGCCTACGCATCGGGTGACCGAAGCCTAACGGCCCCTGCCACCTTCCGGTCTGGCAGGAACCACGGCCGGTGGCGTCTTTCCTGCGGTGGGCAGCCCCCTTGAGCCAAGCCGCCGCCGGCATGGGGCGGGGGGAAGGTTTACTCCTGGATGTAAGTCTTTTCGGGCAGGAAGCAGGCCAGCGGCACAAAGAGCACGGCCGCCGCCAGCATCGCCGCGGCGAAGAAGGTGAAGTAATCGGGGCCTTCCAGCAGCAATCGCCCGTCAGGTAGTTGGATCCAGCGGTTCACGGCCGAAGTGAACAGGTTGCCCAACGTGACCGAAAGCAGAAACACGCCCATGACCAGCGATTTCATCTTTCGCGGCGCCTGGGTGTAGGAGTACTCCAGGCAGGTGATCGAAACCAGAATCTCGGCCGCCGTAATCACCACGTAAGCCAGCAGTTGCCAGCCGATGCTGGGCCGATGGCCTACGGCCGCCACGTTGGGCCACACTTGCCGGGCAAGCTCGTCCTGCGGGGGCGAGATTCCCGGGGCGGCCAGCACTTCCACTTCGGCCAGCGCCACGACCGGCACCCCCCGGGGAGCGGTAAAACGCAACCGCAGGTATTCCGTCTCCACCGGCTCGAAACGGACGGTGGCCTCTCCCGCCGGGGACCACGTCAGGGTTTTCTGCTCCACCTGGCGCCAGGGACCAGCCGGGGCGGGGGCCGCTTCGATCTGGACCGCTTCGGGCAGGTGTTCCCTCCCCAAGCGAAAGTTTCCGGCCTCGTTCTCCAGGGGAATCTCCACCCCCAGCAGCCCATGGAGCACCACCCGATCCACCGTCCAGCTTTGTCGCTGCCGCAGTCGCAGGGTGAGTTGGGCCTGGCGTTGCTGGTCCACTTGGGCCACCCAGCCGGCCCCGTGCTTCTGGCCGTCTAGCACGGAACGGGCGGACCAGAACTGGGGATGCAGCTCATCCGATTGCGTGACTACCGAGCCGCCCTGGATTTGCGTGGCAATCCACCAGGGGATGGCACACGCGGCGGCGGCTACGAACATTCCCGCGGCCATCTTCCGTAGCGGGGTCACGCGCACCACGCGGCCCACGGCCGGGTAGATTACGTAGGCAAACAGCGGGATGAACGTCAGCACCAGCACGGCATTGACCGCCTGAATCTGGTCCGAGTACCACTCCCAGCCCAGCCACCGGCGGTCCATCGCCAGGGCCTGTTGGATCCAGGCCGAGCCGGTCTGATCGAACACGGCCCAGAACATGGCCACCAGCAGATAGACCGGCACCAGCCGCAGCAGCGCCCCGCGCCCTTCGGCCGAAAAGGCTTCCCGCAGGAAGGCTCTCCCACCGGGAGGGATGTGCACGAACTTGTGCCGCCCCAGCCAGAAAACCCAGGTGGCCACGAACATCAGCACGGCCGGCACGCCGAAGGCCACCTCAGGCCCGGCGTGGCGCAGCAGCACGGGAGTAAGCAGCATCGAGGTGGTGGCTCCCAGGTTGATCGAAAAATAGAACCAGGAGAACACCCGCGGCAGCAGATGCTGGTTACGAACGCTGAACTGGTCGCCCACGTGGGCCGAAACGCAGGGCTTGATCCCTCCGGCTCCCACGGCAATCAGGCCCAGCCCCAGGGCCAGTCCCACCCGGCGGCTGCTGAACCACCCGGCCCAGGAGCCCAGGTACTCGTGCAACTGGGGGCCCAGGTGGCCCAGCACGTCCGAAAGCGAAAGCACCACGTGCCCCAGGCAGTACACCAGCGAAAGGGTAAGAATCGTGCGGTATTTGCCCCAAAGCACGTCGGCCAGCAGGGCACCCAGGATGGGAAAGAAGTAGGCCGACGCGTTGAACAGGTGGACGGCGCTTCGGGCTTCGGCTTCGCCGAAGTTTTCCGGGCCCAGGTACTGGGTCATGTAGATGAGCAAAATGGCCTTCATCCCGTAGAAGCTGAACCGCTCGGCCGCCTCGTTGCCCACGATGTAGGGGATGCCCGGCGGCATGGTATCAATCAGCTCGGGACGAGTGCGGTACGGGGGGCTGCTGCTCATCGTTCGGGACTGCTTGGCCAGGGGAAAAAGGCGACACTGCGCCAGCCAAGCATACTTGGTACCGAGCCGCCGGCGTAGTGTTTTTGGGGTAACTCCTTGCCGTGCGGGTAAACTGCACCGGCGGCCCAGTCCCTCCCGCTGCAAATCAAGCAGCCGGGGCCAGCGTGGCGGCGGTCGCGTCGAACCGCGGCGGATGCAGCAGCCGCGTGGTCTGGTAGCGCTGGCCGGTCGGATCGTAGAACAGAAGCACTTGCCGCTGGATGTCCCAAACTACGGCGAACTTGACCGAACGTGGTCCATGCAGACAGAAGTACACGCCACAGGGGCGGTTGCGTTGCCAGAGGATGCGTTGGGTCATCTGATAGACGCCTTCGACCAATTGTTCCCGCTGGCACAACCAGCGATAGACAAACTCCCGCAGTTCCTCCAGAGTCTGAAACGGAACGGCAATCGTGGTCATGGGCGAAAGCTCCTTCCGTGGCAAAGAGCCCTTTTCGGTCCCGGCCGAGGTTACCCCAACGGGCAACTCTGCCCGAGCCGAAAAGTCGATGGATGTCAGCGTTATGCCACATCGGCATCGGGTTCCCAGGCGTTTACCCCGAGCCAGCCGGGCAGTACAACCCCCCCGACCCGAACCGGAAATTCCCCACCACCGTCTCGGTTTGCCAGAAAAAATGTGGATTACGCAAAAACTGCCCGGTCAGGGGGCACGGCAGCGGCCCTTTGCACCGCCGGAACGATTCGGCTACCTTGGATTCCGTTCCCCAGCCCAGGAGAAAACATCGATGCGACGAGTTGCCGTTTCGCTCTTGGCCCCGGTGCTGCTGTGCCTGAGTGCCGGAGGAGACTGGCCCGAGTTTCGCGGTCCCGGACACAATCCCGTCGCCCCGCAGCTTACCCTGCCGGAAAAACTTGCCGACCATCTGGCCTGGAAAGTTCCCTTGCCTGGCCGGGGGGCCTCCAGCCCCATCGTGGTGCGCGGCCGGGTGGTTGTAACCGCTTCCAGCGGGCCGCTTCAGGACCGGTTGCACGTGCTGTGTTTCGACGCCCAAGGGGGAAAACTGCTCTGGCACCGGCAGTTCTGGGCCACGGGCCGCACGTTGTGCCATTCCTCTAGCGCCGTGGCGGCTAACACCCCGTGCAGCGACGGTGATGCGATCTACGCCCTGTTCTCTTCCAACGATCTGGTGTGCCTGGACCTGGAAGGCAATCTGCGCTGGCTGCGCGGGCTGACCTACGACCATCCCACGGCGGCCAACGACGTGGGACTGGCCGCCTCTCCGGTGGTGGCCGGGCCGGTGGTCGTCGTCCAGGTGGAGTGCCAGGGGGAATCGTTCGTCGCTGGGCTGGATCGCAACACGGGCCAGACCCGATGGATGCTCCCTCGCCCGCGTCGGGCCAATTGGGCCAGTCCCATCGCCTGGACCGATCCCCTGTCCGGACAAGTGCAGGTGGTGGCCCAATCCAGCGAAAACCTGACCGGCATCGACCCGGAAACCGGCCAGGTGCTGTGGAACCTGCCGCTGGGCTGCCGGACGATTCCTTCCTGCACGCCGCTCAAAGACGGGCTGCTGGTACCAACGGGCAGGGGGCTGAGCTACCTTCAGTTGCCCGGCACCGCCCGGCAAAAGACGCTTTGGACCAGCAACCGCCTGGCCCCTTCGGACCCCAGCCCTCTGGTCTGGAACGACCAGGTGCTGGTGCTCAAGCGGACCATTCTGGCCGCCGGCGAGTTGGAAAGCGGCCGCGTGTTGTGGCAACTGCGACTGCGAGGGCAGCGGTTCTGGGCCACGCCCGTGGTGGGCAAAGACCGGCTGTTTGCCGTCAGCGACGACGGGCTGGGCCAGGTGGTGCAGTTGCCCCAAGGTAAAGGCCGGGGCAAGATTCTGGACCGCTTCGAGTTCGGCCAGCGGGTGCTCGGTTCCCCGGCGCTGGTGGAACAGGGGTTGTTCGTCCGCTCGCTTGGCGCGTTGTGGAAGTTCCGCCTGCCCCGGTAAGAGGCGGAATTGGTCTTTCAAGGGGCGATTGCGGAACTTGCCGGGCTTGGTGGGCGTTGAGGGATGGGGGAGAGCTTCCGCTCCGGGCGGGAATAGGCTTGCGGCTTGCGACCTGCGCCTTGCGCGAGGAGCTTCCGCTCCGGCGGAAAAACAGGCGCTTGTGCTCGTACTCGGCAACTCGTTCTCACTAACCGGCAATCGGCGAGCCGCCGACTTTAGTCGGCGGAGGAGAATAACCGCTAGCGTTTCCTCTTGCCTCCCCGGACTGAAGTCCGGGGCTCGCCGAAGCGCCGAGCAGAATCGTCTGCTGGTGTACTCAACGAGTGGGGCTCGAGTGCCTACAGGGCTTCGACCACCAGGTCGCCCACCTGGCTGGTGCTGTAGCCCATGCGGCCTGCCGCCTGGCTTTTCATCTTGTTGCCGGTGACGTACTGGATGGCGTTCATCACCCGCTGGGCGGCTTTCGGGTAGCCGCTGTGTTCCAGCAGCATGGCCATCGCGCCGATGGCGGCAATCGGGTTGATGACCCCCTGGCCGGTGTACTTGGGGGCCGAACCGCCCATGGGTTCGAACATGCTCGTGCCGCCGGGGTCGGGGTTGATGTTTCCGCCGGCGGCCACGCCCATTCCCCCCTGCAAGATGGCGCCCAGGTCGGTGATGATGTCGCCGAACATGTTCGTGGTGACGATCACGTCGTAGTATTCCGGGTTTTTCACCATCCACATGCAGCAGGCATCGACGTGGTTGTAGTCGGCTTCCACGTCGGGGTATTCCCGGGCCACTTCCTGGAACGTGCGCCACCACAGATCGTGCCCGTAGGTGAGCACGTTGGTCTTGGCCACCAGGGTGAGCCGCTTGCCCTTGGGGTTGTTGCGCCGCCGGGTGTACTCGAAGGCCCAGCGGATGCACCGCTCGCACCCTTTGCGGGTGAACAGGGCGGTTTGCACGGCCACTTCGTCGGGCGTGCCTTTTTTGAGAAACCCGCCGGTGCCGCAGTAGAGGTCTTCGGTGTTTTCCCGCACCACCACAAAGTCGATGTCTTCCGGCCCCTTGTCCTTCAGCGGGGTTTCCACTCCCGGGTAGAGCTTCACCGGGCGGAGATTGATGTACTGGTCCAGTTGGAAGCGGATTTCGAGCAGCAGCCCTTTTTCCAGCACGCCAGGGGGAACGTCCGGGTGGCCGACGGCTCCCAGGAAAATGGCGTCGAAGCTGCGCAGGTGGTCCAGCCCCCCTTCGGGAATAATCTCGCCGGTGCGCAGGTAGCGTTCGCCGCCCCAGTCGAGCAGTTCGGTTTCGTAGGTGATGCCCTCCAGCTCGGCCACGGCGCGGAGGACTTTCATCGCCTCGTCGGTCACTTCCGGTCCGGTCCCGTCGCCGGGAATGACGGCGATTTTGAGCACCTGGTCGGTTTGCGTGTCGCTCATGCTCGGTTTCTCACACGGCAAGGGGATTCAGTTGGAGCCCGGCTCCTGGAGCAACAGCTCGGCAATTTGCACGGCGTTGGTGGCCGCCCCTTTGCGCAGGTTGTCGCTGACGCACCAGAAGGCCAGACCGTTGGGGCTGGACAGGTCGCGCCGCACGCGGCCCACAAACACTTCGTCCCGGCCGCTGCACTGGCACGGCAGGGGATAGCGGCCTGAGCCCAAATCGTCGCATAGCTCGATGCCCGGGAACTCCGCAAACAGCCGCCGGGCTTCTTCCACGCTTAGCGGGCGCCGGGTTTCCACCAGGATGCTTTCGCTGTGGCAGTTGGCCACCGGCACGCGCACGCAGGTGGGACAGACCTGGATGGAATCGTCCTCCAGGATCTTCTGCGTCTCCCACACCATCTTCATTTCTTCGGAGGTGTAGCCTTCGTGTTTTTCCGAGCCAATCTGCGGAATCAGGTTGAAGGCAATCGGGTGGGCGAACGCCTCGTACTGGTAGTCCCGGCCTTCCAGGGCGGCCCGGGTCCCCTGTTCCAAATCGCGGATGCCAGCCACGCCGGCTCCGCTGGTGGCCTGGTAGGTGCTTACCACCACGCGGGTCACGCCGGCGGCGTCGTAAAGCGGCTTGATGGCCACGACCATCTGCGTGGTGGAACAGTTAGGGCTGGCCAGGATTCCCTGGTGGTCTTTCACCGCCTGGGGATTGACTTCCGGGATGACCAGCTTCACGTGCGGTTCCATTCGCCAGGCGCCGCTTTCGTCCACCACCACCGCGCCGCGTTCCACCGCCTGGGGAATGTACTCCCGGGCCACCGGATCGGGGGTGGAGCTGATGACCAGATCGCCGCGGCGAAACACCTCCGGACGCAGTTCCTCGACCGTGTGTTCCCGGCCGCGGAACGTAAGCGTGCTGCCGGCGCTTCGGGCCGAAGCCAGGAACAGCACGTCCTCGATGGGAAAGTTGCGCTCTTCCAGCAGCGTGCGGATTAGCCGCCCTACGGCTCCCGTGGCCCCGACGACCACCACCCGATCAAACACGGACATCACTCCTTGCAAGTGCCGGCGTGTTTCTTTCGGTAGGGACGCTCCATGCGCAGCAGTGGGCTGCGGCCAGGATTTCCCAGTTTCTTCGTACGATAAGCCAAAGCGGCCGATTGTCCAGAGGAGCCGTCGCAGCCGGAGAGCTTAGCCGCGGCTTGGCAGGCCTGCGGCGGGTGAGGCTAGCCCCCGGCCGGGAAAACCGCGGCCAGGGAAGACCGCCCGGGCAAACGGCGGGAAAAACGGTTCTTCCGGCCGCCGGAGCAAAATCGGCTCCAGTGTTCCCCTGCGTCGAGCCGATACATTCAATACCAACACGCCGGGAGGGCGGGACAAGGTGTGTCCCGTTTCAGGATAGAGATCATGGCAGCTTGACGGACCTTGCTGCCATGATCTTTTTTTTGCGGATGGAAAAGGGGCCCAGGAAAACCGGACGGGGGAAGTAGCACCGTCGGCCGCGTTGGTTCGCGGTTGGGGTGGTAAGAATCGGCGATTGTCTCCATCCGGCGAGAGCCGACACTTCCCGGCTCGCCGTTTCCAAGAATCAGCGTTTTTTCTCGCCTGGAGCGGAAGCTCCTCGCGCAAGGCGCAGGGCGCAAGCCGCAAGCCGACTCTTGCCCGGAGCGGAAGCTCTCTCC
>WFOE01000047.1 GCA_015488215.1 Planctomycetales bacterium
GACAGCCCCCAAGCCCTACCCAAGTCGGCAGCTCGCCGGGAAAGCCGTGATACCGCGTCTGCTCAAAAACTAATTGCTATCCACTATAGGTGCGGGGTTCCGCACTGGTCTTCGGTGGCTTTCCGGTTAGGCTAGGGGCTGTGTTGGGCGCAGGCCCTCTGGTCCGTGTCTATGGTTCCTTGTGGAGTCGCCTCTTCTCGGATGCTTCGCTATCGTTTGCCCGTTGGGGCGTTGCTGATTCTGTTGCTGGTGCTGGCCGGGGTGGCCGAACACGTGTGGGTTCCGCCCGGGGCCGTGCTGGTGCCCGTGGCCGTATTGCTTTCGGTGGCGGCAGCCGAAGAGACGCGAAAGTTGCTTCGACCCCATGGCGCTTCCCCGCACCGGATGGTGGCCTTGGGAGCAGCGGGCCTGCTGGTGGCCTCGCCGGGAGTGCTTCGCTACCTGGTTCCCGGCGTTCCGTTGCCGCTGCTGGTGGCCGGAGTGTTCCTTGCGCTAGTGGTTGCGTTGTTGGTCGTCGCCGTGTTCCGCTACGATCCGGGCGGGGGTAACGTACTCCGCCTGGCCGGGTCGCTGCTAGTGCTTATCTATGCGGGCGGATTGTTTGTGTGCCTGGTGCTGTTGCGTTACAGCGGCCCGTCCGAGCGATTGCACTGGGGAGTTCCCTTTCTGTTGAGCACCGTGCTGGTGGTCAAAAGCGGGGACATTGGGGCCTACGCGCTGGGCCGACTGCTGGGCCGCCGCAAGCTGGTTCCGCAGCTTAGCCCGGGCAAGACCTGGGCGGGAGTTTTCGGCGCGGTGGGCTTGGCCCTGGTCGTTAGCTGGGCGTGTTTTCGTTACGTGCTGCCGACAGACTGTCCGCTGCGAACGTGTCCGGCGGCCCCGTGGGTGTTCGGGCTGGCCATTGCCACAGTGGGCATTGTGGGCGACCTGCTGGAATCGTTACTGAAGCGGGATGCGGGTGTCAAAGATTCCGGCGATTGGATACCCGGCTTCGGCGGCGTACTGGATTTGCTGGATTCGGTGCTGCTCGCCTCGCCAGTGGCGCTGCTGTTTTTCCACCTGGCGGTGTAGCCGGTTCTTTTTCTGCCGCGCGTTGTTTGCACCAGAAGGGCGCGTGTAGCCGGAACAGTCTGCACCGGAGGGGAGTTTGGCACGCTTTTAAGAAGAGGTAGTCGCCGGCAGCGGCTGCCGTCCGGCGAATCCGGCGTCCAGTTCGTGCCAGTAGAGGATTTCCGGCTCGTCCAGCTTCCAGCACAGATAGACCACGCGGCCGTCCATCCAGGAGGGGAAATCAACCAGCCCTTCCGGACCGTTTTTCGGTTCCACGCCCAGTTCGCGCAGTTCTTCGATGTATCCCTGGAGCTTTTCCACGTCCTGTTGCAGTTCCTGCTGCACCTGTTCCAGCTCTTCCCGGTACAGGTCGTGGTCCTTGGCCGGGCGGGCTTCCAGCAGGGCGGCTACTCGCTGGCGGCGTTCGATTACGTCGCGGGACAGTTCGGCCAGGTCCTTCACAATGGACCGAACCAACGGCAGCGTGGCGTTGGCCTCTTCGACCGTAAACAGCTTGCGGCCGTAATACGGATGGTCCGGAGGCAGTTCCACGGGCACAGGATTCATGGCGGCATTTCTCGTTGGGAGGAAAACCCGCAACCGGCGCCGACCCGAGGGCCGGCAAGAGCAGTCGGGCTTACTGGTTAGGCCCTCCGTGGACCGGCTCCAAAATGGTCTTCGATTGGGCCACGGCGGCCGGGTTCAGCGTAGCTCGGCCCCAGGCGATCTCAATGGGCAACCGGGAAAAGTCCACGATGCACCCGTCGCGGCTGTAGCAGCTCAGGTCGTGTGTGGCACCCATGAAGATACAGTCCACCGGGCAGGGCTCCACGCACAGGGCGCAGAACATGCACTTAGTGTAGTCGATGGTGAACGTGGTTACCCGGAAACCCTTGGCCCCCGGGACCCGCTCCTTCCCGATGTAAATGCAGTCCACCGGGCAAGCCTTGGCGCACTGGTCGCAGGCGATGCAGGTAGTCAGGTCGTAGCGATGAAAGCCACGATAACGCGGGGCTACCGGCACAGGCAGTTCCGGGTACACGTAGCGTTCGACGAACGTGCGCCGATCCGGATCGTAGGTAATCAGCCAGGTCCGCAACGTGACCCACATCCCCTGGGCCACGGTGGTAACGGCCAGGTAAATGTCCCGCAGCCAGGACGCAAACCCGCGTAAAGCACTCATGGACAATCCTTCGTTCAGGGGGAACGCATCGGGCAACGGTTCCACCAGGGAATTATAGGTACCCTGGGCCAATCCGCAAGCACACGTTGGCTGGGGATAACCTGCCAAAGAGGCTTGGTGCCGCTCCCGACGCTTATTCCCGAAAGTTGCTTTCCAGTTCGGAAGGGGTGAGGCGTGCCAGGGGCATGACGGTCAGGATGAGTTGAGCCAGGGTGTTGGCTTGACGGCGAGAGAGGTGAGCCAGTAGTCTGGCCAGAGCATCCAGAGCCTGTTTCTGACGGTTTATGGCGATGCCCTCCGTGGCGAGTAGCGGGGAAGAAAAGCTAACTTTTTAGCTACTAGTCGCTTGGAGGTGATCGCCAGTTTTGTGCGCCGGGCAGGAAAAAGTGAGGATAGGCCAGCGCGCCGGGGCATTGACACGTCTCCGACGGCGTGCGAGGTTGACTGTGCTGGCTGGCTTGGTCTTCCTGGGACGAGACGATCCGGCCCGGCAAGTCCAGGGCGGCTTTCCAATCCCGTGCCTGCTGCATCGTGCAAGGGGAAACGCCGGTGCAGGCCATCGTGCTGGAACAGCCGTATCGGTTCATTCCGCCCAAGACGGGTCCCCTCTGGCCCCGGGTGCTGCGGCCGTTGTGGAAGCCGTATCTGCGCCGCCAATGGGGAATAGAACGGCTGGAGGTGCGAGGGTTGGAGAAGCTCCACCGCGCGACACAGCGCCGCCAGCCGGTGCTGCTGGCCCCGAACCATCCCCGGC
>WFOE01000048.1 GCA_015488215.1 Planctomycetales bacterium
GGCTTATTCTTCGCCGGGGGCAACGGGTCACGGTGCGGGTGGATTACATCCAGGGGCAGGTAGTCGTCCGCCAGGGCACGCGCGAATTGGCCCGAGCCCAAGTGCCGGAGGGCAAACCGAAGGAGCCTTCCCAGCCCGGGGATACATCTTCTTCTGCTCCGTCAGGGAATAACTCAGCTGCCGAGGAGGGATCTTCCCAGTCCGAAACAGAAAACGACATCCCCAAGGCTTCCAATTCTGAGCCAGAGTCCCCCCCGCCAGATGCCAAGCCTGGGCCTTCGGATACCAAGCCGCCTCAAGCGGGCTCCAAGCCGGATGCTAAGCAGCCGCCTTCGGCCCCAAACAACCCGTCTGCGCCTTCACAATCGGACGCTTCGGACAAGTCGGATAAACCGTCCCCAGCCGCAGCCGACTCCCGACCGCCGGTGGCCGTGGCGCCCTTTGGCCCCAAGGCTGCCCGGGCCTATCAGGAAGCCTGGGCCAAGTATTTAGGCGTGCCGGTGGAAAAAGAGATCGATCTAGGCGGTGGAGTCAAAATGCAGTTTGTGCTCATCCCACCGGGGGAGTTTGAAATGGGCATTTCGGAACTTCAAGCACGACAGATTGGAAAGTTGCCCGACTGGCTTGAAAGCGAACGCCCCCTTCACCGCGTGCGGATCACGCGCCCATTTTACATGGGCAAAACCGAAGTAACCGTGGGGCAATTTGCTCGGTTTGTAGCTGCCACCGGTTATCGCACCGTGGCCGAGCGGCGCAGGTATAATCGCACCTGGCGTTCACCCGGTCATGAACAAACGGAACTTCATCCCGTCACCTGCATCCATTGGGAGGACACTCAAGCGTTCATTCGCTGGGTCGGCCATGAAAACGAAATTTCATTCCAGTTGCCTACGGAAGCCCAGTGGGAATACGCCTGTCGCGCAGGAAGCACCGCGCTGGTGTATGCTTTGTCCAACGGAGAAGCACCTCTTGAAAAGTTGGCTAACTTTATGGGAGAAGGAGATGGCTATCCTTTTTCCGCGCCGGTGAATGCCTTTGCCCCCAATCCGTTCGGGCTTCACAACATGTTGGGCAATCTGGTGGAGTGGTGCGCCGATGGCTACCAGGAAGATTTCTATGCTAAAAGCCCTCTGGACGATCCCATAGCTCTTGCAGACACAGCATCCGTCTCGATCCGGATTGCCCGGTCTATGTCCTGGGGTTCACTTCATTCGTGGGTCCGTTCAACGGTCCGGCAAACAGTTCCAATTTCAATCAACTGGCAGCCGAAGTGGAACATCGGATTTCGCCTCGCGATGGCTCTGCCAGGAAACCATCGTTACCGGTCTTGGCAAGAGGCTCCGCCGCCTCCAGGCTGTGGGCACGTGCAGGTGGATCTGGGCGTTGGCGATCCGAAACTGGAAGTGGTTTTCACGGATAAGGGAATTGAGGTCACTCCAGAACACAAACTGCGCACTGTCACCCTAGCCGCCGGCACCGGCACCGTGGTGGCCCACCTTGGCGACAAGCAGCAGTCCCTCAAGTACACACTTGCTGCAGGGGAGCGTGCGCGACTGGTTGTCGAAAAGATAGGTCCCAATCTACGGTTGCGTTGGGAAAGCGGCGACTCGGGCCACCCCGACCCTTCTGGAAATCAAGCCCAGACCCCAAAACGCCCGGCCTCTCGCAGATCCCAGCCGCCGGTAGCCGTGGCGCCTTTCGATGCGACAGCGGCTCGGAATTACCAGAAGGCCTGGGCCCAATACCTCAAATTACCCGTTATCAAGGAAGTACAACTGGAACCGGGAGTGACCATGCGGTTTGTTCTCATTCCTCCCGGGGAGTTTGAAATGGGAATCACATCTAGTGAACTTCGCGCATTTATGGACGTCGTCAAGCGTTTTCATGTACCCACCTTTTCTCCTGAAAAAGATTTTCCACAACTCCGGCAACGTATTCAGATCAAGCAGCCATTTTACTTAGGACAAACGGAAGTCACCCGAGCGCAGTTCCAGAGTTTTATCAAGGCAACCTCCTATAAGACGTTGGCCGATCTTCAAGGGGCCGTTGTTTGGTTTCCGGGAGGGCGTCCGCGGCAAAGGGCACGGGAAGCCAACTGGCGTAACCCGTTTTTCCCTCAGACGGATGAGCACCCCGTCGTCTGCATGACTGCGAAGGATGCGCAGGCTTTTTGCTTCTGGCTTCGGCAGCGGTTCGGCCTGCCTGCCTTTTTGCCCAGCAATGCGCAATGGGAGTTTGCTTGCCGGGCCGGTACGACCAGCTGGTTTTATGTGGGCAACGATCCTCGTGATCTGCCGAAAACCGGCAACATTTGGATAAATGGTGACCTTTGCCAGAAGGACGGATTCTTGTACACGGCTCCCGTCGGGGGACTGCGACCGAATCCCTGGCAGCTGTTCGACATGTATGGAAACGTCAACGAGTGGACCACTGCAATTCCTGAATTCCGACGAACGAATCCCCGGTTCTCCCGCCGGGAGATGTTTTCACTTCGCGGCGGGGGATGGCTCAACGGGCTTCCCGCGAATCACTCGGCCTACGACGCACAGAGGGAATGGAATACATGTTCCAACTTGTTCGGTTTTCGTGCTGCGTTAGGTATTCCAAAGAGCCGCCCTATTCTCTGGCGCGATGACCCTCCAGAAGGCTGCGGTGTGATTCAAGTAAAATTTGAAGGAGTCACCAGAAATCTCGAACTATGGGTTGAAGGGCACCCCTTGGTTTTGGATCCCAGACATCGCTTGCAGAATATCAAGCTAAAAGCAGGCCAGATATACTTGAAGGTCCGCTTCAACGGATCTGAAACCCTTTGTGAGCCGTTTCAATTGCAACCTGGCGCTCGTGAAACCGTACGTATCTTTCCAAAAAGAAAGCAAATCCTTGTGTATCTGAAAGGCGATCAGCAACTGGCTCGCATACCCCTTGCCCAGTAAACTCTCGGCAAGATGCTGTCCTTTCCAAGGAAAACCAACCGAACCGGCGGCTGGCATATCCCGGGACGAACGGGTTAGGCGTCCCAAGGAGTAGAAAAAGGTGCCTCTTCGTACAAGGAGAAACCGCTTCAGCGATGAACCTCTGCAGCATTGAGGGGCATGGTCCGGTCCTTTTCCCTGCAAGTACATTCCTACCGATTTGAAGAGAGGTTGTTCCAATGACCAGTCGAAGCGACGTGGACGAAAAAGAACGAAAAGAACCAGCCGAGGGTTCCAAGCCGCCCAAGCGGGATGAGGCGGCCCGGGACGAAAAGGCGGCCGAGCCGGCCAAGCACAAGCCGCCAAAGGATCAAAATGGCAAGCCTTCCGGCCAGGCGCAAGCGGACAAGCCGGAGGCCAAGAAGAAATACCGCCTCTACTGTCCCTACTGCCGCCAGCGGACCAAGGCTTACATGCGGCACCTGGGCCAGAAGGTGTGCTGCCCCCGGTGCCAGAAGCCTTTCCTGGTCCACGTGGTCCGCGGGAACCATGGCGAAAAACAACCGGTGGCCGTTGCCCTGCCCCCCGAACAGCGCAAAGAAACTGGGGAACAGGTGGAGCAGGAGCCCGGCTTGCTGGAGTTTGTGGAAAAGGCAAGTTTCCTGCCCGGCGGACTGGTAACCGTGGTGGCTGCCGGCCTGGGCGGCATGTTTCTGTTGGGGATAGTCCTGTTTTTCATCATCCGGCTGGGAACGTCGCGTCAATTCGTAGCCGAGGACGGATCGCTGGGTTGGTACCGGCAGTCCGACGATCTGCCGCCCCCGGTGCGCGACGCCGTGATGCTAGGCCGGGACGTGTGGCGGTTGGACGAGTACCGGATGCTGGACACCGTCTACGGGCGCTGTCTTTATCTGGTGATGAACAACGGCGAGCTAGAACAGGTGGTGGGCGTGCTTTCCATTCCGGCCAACGAAGCGAGACGGCTCATCGGTCCCCGGCGGGCTCCAAGCTGGGGAGAAGTACAACTGTGGTTTGCATTCGGACCGGGAAAGCAGCGGCGATTGATCCCGGAACTGCAACAGGAAACCGTCTCCCAGTGGACGCTTCGGCGGGAGAAGGATCGCTGGGTGCTGCAACGGGACGAAAAAACCACCAACAAGAAGCGGATTACTTCCTACCAGGAAACAACCACCATTGCCATCGACCCGGAAGTGGGCGAAGGCTACTGGGAAACGAAGCGGCGCATCCGCATCCAGTACCGCGGCGCCCAGGCCTATCTTGGTACGCGGAGCGAGGAAAAACAGCAGCGTGGCGGGGTGTTTCCCGTGCGGTTACCTTGAACCGTCCCGGAGGTTCAATACCGGTAGTGTTCCGGCTTGTAGGGACCGTCGATCGGCACGCCCAGGTACTCAGCCTGCTCCGGCGTAAGCCGGGTGAGCTTGACGCCCAGGTGGTCCAGGTGTAGCCGCGCCACTTCCTCGTCCAGCTTCTTGGGCAGGCGATAGACATCCACTTTTTCGTACCGTTCCGGGTGGCACCACAGTTCCATCTGGGCTAGCACCTGGTTGGTGAACGAGATGGACATCACGAACGAGGGGTGCCCCGTGGCGCAGCCCAGGTTCACCAGGCGGCCCTGGGCCAGCAGGATAATTGACCGCCCGTTGGGCAGTGTGTAGCGATCCACGAGCGGCTTGATGGTTTCCCGCTTGATGCCCGGTGTGTTGTTCAGCCAGGCCACGTCGATTTCCACGTCGAAGTGGCCGATGTTGCACAGGATGGCGTTGTCCGGCATTTGCTGCATGTGTTCCGGGCGGATCACGTCGCGGCAGCCGGTGGCGGTAACGAAAATCTGGCCCTCCTTACAGGCTTCTTCTAGCGTGGTGACTTCGTAGCCTTCCATCGAGGCCTGGAGGGCATTGATGGGGTCGATTTCGGTCACGATCACCCGGGCGCCGTAGGCCCGCATGCTCTGGGCGCAGCCTTTGCCCACGTCACCATAGCCGCAGACGACCACGGTTTTGCCGGCGACCATCACGTCGGTGGCCCGCTTGATCCCGTCGGCCAGCGATTCGCGGCAGCCGTAGAGGTTATCGAACTTGCTCTTGGTGACCGAGTCGTTGACGTTGATGGCCGGTATCTTGAGCGTCCCCTGCTCTTTCATCTGGTAGAGCCGGTGCACGCCGGTGGTGGTTTCTTCGCTTAAGCCGCGGATGCCAGGGAGCAGCTCGGGGTGTTTTTCGTGCACCACGGCGGTCAGGTCCCCGCCGTCGTCCAGGATCATGTTGAGTGGCTGTCCGTCGGGGAAGGTGAGCGTCTGCTCGATGCACCAGAAAAACTCTTCCTCGGTTTCGCCTTTCCAGGCGTAAACGGGCACTCCGGCCGCAGCGATGGCTGCGGCGGCGTGGTCCTGGGTGGAGTAGATGTTACAACTGCTCCAGGTGACTTCCGCGCCCAGTTCCCGCAGTGTTTCGATCAGCACGGCCGTTTCAATCGTCATGTGCAGGCAGCCGGCGATGCGGGCGCCGCGCAGGGGTTTTTGCGGGCCGTACTTGCGCCGCAGGGCCATCAGGCCGGGCATTTCGGCTTCGGCCATGCGGATTTCGCGGCGGCCCCAATCGGCCAGGCCGATGTCCTTCACCTTGTACGGCACGCGCGTTTGCGTCTGCGACACGATGGAACTCCTTACGACTGGCAGGGAACGGCCAACAAACCGCCACGGCCCCGTGGGACCCCGGCGACAAGTGGACTTGTGGAATCATTGGCGGCCCGCAGCCCCGGGCGGCAAAGCCCACGGCTTCGGTGCCCTTTTTAGTGTAGGTTTTTCTTCGCCCCAGCCAAGAGCAGCCAGCGACGACGGCCCCGCAGGGGCAAGCGGTCAGCGGAACCGCTTTGTCCGCCGGGGGTTCGGAGCGGAAGGCCCGGACGCTATCGGGTCGGTTGCCACAGGGGATCGGTCACTCCCCAGTTGCGCCAGGCTCGGGGGACCGGCGCGACCAGCTCCAGCGGCTGTCGGGTGACCGGATGTTGCAGCACCAGGCGGCGGCAGTGCAAGGCGATCCGTTCGCGGCAGGGAGTGGGGCTGCCGTATTTCAGGTCGCCCAGCACCGGATGCCCACGGCCGGAAAACTGCACGCGGATTTGATGCTTCCGTCCGGTGAGCAGTTCCACTTCCACCAGCGTGGCCCGCAGCGGCTCCAGCACCTGCAACACGCGATAGCGCAAGCGGCACTCCAGCGCCCCGGGCATGGTGGGGCCGACCAGTTGCATCTTGCGTCGGCCCTGCTGGGGGCGGAGGTAGTTGACCCATTCGGCCTCCGGCTTGGGCAGGGTTCCGTGAACCACGGCCCAGTAGCGTTTTTCGACTGTGCCTTCGCGGAACTGGCGGGTCAAGCGGGCGGCGGCTTTGGAGTTTCGGGCCAGGGGTACCAGCCCCGAAACCGGGGCATCCAGGCGGCTGACGACGCCGACGAACGGTTTGCCGCTCGGGGAATGTTTCTGCCGCAGGTATTCCCTGGCCAGCTCGACCAGAGAGACTTCCCCGGCCGGGGCTCCCATGGTGATTAGCCCCGGCGGCTTGTCCACCACCAGCAGGTGGCGGTCTTCGTACACCACCGGCGGCATGGCTTTGTCGAAGCGGGGCGAGGATGGATCACTCATCGCCGAACTTTCCAGCCCGCAGCAGGACAACAAAACACCCCGACCGCCGGGCCGGGGTGCCGACTTTTTGTCGGAAGTGTTTTTGGCGGAGGAGGCTGTTGGGAATGGCTACTCTTCGAAGCCCAGGAACGGGTGCTTGGCATCGTCCTTGCCGGCCAGCACTTCGTCGGCCGTGGGCTTGCCGTTCATGGCGTTGTAGATGGCTTCTTTGGTGGCCCGGTAGTTGAAGTCGTAGATTTTCTTGTTGTCCTCGGCCGCCGGATGGATGAACACACCGCAGACGATCACCAGGTCTTCGGCCTGCCCTTTGGGGATCACGCCTTCGGCCACCGAATCGGCCACGGCTTTGGCCACGGCGGCCTGAGCGGGCCCGAACATCTGTTCGGCTTGCCGCATCCCTTTGATGGTTACTTTGGTCACCATCACTGTGGAAGGCTTCACTGCCAGGTTGGGGGTCAGCACCGCCAGCAGATTGGTGTGCCCCTCGCTTTGCCGGGCCAAGGCGTTGGCAAAGGCCACGCCGGCCGGACCGTCCTTGGAACCGATGATCAGGTCGATGTGGGCTACCTCATTCCCGTCGCCAACCAGCGCCTCGCCGACAAAGAGCGACATGAGTGCATCTCCCTTGGACAGAAGGAACCTCGGGTGTCAAAAACCGCCACCGCGCGCGGTTTGCCGGGTGTGGGAAAGCCTCGCTTCCTCGTGCGGCAACATACCAAAGTGCCGGGCGATTGCAAGCGACTTGCCCGGCGCATCCGGCCGACAAGCGGCTGTCAGCAGCCGACGCGGGAGTTCAAGATCGCTGCGGACTTGTCCCCGCTCGCCCCGCCGGCCTGGAAGACCGCCGGGGAGCTTCCAGCAACCCGATGGCGGAAACCAACAGCCCCACCCCGGCCACGCCCAGCCAGATCCAGATCCAGTTTCGATGAGCCAGCCAGTTGCTCTGAAGCGATTCAAAACGCTGGGCACCCGCCGGCACAGGAAAACGGGGATCAAGACGTTCCCGCTCGATTTGTTCCCAAAGCATCAGCGTTTGGGCAGGCGGAAGGTCTTCCGGCGGAGGCCCGTAGAGCTGCTCCATGTAATACATGGGCGAAGGCCCCAGAGAATACCACTTCCAGACCGCCATACCCATACCCAACAACGTCACCACCACCCCGACGTAAACGAGCAACTGCGCCGTGCCCCAACGCTGCGTGTGGGTTTCTTCTTGGAGCTGGGGCAGTTGTTGGAGCCGGGCCAGCTTGGGCACCCGTTGCTGTTGCTGGCACTGGGGACACGTCACATCCAGCCCCGCCTGGCTGCGGGCCACGGGAATCGTTTCACCACAAGAACAAGGAAGCAGGAAACGGGTGCTCATGGGATTCCGTAGAACCTGGGCCAAGGAACCGGACGTGCCGCACGGAACGCACCGCGTCCCCCGACCGGAACGCGGAGAGCAAACCTCACTCATTTCATACTATACCCGCCGGACAAAAAGTACCAGGCTTCTGTGGGCAACCCGCAGGGCAAGCAAATCCGTAACTCAATTCCATTTCGTCAAGTCCGATGGGCTCTTAGGCAATTAGGAATTGCTTGTGTTTGTCGGAGCGTTTTTCCTATAACAAAAAAGCGACCACATTTTTGAACCGAGGGGAACATTTCTTCGCTTGCTCACTTCGGGAGGTCTGGTCATGGGCTGGTTCGGCGCTGCGCTGGTACTGCTTTGTGGGCAGGGGGGACCACTGGTCGCCCCGGAACCTTCGTTCACTCCGGCCGGAATCCATGAGGTGCAGGACGTTCAGCTTCAAGTGCGCCGCCTGGTGGCCGCATGCCGGGGAAACAAGCATCCGCCCCAGTATCTAATCCGACGGATGCTGGCTACCTGGCGCCAAGTGGAACAGGCCCCGCGGCTTACTCCGCGGCGCCGGATGGAGCTGCAA
>WFOE01000049.1 GCA_015488215.1 Planctomycetales bacterium
CCACACCTCCAAGCCTCCAAGCCCCCACGCCCGACTCAAGTCGGCGGCTCGCCGGGGAACGAGCCTACCAGGTCTGCTCAATGACTAATTGCTACCCACTTACACGTGGTCCACTTCCAGAAACCACTGGGCCGCGTGCAGGTGTTGTTCTTGCAGTGCCAGCGAGTCGTCCAGTGGTTTGACCATCGTGATTTCCCGCTGCCGCGGTTCCAGCTCAACCAGCCCGGCAAGGGCGTCTTCCCGGGGGAGCCAGCCCCCCAGTTGCCGCCAGCGGAGGCCGGAGCCGAATCGGGCCAGGCCTGCCAGCAGCCGAGCCAGTCCGCCGGAGCGAACCGCCGGGGCTAAAGCCCAATCGACCAGGTGGGCCCACTCGCCTGCGAGGTGGATTCGCGCATACCCGACCGGCTGCCCTTGCTCGCAGGCCAGCAGGAATTGGTCCTGGGGCCATTTCCGGTAGAGGAACTCCCAGTACTCCTGCGGCCGCTCGTAGGCCAAGGGGCGCCGGGCGTGATCGTTTCGATAAAACTCCACGATGGCTGGTGCGGCCTGCTGCCAGGAAACAGGCTGCAATTCCAGGGGGGCCACGTCGGTTCTGGATTCCAGCCGGTGCGGTTCAATCCACCCTTGCCAGCTAGGGCAGAGCAGGTAACCGAGTCGCTCGTAGAACCGCGGCGCAATGTCCGAATAGAGCAGTGCCAAGCGGACCCCCTCGTTCTGCAAGGTGGCTTCTACCTGCGCAAGCAACCGCGATGCCAGCCCCCGGCCGCGGAACTCCGACAACGTGTGCACGCTGCCGATGGCCACGGCCGGAAACGATTGCCCGTCCACAAGCAACCGCACCGGATAAGCCCCCAGGGAAGTGACGACCCGACCGTCCAGCACGCCCACGAACCAGCGTGCCCGGCGGTGCTGCACCGACTCCAGGCGGCGCTGCACATGTTCGTGCAGTTCGGCGGCCTGGGGCCACACTTCGAACACGTTGGCAAACGCCTGGCGCCGCTGCTCGGGCGTGGCTTCTTGAATGTGGAGCCGGGACGCATCCATAAGCGGAACGAAAGGCACGGGGGAGGGAAGCGAGCAATTCCCCGGTTGCTTTGGCATCTGTATCCAACCAGCGCCTTGGGGGCGCTGGGCTTTTGGCTTCACCTTGGGGGAGCAGCTTCGGCAAGCCCCGGGATTTTAGCCCAGGCAGGAACGAACAAAAAGCGGCGGTTTGCCGGTTTTTCGTTACCGGTAATAAGAGCGTGTGGCCAAACCCTCCAGCGTCGCTCTAATTCTTGGGCGTGGCGCTTGCAGCCGGAAGCTTTGTGACAGCCTGAAAAACGCCAGGTTTCCATACGCTCGTATTCGCTCGTGTATTCTCCACCGGTTGGAGCAGAGGGGCACCGATGGCCAGGGCCGGGTTTATTCCGGCTGGAGAGCGGAAGCGACCACGTCCAGCCCCAACTGCTGAAGCTGTTCCAGCGGCACCCAGCCCTCTGAGGTCCATCCCCGTTGGTGGTAATACAACCGGCGCAAGCGTTCAAAGCGGCGGCGATCCAAGTGTGCCGAAGGGTTCGCTGCGGACGCGGCGGGCTGGAAAACTCGCGGCGGAAGCTCATCTTCCTGCGGCTGCCAGCCACAAAGGATGTTAAACAGCCGCCGGGCGGTAACGATCCTCCGGGCAGTGGTCCGCAGCGCCGCTGCCGAAAGGTTCCAGCCCGTGGCCACCCAGAGCATCCGGGCCGCCTCCCTGTAGAAGTCCCGAAACACCCCGCGGAGGAACTTGCACAAAATCAGGCTATCCATCACCGCGGCCTGGTCTTCCCGGGCGATGGCTTGCCGGACCAGTTGTTCGTCGCCCTGGGGGGCGTCGGTGGCGAAGTCCACTTCGTAGGTGGAGGAGCGGTTGTGGTCAGCTCCGCGGCTGTTGACCGCCAGGCCCAGGGCCGCAGCAGGCAGGCGGCGGAGATCGTAGCCGGGAAGCTCCAGCCCCTTGACCTGCGGGGCGATGGCCAGCGCCTGGGGGCCCAGTTGCCGGGCCATGCGGCGGCTGCCCAGGGCCAGCAGTTTTCCCACGCCGTGGCCTGTGACCAGGAGATGGATGGCCCGGTGCAACGCTTCGGCCGAGCCGAACCGCAGCCAGGGTTCGTCCAGCCAGCCGCGCTGGACGCATTCCATGGCAAAAGCCAGCGTGGCCCCGGTGCTGATGGTGTCCAGTCCGGCCTCGTCGCACGCCTGGGCTGCGCGGAGCACCGCCTGGGGGTCTTCCACGCCGCACATCGCTCCCAGGGCATAGACGCTTTCGTATTCCAGACGCACCGAGCCGGTGCTTCCCGGTGGCTGGTAGCGATGTTCGCAGCCGATGGTACACGCCCAGCAGCTTTCCCGTTCGTGGGGTAGTTCGTCCTGGCGGAGCTGTTCGACCGAAAGCCGTTCGGCCCCGGGGAGCGAGCTTTCCTGGAAGTTTCGGGCCGGGAGCACCTCCAGGCGGTTGAATACCGACACGTTGGCCAACGTGCCCAACTGGCGGTACTTGGCCGTTTCCGGTCCCAGGGAACGGGCGGCAAGTTCCTGGGCCAGCGCGGCCATCTGCTCGGGATGGGCCCAGCGGACGTGCCGGTCGCCGTGCACGGCCACAGCCTTGAGCCTCTTGGCCCCCAGCACCGCGCCGGCTCCGCCGCGACCGGCGTGGCGGCCTTCGTGCGAAATGGTGGCAAAAGGCACCTGAGCCTCCCCGGCCGGGCCGATTACGGCCACGGCAAACTCGGGCCCCAGCCGTTGTTGCAGCCGCGCCTGTGTTGCTGAACAGGAAAGCCCGGCCAGGTCGCCCGCCGGCAGCAATCGCACGCCGCCAGAGTCGAGCACCAGCACGGAAAGCTCCGGGGCCTGGCCCGTGACGACCAGCGCGTCGTAACCGGTCCGCTTGCCGGCCAGGGCAAAGCGACTGCTGGAAAGGGAATCATTGATCCGCCCGGTGAGCGGGCTGCGGCTTACCACGGCGAACTTGGCCGAGGTGGTAAGCGGGCTGCCCACCAGCGGCGAAAAAACGAACGCCAACGGGGCTTGGGGGGTGAGGGCTTCGTGCCGCCAGGCTTCCAAGTGGAGCAGCAGCCAAGTGCCCAGACCCACCCCGCCCAAAAAGCGGCGCAGCACCTCTTCGGGCAACTGCTGCTCGGTCGCCTGTAAGGGCTGCAACTGGACGTGCAACCAGCGGCCATGATAGCCGTAGGGCATGGGGCGGTTTCCTGGAAGGCGGCTCTTGCAGCAAGCGGCCAAGGGGCACCCCGAGGAGGCTATCCGCCCGGGTCGGCCGAAATCAGCAACACCACGTCCCCGGGGGCCAGTTCCACCTGGGGGTCTTGTGTAAAGTATTGTCGGTTCACGCTGACAATAAAGCCAGGGGCAAGCCGCCCGTCCTGCACACACCACCCGGCCAGAGCGGGCAAGCGGCGCTGGAGTTCTTGCAGCACCTGGCCCAAGGTGCCCGGGGGCAACTCGACCCGGCGCACTCCGGTCCGGAGGCGAGCCAGCCCAAACAGTTCGACGGTGGTGGTACCCATCGACCCATGCGCGTAAAACAGGGGAGTGTTCCCCGTTCATCATAAACCCCGCCCCGCCTGAACAGAACCAGCCGGAAGCCAAACGCGCACCAGGCGCTTGAACCCCGCTCGGCGTTGCCCGGTGGGATTCCAGGCCGCGCGCAAGCCACCCGAGGGCGAGGGCGGCGGTCCCTGTTGTTGCTTTCAGCAAGTTGCTCGTTTGCCACCCAGGCCAAACGCCGCCAAAGCGATGTCCGAGCTGTCAAAACCCGCTCTCACCGGTTGTTCGGTCCCGGAGGAGATGGACTGGGCCGAGCTTTGCCGCCTGGATCGCCAGGTGTTCTGGCACCCCTTTACCCAGATGGCCGAATACGAGCCGCTGATTTTCACCCGGGCCGAAGGCTGCTGGCTTTACGACCACCAGGGACGACGGTATCTGGACGGGGTCAGCTCGCTGTGGTGCAACGTGCACGGCCACCGGCACCCGGTGCTCGATGCGGCCCTGCGCCGGCAACTGGACCAGGTGGCCCACGTGACGGCCTTGGGGGCTTCGAACCCGGCGGCAATCCGGCTGGCCGCCCGATTGGTGGAGCTGGCCCCGCCGGGACTGGAGCACGTGTATTTTTCCGACGACGGCTCGACGGCCGTGGAAGTGGCCTTGAAGATGGCCTTTCAGTACTGGCGGCAGTGTCCGCAACCCCGGCCGGAAAAGACTTCGTTTCTGGCTCTGGCCGACGCCTACCACGGCGACACGCTCGGCAGCGTGAGCGTGGGCGGGGTGGAGTTGTTCCACGGGATGTTTCGCCCGTTGCTTTTTCCGGTGGTTCGAGCCCCGGTGCCCGATACCTATCGCCTGCCCCCGGGCGTTGCGCCCGAGCAGGCCTGCGGCTATTACCTGGAGCGGATCGAGCAGTTGCTACGCGAACACCATCGCCGCCTGGCGGCCGTGGTGATGGAACCGCTGGTGCAGGCGGCCGCCGGAATGGTGATGCACCCGCCGGGACTGCTGCGCGGAGTGGCCGAACTTTGCCGCCGCTACGAGGTGCTGCTGGTGCTGGACGAAGTGGCCGTGGGAATGGGCCGAACCGGCACGCTGTTCGCCTGCCAACAGGAAGGGGTGTCGCCCGATTTCCTCTGCCTGGCCAAAGGGCTTACCGGCGGCTACTTGCCGCTGGCGGCCACGCTCACCACGAACCGCATCTGGCAAGCGTTCCTGGGCCGGTACGAGCAGGCCCGGCAGTTCTTCCACGGGCATACCTATTGCGGCAATCCGCTTGGGGCGGCCGTGGCTCTGGCCACCTTGGACGTGTTCCAGCAGGAACGCACGCTGGAGCATCTGCCCGAGAAAGGACAGCGCATGCAGCAGCATCTGGAGCGCATCGCTCAACTGCCAGTGGTGGGCGACGTGCGCCGCCGCGGGCTGATCGGGGCCGTGGAACTGGTGCGCAACCGGCAGACCAAGGAGCCGTTCCCCTGGGAAGAAAAACGCGGCTGGGCCGTCTGCCTGGAAGCCCGACGCCGCGGCGTGTTCCTCCGCCCCCTGGGTAACGTGGTGGTGCTCATGCCTCCGCTGGCCATCTCGCTGGAGGAGCTGGACCTGTTGGGCCAGGTGGTCTTCGAGTCGATCCAGGCTGCGTTTTCTCTTTGAGATTCCGCTACGCGGAGTCGGAGCTTTGGCGGAAGAGCGCCTGTTGCCCCGAAGCAACAGCGTGGCCGGGGGACCACGGCGGCGTTGCCCAGGAGCAACGCGGAAGGTCCCGACACAACCAGCAGTGCGTTTTGCTAACCACTGGCGATAACGAGGGTTACCGCCATCCAGCCCTATCTCTCCCGGGCTTGCGGCACAGGGGTTGCCTTACCTCTCGGGCACATTCGACCCGCAAGCGGAGGCATCCCCCATGCGATTCTGGCTCATTCTGGCGGCGCTGCTGGGCTTGATGTTGGGCTGGGCTTTCGGCCAGGAAGGCGAATCGGCCCAGCCGGGACTGCCGCTGGTGGAAGTGGAGCTGAAAAGCGGGCGGCATTTCACCGCGGCGATTGATCCGCGAACTTCTCCCCGGCGGTTGTGGATCCGGTTCGGGACCACCACGCTGCGGGTGGTGCGACCCATCGACTGGCAGTGCGTGGACCGGATCGTTTGGCGTGGGGCTAGCTACACCCCGGCGGAGTTTCTGCCGCTGCTGGCCAAGTTGCGGAAAGACGCTGGTCCCGCGGTCGAGCCCAAACCGGCAAGCCCCGCCCGGCAGCAAACTGAGTCGGCCCGGGCTGCTTCGGCACCCGAGCAGTTGCCCCCCGGTGGCTTTGTGCCCATGAACGCCTGGGCCGCCGTGGGCCTGGGCCACGGACCGGCCGTGCAGCGGATCGACGCCCACGCCCGGCTGCTTCCGGGACTGCGGACCGGACGGCGCCCTCGCTACCGCCTGGTAGTAGCTCCCCGGGGCGGAGCGATGCAGGACGTACCGGCCCTGGGCACGCTGAGCGTGGAGCTTTGGGGCCACCGCCGTTCCATTGATCGAGAGGTGCTGCTGCATCGCTGGACGCGAAATGTCACCCCGGCCCAATACACTCCGCTGGGCGCCGCCGTGGACCTGGAAGTGCCCGCGGGTCTGGCCGACCCGTGGCCCAACCTGGCTGGGCAAGGAAAGCTGGTGGTGCGATTCTCGGTTGCCGGGCAGGGAGTGTTCGAAACCGAAGTGCCGGGGGTGCCGATTCCCTGAAACCACCGCCACTGGCATCTTTCCACTGCGGTAAGCACAATGAGCGTACTCGGGCCGTGCCGGGGCCGGCCAGGCTCAGGCAGCGGCTGAGTGCGTTTTACGGGCGGTCACAAAACTTCCGGCCACAAGCGCCACGCCTGAGGACTGGAGCAAGGCCGGTGGGTTTGGTGACACGCTCTTGGTTCCGCGTAGTAGGTCCCACCCGAGGAGTCCTCCCCCATGCGCCGCACCGTTTTCTGGATCGTGTTGGGAATCGTCTGGGTTCTGGGCAGTCTTTGTTCCGGCACTTCGGCCCAGGAACAAACCGTGCTGAGCCGAATCGCTTTCGGCTCCTGTGCCCAGCAGGGTCGGCCGCTGCCGATTCTGGATGCCATCGTGGAGACTCGCCCGCAGGTGTTCTTGTTCCTGGGAGACAACATCTACGCCGACACGGAAGACATGGCCGTCATGCGGCGCAAGTATGCCCAACTGGCGGCCAAGCCGGGCTACCAGCGGCTCAAACGCACCGCCCGCATCCTGGCCACCTGGGACGATCACGACTACGGAGCCAACGACGCCGGGGCCGAGTATCCCAAGAAACGCGAGTCCCAGCGGGTGTTTCTGGAGTTCTTCGAAGAAGAGCCGGACTCGCCGCGTTGGAAGCGTCCCGGCGTGTACCGGGCGTGGATGTTCGGTCCTCCGCAACGTCGGGTGCAGATTATTCTGCTGGACTGTCGCTACTTTCGCAGTCGGCCCCGGCGCGGCAAGCATCCGGTGGAGCCGGGCGAAGGAGTGCTGGGGCCCTACGTGCCCAATCGGGACCCGAACACCACCATCCTGGGCGAAGCCCAATGGCGGTGGCTGGAAGAACAACTGCGCCGCCCGGCCCGGCTGCGAATCATCGGCGCCAGCATCCAGGTGGTGCCGGACGAACACGGTTGGGAGTGCTGGGGCAACTTTCCCCATGAGCGCAAGCGGCTGTTCGACTTGATCCGCAAGACCAAGGCCCAGGGTGTGATCATCGTAAGCGGTGACCGCCACGCGGCCGAAGTGAGCCGACTGCCCGCCCGCACGGTGGGCTATCCGCTCTACGATGTGACCTCCAGCGCCTTGAACCAGCGGCTGGAGTGGTACAACGAGATCAACTCGTACCGGGTGGGGCTCAAGTACTTCGAGCCGAACTTCGGCCTGCTGCTTATCGACTGGGAGAAGCCGGACCCGGTAATACGCATGCAGATTCGCGACGTGCAGGGCAAGGTGCTCATCCAGGTCCGCGAACCGCTCAGCCGCTTGCAGCTCCGGCCGTAGGGATTGCGCACTCCCCACTTGGGTTCCTGGGAAGCCGCCGGCTTCGGCCAGCAGAGGCGGCCAAGGTGCGCAAGGGAAGGTTCCGCTTCGCCGCTTTTGAAACTTGGCCGCCTCTGCCGTTCCGGAAATGGGAAGGAACGCTGGCTCTTGCACTTGGCAAACCGGGTGTTTGAGCTTCCGGCAGGAGGACGTCCGGCGCGGGTGGAAGGGGCTAAGTACCCAGCCAATAGTCTTTGAGCACGCCCGGAGACGATTCAATTCCGCACTTTGGCGAGCCCCGGACTTCAGTCCGGGGAGAGCCAGAGAAAAAGCTGGTTTGCTTACCCTCCGCCGACTAAAGTCGGCAGCTCGCCAGTGTGCTGGTACCGGGCTTGCTAAAAAACAATGGTTATCCACTTAGTGGCAAAGTGATTGCCGTCTTTCCCTTGCGGGCAACAACCGTGCGAAGAACACGCCCCGGACCGGAATTGCACCGCCTTGGAACATTCGTATATTGTAAACATCCGTTTATACGCCGATTGTTCCAAACGACCGGTTTCTCCGCCGGACGAATCGGCAAGGTCGGTCACGGACGTTTGCTGCTTCTGTTTGCCGAGGACTGCTCATGGACGTGCAGCGATTTTTGCACCATTTGCAGCGTCTGCCCGGCTACAAAGGGCAGTTGGTCCACGTGGAAGAGCTGCCTCCGCGGCCGCCTCGCTGCGGGGAGCTGGACCCGCCGCTCCCGCCGGCTTTGCAACGGGCACTTGCCGCCCGAGGGATCGGCGCTCTTTACACGCACCAGGTCCGGGCCATTGAGCTTTTGCGCCGCGGGCAGCACACCGTAATCACCACCGGCACGGCCAGCGGCAAGAGCCTCTGCTACCACCTGCCGGTGCTGGAACGACTGCTTGAGGAGCCGCAGGCCACGGCCTTGTACTTGTTCCCGACCAAGGCGCTGGCCCAGGACCAGCTCAAGGGAATCCTCCGGTTGCTGGAAGCCCTGCCGGAGCTAGCCGCTTCGGTCCAGCCGGGCGTGTACGATGGCGACACTCCCCGGGGCCAGCGGCGCACCATCCGCCAGCAAAGCCGGCTGGTGCTCTCCAACCCCGACATGCTCCACGCCGCGTTGCTCCCCTACCACCCGAACTGGGCCCGATTCTTCGCCCAGTTGCGATACGTGGTGCTGGACGAAGCGCACACGTACCGGGGCATCTTCGGCGCCCACGTAGCCCAGGTACTCCGCCGCCTGCGACGGATTACCGACGCCTACGGCAGCCGCCCGGTGTTCGTGGCCACCAGCGCCACCATTGCCAACCCCAGCCAACTGCTGGAACAACTGGTGGGTGAACCGTTCCAGGTGGTGACCGAAGACGGGTCACCCCGGGGACGGAAGTTCTTCGCCTTCTGGAACCCGCCTCCGGCCGGAAGCGGCCGCCCCTGGCGGCGCAGCGCCGTGGACGAAGCCGTGGCCTTGATGATCCGAGCCATGGAACAAGGAGCCCAGGTGCTCACGTTCGCCCGTACCCGACAACAGGCCGAGCTGGTCTTTCGCTACGTGCAAGAGTACTTCCGCCGCCAAGGCAGCCCCCTGGCCGAACAAGTGCAAGCCTATCGCGGCGGCTACCTGCCCGAACAACGCCGCCAGATCGAAGCCGACCTGTTCCAAGGCCGCCTCCGAGGTCTGGCCGCCACCAACGCCCTGGAACTGGGGATCGACGTGGGCGGACTGGATATGGTCATCATGCTCGGCTATCCCGGCACCATCGCCAGTTGCTGGCAACAAGCCGGCCGCGCCGGCCGCCCGGCGGGGCCGGGAGCCACTGGGAGCTTCCGCTCCGAGGCAGGAAACTCACCTGGTGCGGAAGCACCAAGTCGCCCACGCTCGCAGCGTGCGGTGGGACCGCCGGCCACTGGGAGCTTCCGCTCCGGGGCAGGGAACTCGCCTGGTGCGGAAGCACCAAGTCGCCCACGCTCGCAGCGT
Organism: Planctomycetales bacterium; assembly: GCA_015488215.1. Classification (GTDB taxonomy): domain Bacteria; phylum Planctomycetota; class Planctomycetia; order Pirellulales; family S012-138; genus S012-138. The sequence goes on from WFOE01000049.1 coordinate 9,489, forward strand.
GCGGTGGGACCGCCAGCCACTGGGAGCTTCCGCTCCGAGGCAGGGAACTCGCCTGGTGCGGAAGCCGGGGCGACTTTTGCCCAGCTGCCGGCTCAAGCGGAAGAACCTTCCCTGTTTGCCGCGATGCAGGCGGACTATCCGTTTTTGTTCCGGCAGGGGAACTTTCCGGCCGGGGAGTCGGACGGGGCCGGCGGCGAGTCGCTGGCCGTGTTGATTGCCGGGAACGACCCGGTGGACCAGTTCCTGATGCGGCATCCGGAGTACTTTTTCGGGCGGTCGCCGGAACACGCCGTGGCCGATCCGCACAATCCTTACGTGGTGCGCAGGCACCTGGCCGTGGCCGCTCAGGAGCGGCCGTTGGAAGAACAAAACGCGGGCTTCTTCGGTCCCCAGTGGCAGCAACACGCCCAATGGTTGCAGCAGCAAGGATTGTTGCTCTCGCGAGCCGGGCGTTTTTACTACCAGGGACCGGTCGGGCCGGCCCAGGGGGTGAGCCTCCGCCACCTGAGCGACGAGACGTTTACCGTCGTGTTGCTTCCCCCCGGTGCCGCGGTGCCGGAATCGGCCGGGGCCAAGCGCGCGGTGTGGGACGCGCTGCTTGGCCGTCCCGCCGCCGGGGAACAAGTGCTGGCCACCGTGGACGGCTTCAGCGCCCCGGAGCTTATCTACCCTGAGGCAATCTACCTCCACCAAGGTAACACCTACTTGGTGCGTCACCTGGATTGGGAGGGGAAGCTGGCTTACGTGGAGCCGGTGCAAAGCGACTACTACACCCAGGCCATTGTGGAAAAAGCAGTGTTCGTTCAGCACGCCCACCTGGAGCGTTTCGCTGCGCCGGGCCATCGGGCGGGCTGGGGCTCGGTGGAAGTACGCTGGAAGACCACCGCGTTCAAGAAGATTCGGTTCCACACGCGGGAAAACGTGGGCTGGGGCTCGGTCGCTCTGCCGCAGCAGCAGTTGCAGACCAAGGCCCTGTGGCTGGTGCCACAGTGGCACGGGGGCAGTGGGACCGAGCTGGCCGAAGCCCTGGCCGGACTGTGCAACCTGGCCACTACCGCCGCTCCCTTGGTGACGATGAGCGACACGACCGACCTGGGCGGTGTGGTCGATTTCCAAAACTTCGGCCGCGGCACGGTGATCCTGTACGATCGATATCCCGGGGGCCTGGGCTACTGCGAGCGGGCTTTCGCCTGCCTGGAACAGTTGCTGCAGATGTGCCGCCAGTTGCTGGAAGAATGCCCCTGCCGAGACGGCTGCCCGGCTTGCGTGGGTGTCCCCCAATGGCAGCCGAGCCAGGCGACCGATCCGGACTTGACTTCCTCCGGCCCGATGCCGGACAAAGAAAAGACCGGCATGTTGCTGGAACAGTTGCTGCAAAATCCGTGGTCGGCCCCGGCCGCCGAACCGGCAGCCGTCCAGGTCTGATAAGGCCGGGCCGGGCGGACTCGCCGGTTGCCGTTCGCTTTGCAGGGTGTTTGTCGTGTCCCGTGTGTCTTCCAGGTCGGTCCCGGTTGCTGCCGGCGAAGCTGGGCAAGTTCCCGGGCTGCCGGGTCGGGTACGCCGCACCCCCTGGGGCAGTTGCTACGAAATTGCCTTTACTCCGGCTGAGCTTTCCCGGCCCGAGGTCTTTCGGCCCCAGCAGGCGCTTGCCGACCGGAAAGCCGGCTTGCCCTTGCGCGTGCGGCAGCGGGACGAACTGTTCCGGTTGCAACAGGCCCTGCCGCGGCGCGTGCTGTTCGTGGACCTGGAAACGTGCGGTTTTGCCGGCTCGCCGGTGTTTCTGGTGGGGCTGGTCTATATCGGGCGCGAGGTCGTGGGCCGGCAATACCTGGCCCGGGACTGGAGCGAGGAACCGGCCATCCTTTACCAGTTCTGGAAACACTTGCGCCGCCGACCCGTGCTGGCCACGTTTAACGGCAAGAGCTTCGATTGGCCCATGCTCGTGGCCCGCACCATCTACCACCAGCCGCAGGATTACGCACAGTGGCAGGGGCAGTTGCAGGCCCATTGCGACCTGCTGCACCACGCCCGGCGGCTGTGGAAAACGCGGCTGCCCAACTGCCGCCTGAAGACGCTGGAACGCTACATCTGCGGCTACCAGCGGGCCGCGGACGACATTCCCGGTTGGGCCATTCCCGACGCGTACCGCCGCTTCGTCACCGAAGGGGAAACCGAGGACCTGGTGCGGATTGTCTATCACAACCAGATGGACCTGCTCACGCTGGTGGAGCTGACCAGCCGGGTGCTGGAGTGCAGCGGGCTGAGCTTTTTCGGGAGGTAGGTGTTCTGTCCGCCCCTTCCGCCCCAAAGCCCTGGCAGCCCCGCTTCTGTTTCAGGAAAACAGGACGGAAAGTGGCTCGGGCCAATTGCCTAAGCGGCTTCCGCGCTCTGATGGTGCGACGAAACCCACTGCTGCAGTTCTTCCTCGATGGTGCCTGCCTGCTCCCGGAACTTGTGGTAGTAATCTCGCACCCGATATTCGCCGCAGTACGCAAAAGTCTCGCTGCTGATGATCTCTTGCAACTCAGCATACATCTCCTGGGCCCGGTTCAGCCACGGTTCCAAGGGGCGAAGAGGTTCCGGCAGCGCGTTTTCTTCCAGGAACGAAGGCAGTTGTTCCCGTGGGGTGATCATGCGGTCCGGGATCGGCGCACTGATTTCCAGCTTCTCGCACAGGCGTTCCAGGTACGCCTTGGAAAACCGATCGTGGAACACGGCATACACGCGTGGGAACGTGGCCAGAAAGTCCACGCATACGCGGAACGCACGCAACCAGCACTGTAGGTGATGCCGGGGCGGGTTCTCGCGGAACTTTTTGACCATCGACCAGACTACTTCGGTCGGGCGGCGGAAAGTGAGCACATAATGCGCGTGGTAGAAATAAGCCCCCTGGAACTCCAGCAACGCTTCGTCCCAGTCGATCCAGGGACCCATGGCCACTTTTTCGCCCACGTAGCGGTACCGCTGGGCCAGCAAGCACAGCAGGTCCCAGGCCGTGTGTTCCCGACCGCCGAAGCAAGGCACATATCGCCCCTTGGCCTTGTAGTTTTCGTACTCCTGATGGCGGCGATTGAAAAACGAGCAGAACTCGGGCTCCTTGGCGTCCCGATACAGGAACGCTTCTTCCAGCAGGAAAACCTGCGGCGAGAGGTTCAGCGTTTCGGCAAGCAGCGTGGTGCCGCTTCGGGCCGAGCCGATGACGAACAAACCTTGCCGTTCGTCGAAATCGAAATCCGCCGGGGGCTGCGGGATTTTCCGCCTCGGGGCCAAAGCGGCAGAAGGGGTGGCGGTTCCTCCGAGGTTTCGCTCCGGCTGCTTCGGTGCCTGAGGTTCCTGGGCTCGGGGGCTTCCAGTGTGGCCCAATCCCAGTCGCCGGATGATCTGCTGCCAGTTGATGTCTTGCATCGCCGAAGCCTTTGGATAAGCGTGTTGAGGGGACAAGAGAGCCGTACAAACCAGCGGCGTCTTATACCAACTGAGGCCGCTTCCCGGCAAGTTCGGTGGGTCGCGGTGGCCGCTGCGGATGCTAGCACAGCAGGTAGGTGTCGAGAGCTTCGGAGAGAGCTTGGGCTACTCGGCTTCCACCGGGCACAAGGGGCACCCTTGGGCCTGAGCCGGGTGGAGCGAGCCGCTTATGCCCCGGGCCACGGCCAGCACTCCCACGAGCAGCGTGGCCACGGCCGCCACTCGGAAGAGCCGATGCCGCCACCGCCAGGTGGCCAGTTGCAGGCCACAGCCACTAAGGAGCATGGCCGGCACCGTGCCCAGCCCGAAGGTGCCCATCACCGCGGCGGCTTGCAGCACGTCGTGCGTTCCGGCGGCCAGGGCCAGATAGGCATAAACCAGCCCGCAGGGCAAAAACCCGGTGAACACCCCGGCCAGAAAGCCGCTGCGGAGTCCCGGGCCGCGCAATAGCGGGGCCAGCAGCCCTCCGCCCAGCAAGGACAATCCTTCGCCTGACTCTCCGCGGCGCCAAGGCCACAGGTAGCCCAACGATTGCCAGATAAGCAGCCCCCCGGCCACCAGGCTGGCCGCGGCCGGAACCCAGAAAAACCATCGCCAGCGGTGGCTCAGATACATGGCTCCCACGGCGGCAAACACACCCAGGGCCATGTAGGTGAACACCCTGCCCAGGCTAAAGACAACCTGGCGGCGCAAATTGGCCCGCAGCGTGGGACATCCGGTTCCGAGCACCAGGGCCAACGGGCCGCACATGCCGACGCAATGGGCCGAACCCAGGAAGCTGCTCATCAGCACTAGCGGCAGTAGTTCCCACATGGGATGGTTTGCACTCTGTTGGAGAGGAGTGTTTGCTTTTTGGTTCGGTATTCCGGAAGCTGACGCTTCCGGCTCGCTGTTTGGTGTATTCCCGTTACTTCTTGCATCGGAGCGGAAGCTCCTGGCGCAAGGCGCACGCCGCAAGTCGCAAGCCGTTTTACGCCTCCGAGGTCTTCTCTTGCTGGATGCGCAGCGAGTTGATCGTCACCAGCAGGCTGCTTCCCAGCATGGCCAGGGCGGCTCCGATTGGGTGCAGCCACCCGGCAGCGGCCACCGGCAGGGCCACTACGTTGTAACCCAAGGCCCACAGCAGGTTCCAGCGAACCAGGCGGCGGGTTTCCCGGCCCAGGGCGAAAACCCAGCCCAACCGGTCCAGCCGCTGACCCAACAAGCACACGTCGGCCAGGTCGCGGGCCACGTCGGCCCCGGCCGCCAGCGAAACCGAAACGTCGGCCTGGGCCAGTGCCGGGGCGTCGTTCACTCCGTCGCCGACCATGGCCACAGTGCCCCAGCGGGCTTGCAACCGCCGCACGTGTTCGATCTTCTGCTGCGGGGAAAGTCCGGCGTGAATCTCCAGCGGCAACTCCTCGGCCAGTAGCTCCGGCACCCGAACTTGCCCGTCGCCGGTGAGCAGGACCAGGTGCAGTCCGTCGCGGGCCAGTTGCTTGAGCGATTCCACGGCTCCCGGGCGGAGCTTTTCCTGAAGGTAGAAACGGGCCAGCAGGCGGCCGTCGCGGGCAAGCCACACCTGGGAAGGTTCCTCGGCTCCGGGTTCCGCCTCGGTTGGGGTCGCTTCCGACTCCGGGTTCGTTTGAGGAGCCAGCGAAGCGACCCAGCGAGGGGAGCCCAAGGCCAGCTCGTGCTGGGCCGATTCGGTTTGCAGCGTGCCCAACACCCCCTGGCCCGGTAGCGTGCGGCTGCCCAGAAGCTTTCTCGGCAGGGCGTCGGAAGCCGCAGAAAGCCGAGTTTCGGCGTATTCCAGCACGGCCTGGGCGGCCGGGTGGCGGGTTTGCCGGGCCAGCAGAGCCGCCAGGCGGAGGGCTTCCTGCGGGTCGGTTCCCGGGGCCGGAGAGAATCGGGCCACTTGCTGGTTCTGGGTAAGCGTGCCGGTTTTGTCCAGGGCCACCGTCTTTGCCCGACCCAACAGCAGCAGGCGTTCTCCGGAACGAACGAGCACCCCGGCCCGGGCTGCCCGCCCCAAAGCCCCACAAACGGCAAGTGGCGTAGCCAAGGCCAGCGAGCAGGGGCAGGCCACTAGCAACACCGAAAGAGCAGCCACCAGCGCCGCTTCCGTTCCAGAATGGGTCGCATGCCACCAGGCCGTGCCCAGGGCCAGCACGAGCACCCCTGGGGCGAAGTAACCGGCCACGCGATCCACCAAGGCCAGATGCCCTTGCCGTTGCTGGAACGCCTGCCGGACTTGCTCCAGAATCTGCTGCAGCACGGACTGCCGAGCCGGGGCGGCGGCTTCCACTTCCAGCGGCGAATCCAGCACCAGCGCCCCGGCCAGCACCTTCTGGCCCCGGCGGCGAAGCACCGGGCGGCTTTCGCCGGTAAAGTACTGCTGGTCCACCGTGCTTTCGCCTTGCAGGACGACGCCGTCGGCCGGGACGCGTTCTCCGGGGAGCACGCGCAGGCGGTGGCCCGGGGCGATTTGTTCCAAATCGATCAGCCGGGTTTGGTCTCCTTCGACCAGGCGGGCTTCCCGCGGCAGCAACTGCCGGAGCGAAGCCAGTGCGTGGGTCGATTTGCGTCGGGCGGTGGCTTCGAGCCACTTGCCCAGCGTGACGGCCACCAGTACCATGCAGGCCGAATCCAGGAACAGGTGCCCCCGGCCGCGGTAAAGCGACAGCGCCGAATAGAGCACCGCGGCGGCCGTGCCCAACAGCAGCAGGCTTTCCAGTCCCAGCGTGCGTCGCCGCCACTGGTCCCAGGCCCCGGCCACCACCGGCGGTGCCAGAAGCAACAGCACCGGCACGGCGAACAACACGGTGGCCGCCCGCAGCAGGCCAAGCAGCAGCTCGGAACGCTCATCGCCGGCCGACCCGCCTGTCCCGGGAGCCAGCTCCACGCTCCAGGTGGCCATGGAGAAGACCATCACGTTGAGCCAGAAAAAGGTGCCCCAGCCCAGGCGAAACAGCAACGGGTTGGTGCCGGAGGATTCCTCGCTCAGCACCGAATCGGCCACGCGGCAGCCCAGGCAGCAGTAGAGCGGCTCATCACCGTCGCTTGCGCTTGCCGCGCCGCGCACCGGCAATTGACAATAGTGGCAAAGAGCCTGGGGCCGGGAAGAGGCCATGAAACCGCTACGGGAACAGTTCTTCGCGAATGGCCGGCACCATATACGCGGCCGTGTACCAGATGGCCAGCACCCAGAACGAAATCCACATCAGGTGCACATACCACGGGATGCGGTTCGTGGCATAGGTGTGGTGCTGCCGTTCTTCTTCGGCCGGGGTCTGGCTTGTTACGTCGGGTTCCATGAGCAGTCGCCTCTGTGCGTGGGGGGATTCACTTTCCGGGGCTATCTCCGTAGGTTCAGTCGGCGAAGAGCCGGGGCGTTCGCGGCGTTGTGTCCGCAGCGTCGGTGCCCAGGGGCTGGTCCAACTGGGCTTCGCGCCGCAGCAGGTCGAACTTGGGCTGTTCGATGTCGCGGAACATGCCGTTGAGCGTGGCCCAAATCAAAAGCAGCATAAAACCGATGCTGGCCAGCAGGTAGTTGAGAATGGGCGTGATGGCAAATGCTCCCGAGGGGTCTTCGCGAAACGTGACGGCAAACTCAAAAAACTTGGCCGCAAACCCGTAGCCGCTGGGAATGAGAATCAGCACGGCAAAGGCCAGCGTGACCCAGCCGGCCCAACTGGTGGCCGGCTTGCGTTTGGCTTTTTTCTCAGCGGTCATGGCCAATGGCTCCGACAACGGGCAGGCGCCCCCCGGCTTCAGCTCGGGGAGGATTGGCAACGCTTTTCGTATTGTTTTTCTCCACTAGCTAACGCTGGCGGCTCGCTCGCTGGCAAAATGTCAATCCTCACGGTTGATGTCTTCCCATTGTTCGTAATACGGGTACTCCTTGAGCCAGGAGCCGAGCCACTGCACGTAGGTGATGATGGCCAGTCCGCGCAGGTTCGGTTTGTCGGGACTGCCGTCGAAGAACCAGGGATAGGCCGGCATGGGCGAATCGGGCGAGACGACCGGCGGATTGAAAAAGTGCACGGCATGCCAATCGTTGGCATGGCGGCCGCCTTCGCGGCTCAAGTCGGGGCCTACGCGGCGGGTGCCGAACATCACCGGTCGTTGCAGGGCGTTTTGGTACTCGGAGGAATCGGCCACCGGCCCCCAGCGTTTGCTTTCGTTGGAAACCGGCCGGATGAACTGGCTGTGGCAGTGCCAGCATCCTTCGCCGATGTAGATTTGGCGGCCCAACCGCATCAGTTTGGCGCAGTTTTCTTCGGTGGGGTCGCCCACGTATTTTTTGAACTGTTCCGGGTAGCGGCGGGCCAGATCCTCGAACTGGTACATAATCCGCGAATTGACCAGCTCTTCCACCGGCTGTTCCGGCAGGTCCTTATACATCAGCACGGGCACTACGGCGTTGGACAAAAACGCCAGGGCGAAAAAGCCCAACCCGGCGATGAACAGCACGCCACCTTTGGTTTCGAACATGGCTTGCGGTTTCTGCTCTTTCGAACGGCAAGGGGGTTATCGAACCGAATCTGGCAAACGCGAGCCGAAGGCCCCACCGGCTAGGCGGCCGCGGGAGCGGTGGCCTGGGCCGGAGCCGGTTCGCACCAGGTCTTGTACAGGTTCCACACGAAGCACAGGAAGCCGCCGAACATGGCCAGCCCGGCGAAAATCCGCAGCACCCAAAACGGGTGCGAGCCAGTGATCGACACGTCCCACGGCTGAAGCGAAGCCCACCAGTACCCTTGGAACACGCCGGCCAGGATCAGGTCGCCGGCCATGACGAACACCCCGGCGGCCGAAAGCCAAAAGTGCCACTCGGCCAGCCGGCGGCTGTACCAGGGGCGGCCCAGCAGCACCGGGAACAAGTAGGTCATCACGCCGAACAGCCACAGGGAAAATACGCCGAACATGACCAGGTGGGCGTGACCCACCACCCAATCGGTAAAGTGGATCAATTTCTGGAACGTCAGCGTCACCTGTAACGCACATTGCAGGCAGGTCAAAAAGTAGAACAGCATACCGGTATAGAACCAGCGGATGGGCAGATTGGTATAGACCCGACGCCCTTCGCCCCAAACGGTGGCCAGGAAGTTGATAATTACGGTCGTTACCACAAACTCCACCGCGATGGTGGAAATGACCGCTCCGTACTGCAGGAACATGGGAATCGGGGTGTAAAGGAAGTGGTGGATTCCCGTCAGCGGATAGAAAAAGGCCAGTCCCCAGAAACCCACCAGCGACAACCCGTGGCTCCAGATGGGTTTTTTCAGGATGATGGGCACGAAGTAGTACATCAGTCCCCAGCCCAGGGGAGTGACGAACAGCCCTACAAGATCGTGAATGAACAACCCGGTGACCGCCCCGCTGCTGGTGCCGGTCAGATAGTATTCCGAAAGCAGGTTTCCCATCGCATAGGTCAAAAAGGTCCAGACGAACGCCGCCAGGAAGTACCACAGGGTCACGTAGAGCGGTCCCTTGTTCTTGAGCACCGGGGCCATGAAGTTCACCGCCACCAGGAACAGGCCGAGCAAGGCGACCGGGTCGATCCAGAAGGGGGTTTCGCCCCATTCCAGCCCTTGGGCGCCCAGGCTCATGGGCAGGTTCCACCGCTTGGCCAGTTCCTGGACCCAATCAGCCGCTTGGAGCGAAGGCCCCACGACGATGCCCAACACGGTCAGGATGACAATCGCCTGCCAGGCCCAAAAGATGAACCAGGACAACGCGCGGCTATAGACCCGATGCAGCGTAAGCCGCGGCACGACCCAGTACAGGGCCCCCAGAAACGCGTTGGCCAGGAACCCGTAGGCCACGCCGTTAGTGTGGACCATGCGCCAGCGTCCCGGGGCCAGCAGCTCGATGCCGTTCAGGCCGTTCCAACTGACCAACTGGAAGGCCATCAACAGCCCGCCCAGCATGGCCAGCCCCAGGTAGATAATTGCGGCAAGAAAATGGAGCTTGACCAGTTTCAGCTCGACCAGTTCTTCGCCGCGAGTGGTGGCAACCGTTTGGCTCATGACGTTTCCCGGCTCAACTGATAGGGGACGAACTTACCCAGCGGATACAACAAGGCCAGCGACCAAGCGAAAACCAGGTGGGTCAGTGCGGCCACCCACCAGGGAATTTCCCGAACAATCCAGTTGCCGCCAAACAACAGGGGCTGCAACCAGGAAAGCAGGGCGTAGTAGTTCACCAGCCAGATGGCTATGCCCAGCACGGTGGCCAGGCCCAGGCGCCGGGCCAGCGAAGTTTGCCTGCTGCGGTACTCGTCCCAGGCCAACACCACGTGGACCACCATGCCCAGGAGCATCCCCGTGGCGATATACAGGCAGCAGCCGATGGCCAGAGCGATGCCCGATTCCAGTTGCAGGGCTTTTTCGCCCAGGGGGAAGGTCAGGTACACGCGGATCAACTGCAACGGATGCAGTCCCTTGGCCGCCGCTCCCACCACGTTGAACAGCAAGCTGGCCCCGGCGGCGATGCCCCCCAGCACGAACCCGGCCGTGGCGTAATAGGCCAGGTAAAAGTCCTTGGGGGGCCAACCCCGAGTAGCCGAGTCGGGCTGGGCCAGTTCGGCTTCCAGTTGGGCCACTTCCCGCCGCAGTTGTTCCAGCCGCCGGAGCTTTTCCTCGCGGCTGGCCGCGCTGGTTGCTTCACCGCCGCTCATGGATGGGTTTCTCCCTCAGCAGGATGGTTTTCCTGGGCTCGGGCCGCCGCGTCGGCTTCCAGTTGTTTGAGCACTTCTTCGGGAATCTTCACCTCGGGGATCGGGTCCTGGTTGGCCAGGGCAATCACGAAGTGAACCAGGTGCCAGACCGTTTCCGGCTCCTGGGCCAGTTGGTTGCCAAAGGCGGGCATCGGCGTGCCGTTAATCCCGGAGAAGATACGGCGATAAATATCCAGCGGGCGGCGCCCCCCGTGCAACATGCCCGAGGTGATGTCGGCCGCCTTGACCGTGTGGCCCCAGGCGTCTTTGCCTACGTTGGCCTGGGTGTGGCCTCGGCCGTCGGGACCGTGGCACTTGACGCACCCTTTGACGAAAAAGGCCAGCTTCCCCTTGGCGATCGTTTCCGGTGTGTAAGGAGGCTCGGGCGTCAGAGGAACCACCCGCTGGCGCTGGGCCTGTTGCCAGCGCTGGTGGATGAAGTTGAGCCGGGCCAACACTTCTTCCTCATCCAGCGATTCATCCTCGTCCAGGTCGGCGGCCATGAACAGCAGCGCCTCTTCCAGCTCACCCCGGTAGGAAACGTGCAGGATGTAATCGACCAGCCGCTCCAGTTCTTCTTCCGGCAGCCAGCGGAACGCGGGCATCGAGGTGCCAATCGCTCCGCGGCGGATGGTCAATTTGAGATCGGCCCGGCGGGGCTTCGACCCGTAGGGCGTGGAGGTGAACTTGTAAATCCCCCGGCGATAGTCGCGCGGCTTGGGGTTCAGGTAGGCCGCGGCTGGCCCGTTCCCATCGCCGTAAACGCCGTGGCACCCGGCGCAGCGGCGGCGGTAAATGCGTCCTCCTTCGGCCAGATGCTCCGGCGGGATGAGGTCTTTCAGCGCCGCGGTCCCTTCCGCTTCGTCGTCGCTGGGGATGCGGAGCAGCGGGTGGGCCGGGGTGCCGAAGAACTGGGTCAGGTAGCTGTCAATCTGCTGCTGGTGGGCGGCGCTTAATTCCACCGGCTTGTTTTCCGGCGGCAGCACTTTCCGCAGCGGATACTTTGGCGGCGGTTCCAGCGGCACCACGGGCAGCAGAGCATCCGGACCGCTACAACCGCCCACAGCGAATCCTGCCAGAAGAAACACCCAAATAATGCTCGACGTGCGGCGGCCATGCGGACTGAGAGTGGTTGGTTTCATATAGGCTCCCCAGCGGGGGTCTTTGTAAGGATGAAGGAACCGACATCCGATGGCAGGCCAAGCCTCCCCTGGCTACGCGCTGCCGCCTTAGGAAACCAAGCAGAAAAATCACAAAGCAGACAAACTCGTCCTGCTTGGCGGAAGCATTATGAATACAAGACTTCGAAAAGAGCAACTACCGGCGAGCCAAAATCTAGCAAAAAAACCGAAAACGCGCCAAGTAGCACAGAAACAAGAAACGGCGCTGTTCCGCTACGGCGCAGGTGCGCCGGACGGCGCGCGAAATGGGGGCATTGGGCAGTGTGGCGAAAGCCTCCGCGCCCCACTACACCACGTGGCAACTCACCTGGCTCAACCAAGACTGCCCATGGAACGAAACCGGCGGAGCCTGTCCGGGTCAGTCGATCCATCCGCCGCCCAGGACCCTATCTCCCTGGTAACAGACCACCGCCTGGCCCGGCGTGACCGCGTGCTTCACCCCGGCAAGCTCCACGCGGAAGCGGTCCCCGGGAAGCGGCGTGACCACGGCCGGTTCGGGATTGCTCAGATAGCGGATTTTCACTTCACATTCAAACGGCTTGCGCGGCTCGGGCACCAGCCAGTTGGCCTGCGAAGCGGTAAACCGGCGGCAGGCCAGCGCCTCTCGCGGGCCGATGACCACGCGGCGCGTTTCCGGCTCGATGCGCACGACGAACTGCGGCGTTCCCAGCGCCACGCCCAGCCCCTTGCGCTGGCCGATGGTAAAGTGCTCGATGCCCCGGTGGCGGCCCACCACGCGCCCGTCCAGTGTAACAATCTCGCCGGAAAGGTCCGTGCCTCCCCGGTGGCGGCGTACCATGGCCGCGTGGTCCCCGTCGGGCACGAAGCAGATTTCCTGGCTGTCGGGCTTGTGGGCCACTTGCAGTCCCAGCTCCGCCGCCCGGCGGCGAATCTCGCTCTTGTGGAACTCTCCCACCGGAAACAGCAAGTGCGGTAGCAGCTCGCGCCGGATGCCAAAAAGCACATAGGACTGGTCCTTGCCCGGGTCGCGTCCCTTGCACAAAGCGGGCACGCCGTCGGGATCGTCCACAGGGACCAGCCGCACATAGTGCCCGGTGGCGATCCGCTGGGCACCGATGTCCTGGGCGAACTCCCACAGCCGGCCGAACTTAATCCAGTTGTTGCACATCACACAGGGGTTGGGCGTACGGCCGCGGCTGTACTCGGCCGCGAAGTAGTCCATGATGCGGCCGAACTCCCGCTCGAAGTTAATCGCATAGAAAGGGATGCCCAGCCGGTCGGCCACGCGCTGGGCGTCGCGGGCGTCCTGGGCCGTGCAACAGCCCTTGGCGTGTCGGTCCGGCTGGATGACCGGCAACAGGGCTTCGGAAGCCTCTGCGGCATCCACCCGGCAAGTTTCCTCCTGGGCCTGGCCGTGGCGCATGAACAGTCCCACCACTTCGTAGCCCTGCTCCAGCAGCAAAGCAGCGGCCACGGAGCTGTCCACCCCGCCAGACATGGCCAGAACGACGCGTTCAGGCATGGAAGAGCTGAGGCTCCCTTGCAAGCGCAAACGGAGGAAGTGCCTCCATGGAAGTGTAGGGAAGGCCCGGGTTCCCGGGCAAGTTCTTCACCCAGCCGGGGGACGTTGTAGCAGGTGCCACAGCATTCCCAGCACGAACAGAAGCGTGGCCAGCAGATTCATGGCCGCGTGAACCACGGCCGAAGCGTGCCAACGGCGCCGGTGAGCCACGTGCCCCCAAACGGTGCCCAACCCGGTGATAAACAACAACCGCCCCAAACTGGCATCGACCACGGCATGTTTGAGCGAGAACAACACGGCGGTCAGGATGATTGCCGGCCAAGGTCCCAGCACCCGGGAGAGCCGCCGCTGGATCACGCCTCGCCAGAGGAACTCTTCGGCCACCGGAACCACCAGGCCGTTGACCACCAACAGCGACAAAGGGGCCAGCACCGGCCCTGCTTGGGCAAGCCACCGTGTGGGGTTCCCGGGGGCTTCCCAGCCGGGCAGGCGCACCTGGCCCCAAAGCCACCGGTCCAGCGGGACAAGCAGTGCCGCACACGCTCCGCACCAGGCCACGGCCACCCAGAAATCCTGTCGCCGAGGAAACCGGGCGGCCGCGTTCGCCAGCCGCCGCAGTTGCCCGCGCAACGACATACCCAGCCCTCGGGCAACACCGAAGACCAGCAACAGATAGGCCGCTGCGCTGCAAAGCTGGTCGTTGACCACCCGGGCCGAAACGACCGGCAGCCAGGGGGCAAGCCCCCGGCGAGCCAGATACTCCACCGCGGTGATTGCCAGGGCCAGCAACAGGCAGGCACGGACGATGTCGCCTCGACTGGGACCGGAAAGCATGGTTGCCGATGTTTCCAAAAACGGAAGCCGCCGAGCCCCACCGCCCCGACCAAGGACCTCAGCGGCGAAAAGTCCACTCCGAACAGGTATAGCACATGGCCAGAGACAAAACTTGACCCATGCTCCTGTTTGGTCGATACTTCTATTGGAGGCTCGGCCTCGGGGTTGCTCTCGGGTGACCCTAGCGGCGTTGCCTCCTGTTTTTTATGCGCTTAGCGGGCCGTGTAGGGGGCCGGGACAAACACAATTCCGTACTCGTGGTAAGTTTTTCCGTTTCGATACGCTTGCCCTCGGAATTGCAGCCGGTTGAGCCACGGTCCAAACTCCTCTGCGATTTCTTGCCGTACAGGAGCGTTCATGCCTCGATTTGGAAGCCGGAATCCCCAATTAACGCAATAAATGCAGAGGTCTGCTGCCTGAACGGGATAGGTCATTTCGGAGGAGACAAAAAAGGGCGTCGGCACAATCCAGGTGGAGCGGTACCGTCCTGTCTGGGATTTCTTGAAATAGCGTTCCAGTCGTGCCACGAACCGGCGTGCTTCTCGCTTTTCCACTTCGTCCATGACCAACAGGCCGTATTCCTGCTCGGCTTCTAAAAAGTAGAAGAACCGTTCCAGCAAAAACACGTGGTCCTTCCGCAAAAATTCGTCCGCTTCGAAAGTCGTTGGTCGCTGTACGCTTTTGGGAATGGCAGCAGCAAACAATTTGGCTCCATGACCGTACAGCAACTGGAAGATTCCTCGCGCCATTTCCAGGCACGCTTGCCCGTAAGCGGTAAACTCTATCCTCGCCGGAGATTTTTTCTCCAACCCTTTGGTAAGAAACGCCCGGCAGTGCTTGCGCCGCTCCTCTTCCCTCATGGGGGCTGCCTGAGCGGCCCAGCGAAAGCGGTCCTTGTCCAGCAGTTTGGAGCCTTTGAGTTCCTTGCGGAACTGATGCAGCATGGTCCCGAAAGAAGCCCGCTCCAGCCGCTGCATCTCTTGTACGAAAGACCACAGCTTGCCAGCGTGGAGAGCAATCCTCCCGCGCACTTCGTAGGGCATCGTGCGGTGATCGTGTCCGCTTTCATCCAAGAATAATAACCAGCTCATGAGATTTCCTGGGCACGCTCGTCGCTGGCTTCTGGCTGCTCGAGAAATGCCAGGTGTCGAGCCGCGATGCTCTTCTAAGCCCCCAACCAAACTCTTGGGGCACTCCCGGGGACGATTCTACCCAGCGGTCGGCGAGCTGCCACCGAATCTGTTCGAAAACAGAGTCTAACCTATTTAGAATCATCCATGTCCCCCAGACAGGCTTGCTCTGACGATTGAAGCAGCAGGGCTTTGAAGCCCCGCTACCTGTTTCGCCGCAGCGTCCATTGCGGCTGAATGTAACGTGCAGCCATCAGTCGGAGGGCCTGCTTTTTTTCCTCGGCGGTGAGCTGGCCCGGGACAAGTTGGACTTCAAACAGCGCTTCGATTCGCCGGAGCCAATCCTGCAGCAGGGTCTGGGTGTCCACCTTCCGGCCCAGCAGCTCGGCCAGTCCCACCGGGTGCTGCGGCCAGGCGGGTTTTTCTAGCAGCAACGAGCCGTGCTGGAGCAGACCGCCGCGACGGCGGCGCTGGGCGCTGCCTGCAAGCTTCACGGTGCCGTGCGGTCCCGGGGCCACCACGTCGCCGGGGCTTCGGCGCAGGAAGCACAAAAACGGTTCCGGTTCGGGGCCCGGCGGGGGTTGTTCCACCACCCGGGCGGCAATCCCCAGCTCTTGCAGCACTTCCACCCAGCCCTGGTGCACGCGGGCGTAAAGGGCCTGATGCTGCCGGGCCAGGGGATGCCCGGCCGGCAAAGTGAGCGAGTAGGTCCATTCGTGGTGGTGGACAATCGCCCCGCCGCCGGTGAGCCGCCGCACCAGAGCCACCCGGTCTTGCTTCCGCAGCGACTCCAGTTGCGGTTGCCGGGCCGATTGGAAATAGCCCAACGAAACCGTCGGGCGGCACCACTGGTACATGCGTAGCGTCCCCCGTTCCCCGGCGGCGGCCGACTCCAGCAGTGCTTCGTCCACGGCCATGTTCCACGCCGGACCGCAGGGGCCGTGCAGGATCAGACGCCACGGTTGCCGGCCCACTTAGCCGTTCTCCTGCGGGGTCCACTTGAGCACGGGATTGCGGGCCGCCCGAACCTCGTCCGGCCGGCTGATCCAGGTGCTGTGCGGGGCTTCGTGCAGCAGCTCGGGAGCTTCCTCGGTGATGCGGAACAGCACTTGGGCCAATGCGTCGAGCGATTCCTTGCTTTCGGTTTCGGTCGGCTCGATCATCATCGATTCCCGCACGGTAATCGGGAAGTAAACCGTGGGGGCATGGAAGCCAAAGTCCAACAGCCGCTTGGCCAGGTCCATGGCCGAGATGCCCCGTTCCTGGCGTAGCTTCTGGGCCGTGGCTACGAACTCGTGCATGCAGCGGTCCCCGAAGGGTACCGGCAGGAAGTGCTTCACCAGGGCAAGCAGGTAGTTGGCGTTCAGCACCGCGTCTTCGCTTACGCGGCGAAGCCCTTCCGGCCCGTGGGTGCGAATGTAAGCGTACGCCCGAATCAGCACGCCCACGTTGCCGAAGAAGCTGCGCACCTGGCCGATGGACTGGGGCCGGTCGTAATCCAGGCGGTAGCGGCCTTCGGCGTCGCGAACCACCACAGGGACGGGCAAGTAGGGGGCCAGCTCGCGGCGGACGGCGATGGGACCGGCTCCGGGGCCCCCGGCTCCGTGCGGGCCGCTGAAGGTTTTGTGCGGGTTGAAATGCATCATGTCGGCCCCGAAGTCGCCCGGCCGGGTGATGCCCAGGATGGCGTTCATGTTGGCCCCGTCCAGATAGAGCAGGCCCCCTCGCTGGTGCACCAGGTCGGCGATCTGCTTGATCTGCGGTTCGAACAGTCCGAGCGTGTTGGGGTTGGTTATCATGAACACGGCCACCTGGTCGTCCAGCTTGGCTTGCAGGTCTTCCAGATCGACCAGGCCGCGAGCGTTGCTGCGCACCGTTACCGCTTGGAATCCGGCCATGGCGGCGCTGGCCGGGTTGGTGCCGTGGGCCGAATCGGGAATGAGCACCTTGGTCCGCGGGCCCAGCTCCTTTTGCCGGTCGCGGAACCAGGCGGCGGCCATCAGCAGGGCGGTCAGTTCGCCCTGGGCTCCTGCGGCGGGCTGAAGCGAAACGGCGTCCAGCCCCCCGATCTCGGCCAGATACTCTTGCAGCTCGTAGAGCAACTGCAACAAGCCCTGGATCGACGGTTCCGGCTGGTAGGGATGCACCTGGGCGAACCCGGGCAGCGAGGCCCAGGCGTCGTTCCGCTTCGGGTTGTACTTCATCGTACAAGAGCCGAGCGGATAGGTGTGGGTATCCACCGACATGTTCTGCGTGGAGAGATTGACGTAGTGCCGCACCACGTCCGGCTCGGTCAGTTCCGGTAGCGGGGGCGGGGCGGAAGCCAGGTGGCGCTGCGGGACCAGACGCTGCGGCTCTTCCCGAGGCACGTCGCACTCGGGCCACCGCACCCCGCGGCGACCGGGCCGGGAAAGTTCAAAAACCAGTTGCGTTGCTCGGTGGTTTCGCATGGTGGCTGTTGTCGATAAGCGGTTGCTCTTGGCTGAATCGTTCCCGTGGTTTTTCGGTGAGGAGGGGGCAAGAAAAACGCTTGCTGGCTATTTTGTCTCCGGGAGCTAAAGCTCCCGGCTCGCCGATTCAAAAAAACAGCGTCGTTTTACTGCCCGGTGCGGAAGCACGCCCGCAAGCCTCCACGTCTCTAAATCTCCCGCCTTGCGGTGCGGAAGCACCCTGCGCGTGCCGCCGGTCGCGCGAACCGGCAAGGCTACGGCGCCTGGTGCAGCACTTGGGCCAGGCGGTCGATCTGTTCCCGAGTGCGTTTTTCGGTAACGGCCACCAGGAAGCAGTCTTCCAGTTCCGGGAACCAGCGCCCCAGCGGCACGCCGGCGGCAATCCCTTGTTGCCAGGCGTAGTCGAGCACCTGGGCCACGCGCCCCTGGCGGTCCTGCACCACGAACTCTTTGAAAAACGGCCGGTCGAAACGCACGCGGAATCGGTCGTGTTCGGTGATACGGCGAGCGGCGTAATGGGCTTTTTGCAGGCACAATTCGGCCTGTTCCCACAGGCCCTGCGGTCCCAGGAGCGACAGGTACACCGCCGCCCGGATGGCCAGCAGCCCCTGGTTGGTGCAGATGTTGCTGGTGGCCTTTTCGCGGCGGATGTGCTGTTCGCGGGTCTGGAGCGTGAGCACCCAGCAGCGCCGGCCGCGGCGATCCACGGTCTGGCCGGCAATCCGGCCGGGCAGGCGGCGTAAGAACTCCTCGCGGCAGGCCATCACGCCCAGGTACGGCCCGCCGAAGCTCATCGGCGAGCCGAGCGATTGCCCTTCGGCCACCACGATGTCGGCTCCGTACTGGCCGGGCCGCTTCAGCAGGCCTAGGCTAATCGGGTCCACGACCACCACCAGCAGCGAGCCGTGCTCGTGGGCCACTTGGGCCAATTGTTCCATCTCCTCCAGCGAACCGAAGAAGTTCGGCTGCTGCACCAGCAGGCAGGCCGAAGGCTCTCGCAGTGCCTGGGCGGCTTCTTCCGGGTCGGTGGTTCCGTCGGGACAGGCCAGCTCGACGACTTCGGTTTCCAGGTTTTCCAGATAGGTGTGCAGGATACGACGATACTCCGGATGCACGCCGCGGCTGACCACCACGCGGTGCGAGCGGCCCGTGGCCGTAAAGCTCATCAACACCGCCTCGGCCGCCGCGGAGCCGCCGTCGTAGAGACTGGCATTGGAAACGTCCATGCCGGTCAACTGGGTGATCATCGTCTGGTATTCGAAGAAGGTTTGCAGGTTGCCCTGGCTCACCTCGGGCTGGTAGGGGGTGTAGGAGGTGTAGAACTCGCCGCGGCCGGCGATGTAATCGACCACGGCAGGGACGAAGTGGTCGTAGCTGCCCGCCCCCAGAAAACAAACCCAGCGGTCCATCGCCTGGTTGCGCCCGGCCAGTTGGGCCATGTGCGCGGCCAGTTCCATTTCGCCTTGGGGTTCGGGTAGATTCAGGGGGCGGTTCAACCGCAACGGTGCCGGCACCTGGGCGAACAGCTCCTCGATGCTTGCCGCACCGATTGTCTGGAGCATCGCCTGGCGATCTTCGGGGGTGTTCTGCTGGTAGGTCATCGGTGAAGGAGTCGTCGTGTCGGCGGGACATGGTACGGTGCCGCACGCACCAACGGCGAAACCCATCCGAGTGCGGCGGTTTCTCGGCTCAATGGGGCAACGCTTGCGCCCGCGGTTTACATCCCCTCTTCGCACATCTTCTGGTAAGCCTGGTGGTCCATTAGTTGTTCCACCTGGCTGGGATCGTTCACTTGCACTTTGATTAGCCAGCCGGCGCCGTAGGGGTCCTGGCTCAACGGGTCCAGGTCTTCGGTCAGTTTCTGGTTCACTTCCACCACTTCGCCATCCACGGGGCTGTACAGGTCGCTGACGGCCTTGACCGATTCCACTTCGCCGAACGACTCGCCCCGGCGAACCTGCTGGCCCACCTCGGGCAACTGGATGTAAACCAGGTCGTTGAGCTGTTCGACGGCGTGGTCGGTCAGGCCCACGGTGGCGATGGTTTTCCCCTCGGCGGTGGTTTCCAAGTGGACCCACTCGTGCGTGTCGGTGAAGCGGAGTTGTTCGGGATTCACGGCTGGGACCCTTTCTTTTTGCGTCGGTGGTAAAACGGCAGCGGCACCACGGTGGCCGGCTCGGGCCGCCCGCGCACGTCCACGTGCAGTTGGGTACCCGGGGCCGCAAGCTCGGGAGCCACGTAGCCCATGGCGATGGACTTTTGCAGCGTGGGCGAGAACGTGCCACTGGTAACCTGGCCCACGATGTCATTCTGGCGGAGGATGGCGTAGCCTTCGCGCGCCACGCGGCGGGAGTGCAGCTCCAGCCCCACCAGACGAGCCAGGGCCGAAAAGTCGGCTTGCCGCAGCGCTTCGGCCCCGATGAAGTCCTTGTCCAGGTCCACGGCGAAGTCCAGCCCGGCTTGCTGCGGCAGCGTGTTTTCGGTCAGTTCGTGTCCGTAAAGAGGCATGCCGGCCTCGAGCCGGAGGGTGTCGCGGGCTCCCAGTCCGGCCGGTTTTCCGCCCAGGGGGGTTACGCGGCGGATAATCTCCTCCCACAGTTCCAGCGCGGCCCCGGCCCCGACGATCAGTTCCACGCCGTCTTCGCCCGTATAGCCCGTGCGGCTGACGATGCCGCCGCGGCCCAGCACCGTCGTCTCGGTGGCCCGATAGTAACGAAGCTCTTGCAGCGGCTGGTGGACCAGCGGTTGCACGGCCTCCAGCGCCCGGGGCCCTTGCACGGCAATCATGGCCCACTGCTGTGTGAGGTCTGAAAGCGTGACCTCGTAGCCCTGGTAGTGCTCTTCGATCCAGTCGAGCACCCGCGGGCGGTTGGCTGCGTTGACCACCAGCAGCACGTAGTCGTTGCCGGCCGCGTCGGTCATGCGATAGACGAGCACGTCGTCCAGGATGCCGCCCTGGGGGTTGGTCAGCAGGGCGTAGCGGACCTGGCCCGGCTTCATCGTCTGCACCCGCCGCGTGACCAGGTGATCGACCAGCCGCAGAGCGTCCGGCCCGTCCAGACGCAATCGGCCCATGTGCGAGATGTCGAACACCCCCACACTCTGCCGCGTGGCCTGGTGTTCTTCCACAATCGAGCTATATCGCACCGGCATGTGCCAGGAAGCAAACGGGACCATCTGCGCCCCGTGCTCCACGTGCCAGGGGTGCATAGGCGTCTGGAGCAAGGCGTTCATCGTCGGGCTGGTTTTTGAAAGAGCAACGAACCACCGCCGGCCACGGGCGGCAAGCGGACCCGCAAAGGGCCGCAGCGTCATTCTACCGCTTTCGCCCGGGCGTGCCAGTACGCGGCCGCCAAGAGTGCGGCCAAAATCCGGCGCGGTTCTCCGGCGGCAAGAAGGCCGGATTTTCCATCTGGCGAGCCCCGGACTTTCAGTCCAGGGAGGTCATTCGCAACTGCCCGTTTTGCTCGTTTTTCTCCGGGGACCGAAGTCTCCGGCTCGCCGTTTCCGTTTCCAAGAATCAGCGTTTCTTCTTGCCTGGTGCGGAAGCACCTTGCTCAAGACACAAGACCCAAGACGCAAGACCTCCTGAAGCGGGAGCGATCGCGCAAAGCGCAAGCGGCAAGTCGATGCGCTTGCCCGAGAGCGCAAGTTCCCGGTATGTCCCGAAGCTCCACGTGCTCTCGCGGCGTTTCAGCTTCCCGGGGCGAGAGCTTCCTGCGGCTGGGGGCATGGTGCCACCAGCCGGGTGGGGGAGTGCCGCCTGCGGCTTAAGCGGTTACTCCGGCGCTGAGGATGTAGTTGATGAACTCCTGGTTCGAAGGATACTTGCTCAACTGTTGCACCAGTTTTTCCATGGCGTCCACGGGGTTCATCTGGCTCAAGGTGCGGCGGAGCAGCGTGACGGCGTAGAGGGTTTGCGGATCCAGCAGCAGTTCCTCGCGCCGTGTTCCCGACTGGCTGATGTCGATTGCGGGAAAGATGCGCCGGTCGGACAACCGCCGATCGAGCACCAGCTCCATGTTGCCCGTCCCCTTGAACTCCTGGAAGATGATGTCGTCCATCTTGGAGCCGGTTTCCACCAGGGCGGTGGCCACGATGGTGAGCGAGCCACCTTCTTCGAATACACGGGCGGTGGCGAAGAGTTTCTTGGGCACGTCCAGGGCGCGGATGTCCAGCCCGCCGGTGCCCGTGCGGCCCGAGTTGCCCACCCATTTGTTAAACGCCCGGGCCATCCGAGTAATGGAGTCCATGAGCAGAAAGACGTCGTAGCCCATTTCGGCCAGGCGTTTGCAGCGTTCCACCACCAGCTTGGAGAGCCGCACGTGGCTTTCCACGTCTTTGTCCAGGCTGCTGGCAAACACGTCCCCTTTGACGTTGCGGCGCATGTCGGTCACTTCCTCGGGCCGCTCATCGACCAGCAACATGATGAGTTTGATATTGGGATAATTGGTCGAGATGGCGTTGCTTATCTGTTGCAACAGGATCGTCTTGCCGGTCCGCGGCGGGGCAACGATCAGAGCCCGCTGGCCCTTGCCCAAGGGGGTGAGCAGGTCCATGACGCGGGTGCTGATGGGGGTGGGGCCGGTTTCCAGCCGGAGCCACTGATGGGGGTTGACCGGCGTGAGTTCGTCGAAGTGTTTTACTTCCGGATATTCTTCCGGGGGCCGTCCGTCCACTTCGAAGATTTCAGCCAGCCGGGGGCCTTCCTGCTTGCGCACCTGCTTGGCCTTGCCGACGATGTACACGCCTTCGCGCAGGCGATACTGTTCGATGGTTCCGGCCGGGACGAACGGGTCGGTACGCTCGCGTTGCAGATCGTTGTCGGTGCGGCGCAGGAATCCGTACCCTTTGGGGTGCATTTCCAACACGCCGGCGGCGTCAATCACTTCGCCGGGGGCGGCAGCCGGGGCAGATTCCAGTTGCGGTTTATTGCGTTGCCGCTGGTTGTTGGATCGCGAGCGACTCTTCTTCCTTTTTGCCATAACGCACCTGTTCACCGAAGTAGATTCCTTTCCGAGGGAAAACGACACTGGAGGACGGGTTTTTGTCCTTGTTTCCAAAACTCTCAGGCGACTTGCCGCGTTTTTGGCCACGCGAGCAAGGAAACGCCTGGCCGCGCCGAAGGCCACAATCCACCCCCGAAAGGGGAAGCGGCCGCCGTGTCGGCGGACGGCTTGCTCACCTACTGGGCCGTCCTGGGACGGTCCCGTCCGCGGAGTTACCGTTTGACCGGTCCGGCCCCGCCGGAGGGAATCGGTCCCCAGAGATTCCGCCTCCGAAACCGAACCACCGCTGTTGCGAGCCGACAGCCCAACGAAGACGCTAGGGGGAGCTTCCCGGGCCGACGCGCTCTTGGTTGTTCGAGGAAGCCGAGTTCCTCACAGAACGTTCAACAGTCCACTGGGAAACAGAGTTACCCGTTCAGACGCGCTGATCCAGTTCCCGTTGCGGAGTTCGTTTCAGGCCGGCAGGAGCAGAACAGCTTATGAGCCAAAACCGGATCAAGCACCAAGAAGCTTCTCGCTTCATACCTATCATAGGACCTCTTCGACCCGTGTCAAGGCACTCTGCTCCTTGGCACAGCCGCTCCCAGTCCCCGGAATGTCAATTCCTACCGTTTTTCTGTTCCTACCGTTCCGGGGAATCGGGGATGATTGTAGCGGATTGGCACGATACCACAACCCCAAAACTTTTCCGTGCTTGCACTCCTTGCTCGCAACCCGGTTCCAGCAACCGGGCGGAAGCTATCTTCTCAGGGGGGCCCTTTCCCCAGCGGTCTTGGCTTCGTAACACAGGGCGAACCAGGAAAGCAACCATGGTCCGTTGGCTGCCGATCGTTTTGTTGCTGGTCAGTCTGGTGGCGCGCGACGCCCAGGCGACCGGGCAACTTTCCCAGCGGCAGTTGGTCGCTGCTGCCGCTTCCATCCGCGCCGAACAACTGGAAAAACACTGCTATACCCTGGCCGACGACGCCCTGGAAGGTCGCCGGGCCGGTACCCGCGGCGGACGCACCGCGGCCAACTACCTCCGCAACCATCTGGCCCGCTGGGGCTATCAGGGAGCCGGGCAGGACGGCGACTACTACCAACTCTTCCAGAACGGCTACCGCAACGTCCTGGCCCTGCTGCCGGGAAGCGATCCCAAGCTGAAAGACCAGGTGGTGCTGCTCGGGGCCCATTACGATCACGTGGGCTACGGATCGCCTCGGACCAGCCTGGGACCAATCGGCTACATCCACAACGGGGCCGACGACAACGCTAGCGGCACAGCGGTGGTGCTGGAAGTGGCCCGGGCCCTGGCGCAGCTCCCCCGACGCCCTCGCCGGTCCGTGCTGATTGCCTTCTGGGACGCCGAGGAGCTGGGCCTGCTGGGTTCGGAACACTGGTGCCGCCGCCCGACCGTGCCACTTCGTCGCATCAAGGCGGCCGTCAACTGCGACATGTTGGGTCGCCTTCGCCCCCAGGGGCTTCAGGTGCTGGCCTGGCGCAGCGGCGGCTCGTGGCGACGGCTGGTGTTGTGGTCCAACCGCCAAGTGGGCCTGCCGCTTCGCTTTTCCTGGGAACTGAAACGCAACAGCGACCACTACCCGCTGCTGGAGCACGACGTGCCGGTGGTGATGTTCCACACCGGTTTGCACGACGACTACCACCGGCCCAGCGACGATCCGGACAAGCTGAACTACCCGGGCATGGAACGCATCGCCCGGCTGGTGTTCTTGACCACGGTGCAGCTTGCCCAGGCGGACCGTTTGCCTCGGTTCCGCTCCCAGGTGTTCGAGGAGACGGGAACGCCGGCTTCGGACCACGGCCCCGGCACCCAGGCCGCCTCGCCCCGGCTGGGCCTCTCTTGGCGCAGCCAGAACCATAGCGAAAACGACGAGCCTGGCGCACTGGTACTGGAAGTAACACCCGGCTTGCCCGCCTGGCAAGCGGGGTTGCGTCCGGGCTGCCGAATTACGGGCGCAGCGGGCCGGGAGCTTCGCCGCCCCGATGAACTGTTCGCCCTGGTACAGCGATGCCGCCGAAAGCTGCTGCTGCGCTGGCTGGATGCGGAAGGAAATCCACAGCAACGCATCGTAATCCTGCGGGGCAAGCCGTTCCGCATCGGCATTACCTGGCGGGCCGATCCGTTGGATCCCCAGGTGATGGTGCTCGTTCGGGTCATTGCCGATTCGCCGGCAGCCCGGGCGGGACTTCGCCGGGGGGACCGCATCTACGGCGTGGACGGGCGGCCGATCACTTCGTTCGAGGAGTTTTCGCGACAGGTCCGGGAAGCCCGCGACCGGCTGGAGCTGCTGGTGGAACGCCAAGGCCGCCTGGTGCCGGTGGTGGTGCGGCCCTGGTCGTTGTTCGATCTGGAAGAACAGCTCCGCCGCGTTTTGCCGCTGGTGGCTCCGGCTCCGCGGAAAGTGAGCCCGCCTGCGGCTTCTGCTTTGTAGGCGGTTCGGCAAGGCTGCGGTGCCGCAGTGCCGTATGGTTAGTATTCCACGGCAGCGGCAGCGTCTCCCTCCTTGGCCAGCAGCGTCTGCGGCCGGTAGCCACCTTTGGCGCGGAAGTAGAAGATCAGCAGCAAGTAGCAAACAAACATCACCGCGGGCAGCACGGCGATTTTGGCCAACGTGGCTTGCCGGGCTCGGATGCGCAGTTGCTGCAACTTTTTGAGCATGGCGGCGGCCTGTTTGTCAGTTTTGGCCTTGGCTTCCAGTTGCTGGAGTTTTTCCTTGTCCAGCACGTGGGAGAGACCGAACATACCCGGCTTGGCTACGATCAACTGCTTGTGCAGCTCGGGAGCTTCGGCCTGGAGCATCTCGTGCAGCGTCTGGTCCTGTACGGCTCCGATCATCGGGTTGCCCAGTACGCCCACGGATAGCATGCCCACGCCGGCAATGGCGTTGAGCATCAACGCGCCGCCTTTGGGATACTGTTCGGAAACCACGCCCAGCGTGGTAGGCCAGAAGAACGTCTTGCCCAGCCCGTAGCAGGTGGCGGCCAGGAAGACCATCACTAGGGTTTGCCCTGCCATGGAAAGCCACAGCAGCCCGGCGCAGGCGATTGCCGCGCTGGCGGCCAGCAGTCCCAACGGCGAGATGCGGTGCACAATCGGACCGGCAAAGAACCGCAGCACGAACATGATAATCGACGTGTAGGCCAGCACCAGCGGCCCGGCGATGTCGCTTTGCAGCACGCCCTTCATGATGTCGGTAATCCAACTGTCGGTGCCCAGCTCTGTGGTGGCCAGCAGGAACATCACCAGCAGCAGGAAGATGAACATCGGCCGACCGAAGCGAAGCACATACAGCCCGAATAGCACCGTAGGCACCAGGGCCATCAGGGCAAACAGGGCAGCACGGGCCCAGAACTCGCCCAGGCGGGGAGTCCACTTTTCCACCACCCATTGCAGCCCCAATACGGTTTCCAGGTCCGTGTTGGCCACCTGGAGGATCTGGTTGATGCCGTAAACCAGCAGGAAGCAAACGATGAAAAAGCTGCCGGCGCCGAACTCCTGGAGCATCTCCTTGTAGGAGACGCCGGCGGCGACGCGCTCTTGTTGCGGAAAACGCAACCCCAGCAGAATCAGCCCGTAGAGAACCATCGGAATCAGCACCACGGCCAGTTTCCACTGCCACATGTGGCCGGGCAGGTCGAGGAACTTCGCCTCGCTGCCGAAGACTACGGCTAGCACGCTGCCCAGCACCAGCCCGCCGGGCCATCCGGCGTGTAGGATGTTGAGCCAGTGGGTCTTGTTTCGCTCGTAGATGGTGGCCACCACAGGATTGATAACCGCCTCGACGATGCCGTTGCCCAAGGAAAACAGGAACGTACCGGCGTAGATCATCCCGTAGGCCACCTGGGCGTTGTCTCCGGCCACCGCCGGTGTAGCGAGCGTCAATACGACCGAGCCGACGTGAAACAGGAAGGCAAAGACCATCGACAGCCCGTAGCCAATCCGGTCCACGATTAGGCTGAACAGAATGATGGAGATGGCAAACGGGTACAGGCCCGCCCCTTGGATGGTGCCCTTTTGTTCTTCGCTCAAGTTGAACAACTGGCCCCACACTTCCAGCAAGTCGGCGCGAATGGCAAACCCGACGCTGGTGGCCACCAGGGCCAGAAAACAACCCAGAAAAAGACGGAAACGGCGAATCTCAGGAGAAGAAGCTGGTACCGAGGTGCTCACCGCCGGAACTCCTTAGGGACGGGAAGGAGAAGGGCAGCACACCCGCGTGCCGCCGACCGGTTTTTGGAGTATAACCAGCCCCGAGAGCAAGTAAACCTTTTTGTACCGGAGAGCCCCTTTGAAGACCCCCTCGGCGAGTCCCGGACTTCAGTCCGGGGAGAGCCGATTACAAGAATAAACGTCTAATCTTGCACTGGAGCGGAAGCTCCCAGTGGCCGACGGCCCTGCCGCCCTCCGCCGACTAAAGTCGGCGGCTCGCCGATTGCGAGAGTCCGGCACATTGCCGCGCATCCAGCGAGCTGCGAGTGTCAACTCGCGGAGCGGTGAGAATACCGGCGTTTGCGTTTTCTTTTGGACTCTCGCTGAGTGCAAGAGAGCGGCGCTTATTCTCGCATCGGAGTGGAAGCTCTCCGCGCAACAGCGCACGGCGCAAGTCGATCACCGACAGCGAATGACCGAGTACGAGTACGAGCACGAGTACGATTGTTTTGCCGCTGGAGCGGAGTTCCTCCCACGCCTTCATCCATCCCCAAAGTCCCCACGTCCGCCAGTTTACTCGTCGCTTTGTCCCACGCCGCCAAAGCGCAGTAACAGATAAAGCAGCGTGAGCACCGCTTGGAGCGTGGCAGCCACGTAGGTCCAGGCGGCGGCCGAAAGGACGTCGTCCACCGCTTCCAGTTGCTGCTGGTTGGCCAGTCCCAGGATGGCCAGATGCTCTTTGGCCCGGCGACTGGCGTCGAACTCCACCGGCAGGTTGATTAGCTGGAACACCACCACGCCACCGAAGGCGATGATTCCGAACCAGATAAGCGCCGGAGAGCTGAACAGCGCCCCCAGAATAATCATCCAGAACCCGGCGTTTCCGCCAAACGAAGCAGCCGGAACCGCCAGGTTGCGCAGTACCAGCGGAGCATACTGGGCCGCATGCTGCATGGCATGACCGGCTTCGTGGGCGGCAATTCCGGCGGCGGCCATGTGCTGCCCGCGATAAACGCCCGGGCTGAGCCTCAGCACGCGCTGCGTGGGATCGTAGTGGTCGCTCAAGAATCCGGGCGTTTCTTCGATGGCTACGTCGTACAGCCCTTGGGAATCGAGCAACCTCCGGGCGGCTTCGGCCCCGGTGAGCGAGCAAGGCACCTGGCTTGCCCGCTGGTAAGCCGAATGGACACGCGCCTGGGCCCAGATGGCCAGCAGCAGAGCCGGGGCAATCATCAGGAAGAAAAGCGGATCGAAAAACATGGTGGCTCCCTTGGACCAAAACGGAAGCTTCCTTCAAAGTGCAGCGGGCCGAACGATTCCCGTATCCACCATCGCAGAAAATTATACGGCCGCTCCCGTGGAGGGAAACTCCTCCCCGACCCGCCCCGGCAAACTGCCGCCACGCGGCCGCGTTGGGGGAACGTTGCGGCACCTGGTCCGGGCTTGTTTCAGGCCGATACGCCGTCCGGGGCGATCTGTTCGGGAGCATGGACTTCGCTGGGCACCAAGGGCACGGACGACAACAGCCGCGGCACTTCCCCGAGCGGATTCTCCTGCAACTGCTGCCAATGCTGGACCCACAAAAGCCAATGCAAAGGGTGCTTGGTAAACAGGATCTCCGACAAGTCCAGCACTGGTAGTTTGAGCCGCAGTTGCGGATCGCGGCAGCGGGGAACCAGCACGCCACGCGGTTCGTCCAGCACGTATTCGGCTTCGCAGGCGTAATCGTCCGATGGCCAGACCACCAGCCGGTTGCGGTCGATGTCGTAGGCCACCTGGGGCCAGGGGAAGGCGGCTTCGATCTGCTGCCGGACCAGGTGGGCTCCGGCCAGCTTGTAAAGACCGGCCAAGGCGTTGCGGAACAGTTGCAAATCGTGTTTCTCCAGCCGCTGCCACCATCCTTCGGCGCTGAGCGAGGCCAGCAGCCAGCCGCTCTGTTCTTCAAAGACGATCCAGGCTGGGCGGGGGTCCAAGCGAGGGCAGGCTACAGCCACGCGGATGCGGTTGGAGCCGATATGCACCTGCTCTACCCGCAACGGATGCGGCCAGGCACGGCTTCGCTCCAGCAGGCGAAGCAGTTCCCGTTGGACGAAATGGGCAATCTGGTGTTTCACTTCCTCCAGGGCTTGCAGGGCCTTGCGTTCCTGGGAACCGCGTCCGGTCAGGGCGGTGCGCCGCTGGGCACGACGGAGCTTGCGGTACAGCTTGGGCAGCGTGCCGGAGTGGATGCCCGGCTTCATCAGCCGCAGCATGGTTTCGCCGTGGTGGCCCACCACGGCCGGTTGGAGCTCTTCGGGCCGGTTGGCCTCATACAGCCGCCAGTTTTCTTTCAGCTCCCAGGCCAGGAAGCCGAAAATGCCCGGAATGCAAAAGATGATGCCGAAAGCCAGGGCCAGGGCCTCGTGTTCGTTTTCGAACAGGGCGAACTGCTGCAACACCTTGGCCAGCAGCGGGGCCGTGGGCAGCAACAGTTTGTGCGACACGGTAACCACGGGAAAGTGCTTGATGGGGTTGATCTGCGGTTCCAGCAGCAGCGTCACGGCAAAGCGGATCACGTACTCCACCACGGCCCAAAGCCAGCCGCCCACCAGCTTCAGCCAGGTGGTCCACGAAGTGTCCCCCCGTTGGAATCGCAACCACTGGTCCACGGCGTAGAGGGCTCGGTCCACCGCCTCCAACAGCGCGCGGAAGAAATCCACCACCAGATAGAACAGCCCTATCAAAAGCGTTCCCCACACCAGACGCAGCCAGCGGATGAGCCATTGGCTGAGCTGTTCTTCCGCATCCCGACCCCAGCGGCTGTTAAGCAGCATGTTCCAGCCCAGGAACATGGTCAGCACGGCCAGGGGGTTGGAATGCCAACTGCGCAGCGAAGGGGATTCCGCCATGTAAAACAGCATCCACACCAGCGCGGTGAACAGGGCCGGTTTGAACAAATAGCGCCACAATGCCCGAACTTCGCGCATCGCCAGCAGCCGCTGGAGCCAACGAATACCCAGCCAGCGAAGTACCAGCAAACCCAACCAGCGGAGCGTGCGCCACAGCAGCCGCAGGGCTTGAGCCACCCCCTGGCGAAACGCGGGCACGTTGATCGCCAGCAGCAAAAACGTGCCCAGTCCGACCACGGCTTGCCAGGGCACATCGGGACCGTGTTTGTGATGCTCGTGCTGCGGAGGGGGGGCCGCTTCCGGGAACTGTTCCGGTCCGGGATGTGCAGCGTGCCCGGCTGCGGCCCTGGCGGCAGACTGGCCCTGGCCCGGGGGCGCAGGTTGCCCGGTTTCGGCAGAGGGGGTGGCTGCCGGGACCAGATGCCCCACCACATACAGCACGGCAAACAGGATGAGGTAGGCTCCGCCGAACGGGAGCAGCCCCCAACGCGTCAGAAACCGGCCGGTTCGGGTGCCGAACAGCGCGGCGCTGAGCCGCTGCATCCAACGCAGGTAGACTTCGGCCGAACGGTACAGACCGGGCAGGGACCGGGCCAGTTCCCAATTGCTTCGCAGCAGCGGGTCTCCGGTCCACAGTTCGGCCGGGCCTTGCAGATCTCGCATTTTGAGCTGGTTTCGGGCCACGGCATCCCGCAACGAGCCGAACCCGAAGTGCCCGCGTTGCAGCACCTCATCCACTAGCTCCTGGGCGATTTTGTCCAGGGCGACTTCCTCGGGCAGATTCTCCGGCACCAGCCCTCCGTCGCGCAGCGATCCCGCGATGATGCGGCAAAGTCGGGGACGAAGCTGCTCCTCCACGGCTCTTTCGGCCCGGCCAAGCAACTCGCGGAGGCGGACGCGGAGCTTTTCGTTCAAATGCACCCAGGGAAGCCGGCGTCGGGCGGCGGCCAGGTGCCGATAGCCTCGGGCAAGATCCACCAACGGAATCGCTTGCCGCAGCGGGGACCGGCCCCTGGTGCGCAGCCAGGGCCAAAGCTGGAACCGGTACGGAGGCCGTTCCCGGTCAACGCAGAGCTTTTGCAGATCGTACATCAGCCGCGTTTCGGCCGTCCAAAGCCCGCGGGCGGCCGGCTCCAGCAGGCCCCAGAGCACCGAACGCCACCGTTGTGCTTCCTCGTTGGAGAAGCCCAGGGCTTGCTGCAATCGTTCCACGAGCCGGTCCAGGTACTTGCGCGCTTGTTCCGAAGCGGCCTGAGCCCTCTTGGCCGTGCCGAAGCGGGCGGCTCGCTGGGCCAGGATCGCCGCGCGGACGTCGTTCCCGGCGGCGGCCGCTTTCTCCGCGCTGCGCAGCAGGCGGTTGAAGCGGCGCAAATCCTCCTGGCGTTCCGGGCCGGGACCGTAGCCCAGCCAGTCCAACACCCGGATAACCGCTCGCAGGAAAGGGCCGGCGTCGTCCTCTTCGCTGTTCTGGTCGTGTTCCCGGCGTTGCTGCTCGTTCCACTGTTCCGGGTCCGGAGCCCCGGGCAGGCGCGTGCGGTGGAACAGGGCTTGGGCGTCCACGTCCTGGGCCAGCACCTGTTCGATCTGTTCCCACTGCACCATGGTGGGAAAGAACCGGGGCAGCAGATGGGGCTGGAACCACCGGAGTTCCAGAAACACCGCGGCAAACTCGATGTAAACGTTGCGGTCTTCCAGTGGCGGCAGCAGCAGTTCTTCGCTTTGCAGCACGTGCCGCACTTCGTCAAACTCGGTCTGTCCGATGCGGTGAATCCGCTGCCGCACCCGTGGCAGCGTCAGCTCTCCCCGGGCGATACGCCGCTGCAATTCCAAATGAATCCGACCGTGAAACAGCAACCGCCAGTACTCCAGCAGCAACTCGCTGCGGCTCAGGCCGTGGAGTTCTTCGTCCTCGGGCCAGGCCAGCAGAATGACCTGCTCAGGCAGGTCGCACCGGGGGAGCAGCTCGTCGGGTTCAACGACTCGGCTCAACTCCTCGCGAGAAACGACAAAGCTTTTGCGGTGCGGAATCTGCCATCCCCAGCCGGCCACCTGGCGGCAGTGTTTGATGACCCGCCAAAGGACCCGGGGCGCAACCAGAAACGCCGCCGGATCGGCCCGGTGGACCAGTCGGGCAAGCTCCTCCAAGCTCAGCTCGGCCAGAGCCGGCGTTTCTTCGGGAGCCGGGGCGCTCACGGGCGGTTCCTTGCACAAAGCCAACCTGGGAAGATGATACGCACCGTGCCGACGCCTGCCGGAGCAGAGACGTCCAAGGCAAGTGGCTGGGCTCTATTGTGCCTCAGATGCCCCTCGGGGACGAGACATCTGGCTTCGTTCTTCCTTCTCGGGCGTTAGCTCGCCGAGGCACCTTCGCCTGCGCAGCGCAGCTCGGCCAGGGCTTGGGCCAACTGATGGACCTGCTCAGGGGTGTGCTGGGCCGAAAGACTGATCCGCAGGCAGCACTGGCCTTCGGGGACCGAAGGCGGGCGGATCGCCGGCACCCACAGTCCCCGGCGACGCAGTTCTCCGGCCAGCTCCAGCACCCGCTGCTCGGTGCCAACGAAGACCGGCACAATCGGTGTAACGCCCGGCGGCACGTTCCAGCCTTGGTCTTGTAACTGCCGACGAAGTTCGCCGGCCAGATGCAACAGCTTTTGGCGGCGTTCCGGTTCTTTTTCCACCAGCTCCAACGCGGCCCGGGCCGCCGCCGCGCTGGCCGGGGGCATGGCCGTGGAAAACACCAGACTGCGCGCTCGGTTGACCAGATGCAAAACCAGTTCTTCGCTCCCGGCGACAAATCCCCCCTGGCTGCCCAACGCCTTGCTCAACGTGCCCAGGTGAATGGGCACTTCCCCGTGCACGCCCAGGTGTTCGGCGGCTCCGCGCCCCTGGGGGCCCAGCACTCCTGTGCCGTGGGCTTCGTCAACCAGCAACATGCAGTCGTAGTGCCGGGCCAGACGCACTAGTTCCGGCAAAGGGGCCAAGTCCCCGTGCATGCTGAATACCCCGTCGGTGGCAATCAGGCGACGGCGGAACCTGCCGGCGTGTTCGCGCAGCAGAGTTTCCAAATGGTGAACGTCGCCGTGACGATAGACGAACACTTGGGCCCGTGAAAGCCGCATCCCGTCGATCAGACTGGCGTGGTTGTACTGGTCGGAAAACACCGCGTCCTGCCTGCCCACCAGCGCCGTAATCGTGCCCACGTTGGCCGCATAGCCGCTGGGGAAAACGACAGCGGCGTCCGTTTGCTCGAACCGGGCCAGTGCTTCTTCCAGCAGTTGGTGCTCGCGGTGATGGCCAATCACCAGGGGGCTGGCTCCCGCGCCCCAGCCTTCCCGGCGCGCAGCTTCGCAGGCGGCCTCGACCACCTGGGGGTGAGATGCCAACCCCAGATAGTCGTTCGAGCCGAAGTGAACGTACTCCCGGCCGTCGAGCCGTGCGCGAGGAGCCGGGCTCCCTTGGCGAACGACCAGCCGGCGCAACCGGCCGGCTTGGGTCCAGGCGCTTCGTTCTTCTTCCAGCCAGCCAAGGGGATCGGACACCCGTCTGTCTCCCGAACGAGCTTTTGTCAGCAAGGGGCCGACGCTGCTCCCAACCCTGTGCCTTCCATCTTACGCCGCGCCGGCGACCCTCGGGAGGAGGTCCGATCCGGCGGAGAGTGCGCTCCGGCCGGTTCGATGCGGGGAGGGCGAACCGTCGTCCCTATCGCGGCTCGCCCTCCAGGCGGTAGTTGGTCACGTTGTCCCGGTAACCGGCCACCAGGTAGCGGTCGCCGTGTTTGACGAGGATGACGGTGACTTCGCGGGCGTAGCGGTGGGGGATCGGTTCGGCAAGTTCCGCCGAGCGGTACTCGAACAAAACGTGGCCGAACACCCGCACCCTGGCCCGAAGGGGGCGATTCCCTGGCACCCACTCCACCCGCACGTCGCTTAGCGAAGCCCGCAGGATGCGCACCCGGGGCAGCACCCGCCGCAAGGCGTTGCGGGCCGAGCGGGCCCGGGGGTGCAGATAGGCCAGGACCGCGTTGACGTCGTTTTTTTCAAGCGCCTGGGCGATCTGGTACAAGGTCCGCTCCACCTGTTCGGTTTCGGTTACGACCAGGCGTTCCAGCACGACCAGGGCCACGGTCGCCGCCACGGTAATCAGCATGGCGGCCAGGTACTTTTTCTCCAGACGCTGCCGCCACATTCCCCAAAAGGAAATGGAAGCCACGCTCCCCACCAGAATCGCCGGCCAGGGGCTTTCCAGCAGCCAGTGCAAGGGGAACTCCTTCAGCAAAGAGGCCAGGGGTGCGTTTCCAAGCGGCCGTGGCGGCATTGTTTGCCGTGGGGGGCCGGGGTAGATTCGTGGCACTCAATCTCTTTGGCCTGCGCTGCAGCCCTTGTGTCCCGGTGACCGGGCGCAGCGGAACGCGGACCCTCGACCTTATCCATCGAAGGACTTCACGGCGTGCGAGTGCTGGTAACCGGCGGGGCCGGCTACATCGGTTCGGTAACTGCCCATTTGCTGGCCAGCCGAGGGCACGAGGTTTGGGTTTACGATAACCTGAGCCGCGGCCATTTGGACGCGGCCCCAGCAGGGCGGCTCCTCCAGGGCGACTTGCGCGACGCGAGCCGTCTGGCTGCGGTGCTGCGCGAAAAGCGAATCGAAGCGGTGCTGCACTTTGCCGCGCTGGCCCTGGTGGGCGAATCCACCCAGCGGCCCCAATGGTACTACTCCAACAACGTACTGGGCTCGCTGTGCCTGCTGCAAGCGATGCAACAATCGGACGTACGGCGAATCGTGTTTTCTAGCACCACGGCCGTCTATGGCGTGGCCCGGCAGGTCCCCATCCCGGTGGAGCACCCCCGGGAACCCATCAACCCCTACGGCCGCACCAAACTGGCCGTGGAACATGCCCTGGCCGACTACGCTCGGGC
The DNA here is from genome assembly GCA_015488215.1 of Planctomycetales bacterium. GTDB lineage: Bacteria > Planctomycetota > Planctomycetia > Pirellulales > S012-138 > S012-138. The sequence continues at coordinate 43,695 of WFOE01000049.1, forward strand.
CTGCGAGTTTTCGGTCGTGGCGCTGCGTTATTTCAACGCGGCCGGGGCCAGTCGGCTGTTCCCGCTGGGCGAAGACCACCGGCCGGAAACCCATCTGATACCCAACGCACTCCAAGTGGCCCTGGGCCAACGGGAACACCTGACCATCTTCGGCCAGGAACATCCCACGCCCGACGGCACGTGCGTGCGAGATTACGTCCACGTGGACGATCTGGCCCGGGCACACCTGGCCGCGCTGGAGCAACTGCAGCGTCCCGGTTTTCGGGCGTACAACTTGGGCAGCGGTCGGGGGGCCAGCGTGCGGGAAGTGGTCGAAACGTGCCGACGCGTGACCGGACAGGCGATTCCCGTACGGATTGCCCCCGCCCGGCCCGGCGATCCTCCGCTGTTAGTGGCCGATGAGAGCCTGGCCCGCCGGGAACTGGACTGGAGCCCTCAAAACAGCTCGCTCGAAGAGATTGTCGCCAGCGCGTGGGACTGGCACCGGGAACACCCTTACGGCTATCGAGTGGCCCCGCCAAAGCGGCCCGGCCGAGTTGAGTGATCACGGCGGGAGCTTGCCGCTTAAGCCCGGCTCGGAGCGTGCGCAACGGTTCCAAGGAGCAACGCCGCCGGAAGCGGTTACTTCGGCGCAGCGGCTAGTTCTTGGGCCAGTTGAGCTGCGGCCTGCTGGGCGCCCCGGATGCAAAACGGCACTCCCACCCCGTCGTAAGCGTTGCCCACCAGCGCAAGCCGCGGTTGGGCGTGCAGCCGATGGCGAATCTGGCGGACCAGCTCCAGGTGTCCCACGTGATACTGGGCCATGGCCCGCGGCCAGCGAAACACGCGATGCCAGAGCGGCTTTGCGGACCAGCCGCACAGTTGGCTCACTTCGTCCCAGGCGATTTGCTGGAGTCGTTCGTCGGAGAGTTCCAGCAGCGGTTGCAGGCGATCCCCTCCGATAAACACGCGCACCAGCAGGCCCCCGGGCGGAGCGCGGTGCGGGAACTTGACCGAACTGAAACTCACGGCCAGCACCTGGCGCTGTTCCACCTCGGGCACCACGAAGCCGAATCCCCGCGGCGGCTCGGGCAACTGCTCCAACCGCACGGCAAAGCAGACCACAGCGGCCGAGCCGTAGGGAATCCGCTCCAGCAGCCCGGCCAGCTCCGCATCGTGGTACCGGAGCAGCCCGGCGGCCCGGTGAGCCGGAACGGCCAGCACCAGGGCGTCCACTTCAGCGGCGGTCGGAGTTGCCTGGTTGCCGTTCTGGTAAAGGACGCGCCAGCCCGTGCCGCAGCGTTTCACCTCGGCCACCGGGCTCTGGCGGTGGATGGCGTCCTGGGGGAGCTGTTCGGCCAGGCGGTGGACGAGCTGTTCCATCCCCTGCCGAGGGGCCACAAACAGCCCGTACCGCGCTCCCGAGCCGCTACCGTTTGCCCTGGAACGACTCGGACCGGTTCGGCTGTGCCACCAGGCCGCGCCCAGGCTGCCGTAGCGGCGTTCCATCTGGACGAAGCGCCCCAAGGCCGCCTGCATCGAAAGCCGCCGGGCGTCGGCCGCGTAGATGCCGGCCACGAGCGGTTGCACCAGGTGTTCGAACGCCTCCCGGCCCATGCGGCGGACGGCGAAATCGGCCAGCGACTCGTCGCGCCGGTCCCACCGGGGCGGCACCAGCGGTTCGGCCAGCAGCCGCAGTTTCCCTCGCCAGGAGAGCAGCGGCGTGGTCAGCAGCGGCCACAGCCGGGTGGGCATCATCACGGCGAATCCTTCCGGGATGGGCACCACCCGCCCCCGATGGACGACAAAGGCCCCGCGGTGTTCCGGGTTGGTGCCCACCAGCTCCACGTCCAGGCGGCGGCAGAGTTCCACGGCCCAGGGCACGTTGGTAATGAACATATCGGCACCGCCCTCGACGCAGTAGCCGTCTATCCACTGGGTGTAAAGCGCCCCGCCGAGCCGGCTGCTTGCTTCCCACAGGTGAATCCGCGCCGTGGGCAACCGCTGCCGCAGGTAATAGGCGGTGGCCAGGCCGGAGACTCCGCCGCCGACGATTCCCACCACGGGCTGCTGGTTCATGGTCGCGGTTCCGCGGGGTTTTCCTTGGAGCAAACCGAGTCGGCTCAGCGGCGATAGGTGCCCACCAGCTCGGCCTGGGCCAGCACGTGCCCCTGGATGGCCTGGAGCAGTTGCTCTTTGGTGGCCCCCGGGGGCAGTTCCACGGGAGCATCCAGGGCGTAGAGCTTGAAGTGGTAGTGATGCACTCCCGAGCCCGGCGGCGGCGACGGCCCACGGTAGCCAATCCGCTGGCCCGTGTGCCACGAGTTCACTCCCTGTAAGGCTCCCGGCGGCTGGTCAAGGCGTTCCTGGGGCGGAATCCCTTCGGGCAAGGAGCGCACGTCGGCTGGGATCTTGTACAGCACCCAGTGCACCCAGGGGTCCGGCGTAGGGGCGTCCGGGTCGTCGCACACCAGGGCGAACTCCTGGGTGCCATCGGGCACGCCTTCCCAACTGAGTGGCGGGGAAATGTCCTCGCCGTCGTCGGTGTATTTCGAGGGGATGTCCCGATTCGGCTCGAAAGCCGAGCTGCGCAGTACGAACGTCATGGTTCGTCCTTCTCCTGAAGCCGCTGGAGTGGACGAGGGCCTTTCCGCCTGGCAGCCGCCAAGCACGACAAGGCCTACCAACAAACACCCAAACCACTTGTGATTCATAGGCGCGCAACTCTCGGTGAAGAGCATCCCCACGTCCCGTTTCCCATGTGTTCAATTATAGCTACGCGGCCCCGGAGCAAAACCGGCCCCCCAAAGCAGGCAACGTCGCTTGGAATCCCAGGCCGAAAAGAAACACCGAGGTTCAGAGCAAGGCGAGCTCCTCTGCCACGAACCTTATGCGTGAACCAGAATCTTAGCGAACCAGAATCTTTGGGCACAGAAGCAGACAATCCTGCCCGGGGTTTCGGCCACCCCCGGACGAAAGAAGCAAAGAAGTCTTGTCTCTTGCGTCTTCGGTCCTGGGCCGCCCGGAACTCACGGCGATTGCCCACCCCGCGCCGCGGCAAGATTGCCGCCGTGTGGCGCGGTTCGTCGTGTGTTTTGTGAGAATTGGCGCTTATTCTTGCCCCGGAGCGGAAGCTCCCGCGCAAGGCGCACGTCGCAAGCCGCAAGCCAACTCTCGCCCGGCGAGCCCCGGACTTCAGTCCGGGGAGGATCGGAGAACCGGGAAAAAACGTTTCCTCGTTCTTTTCCTCTCGCTGTTTCCTCGAACCGGCGTTTATTCTCGCACCGGAGCGGAAGCTCCTAGTCGGAGACGGCCGTGCCGTCCTCCGCCGACTGAAGTCGGCGGCTCGCTGAGTTGTGAGAATCGGCGCTTGTTCGCATATCCAGCGAGCCGCGAGTGTCAACTCGCAAAAGCGGCGGAAGTACCGGCGTTCGCCTTTTTCTGGACTCCGGGAGCAGAAGCTCCCGGCTCGCCGTTTCCAAGAATCGGCGTTTTTGCTTGTTCTTGTATTGGAGCTAGGGCCGCGTCCTTGCTACGGGGCCGGTTTGACCCGGCCGGGAAGCAAGCGTTCCAGGATGTTATCGTGGGGGTAGGGGTGCCCTCGGTGCTGGCGAAATGCTTCGGCGTATTGCACGCCCACTTCCTCGCCGCGCTTGGCCGACCAGCGCCGCTGGCTTTCCAAATATTCGTCCACTCCATGCTGCGCCCGCAGCCACGCCCGCTGGCTCTCATGGCAGGCTAGCATCCGCTGCTTGGTTTCGAACGTGTCGGAAATATCCACGTAGAAATGTGGCGGAACGGGCTGGCCCCAGTGGTCGATCCCTTCCAGCGGGTCCACGTAGAACAGATAGGGAATCTTTTCGGTGGCCGGGGCCGGGTCCCATTGCCGCGTGCTGTAGTTGGGACAACTGGCGTTGAAACACGCGTCGCGCACCAGGCGGCTGGTCGCTTCGTGGTCGTCCATGTAGTCCACCGGCGGAGCGGTAAACACCACGTCGGGCCGGAATCGCCGCACCGCCTCGGTCACGCGGCGTTTGGCGTCGTTGTCGATGACGATGCTCAGATCGCGGAACTCCAGGCAGGCGTATTCGGCTCCGATCAGCTCGGCCGAATGCCGTGCCTCCTGGCGGCGAATGGCGGCGATGGCTTCCGGACCCAGTTCTTGCGAACCGCAATCTCCCGGCGTCATGGTAACGATGGTGATGGAGTGCCCCTGCTGGGCCAGCAGGGCCAGCGTGCCAGCGCATTGGAACTCCACGTCGTCCGGGTGGGCGTGAATGGCCAGGATGCGCAGCGGTTGGCTCATCGCCGGAACTCCTTGCTCAACGGGAGCGGGCCACTTCGGCCCCGAGTACAGCAAAGCGCCTCCCGGTGGTCAAGGGTTCCGCGCTTCCGCCCTGGGGAGGCCATTTCCGCCCACTGAGCTTGCCGGTTACAATGCACCCGCTGTGCGCAGGCCGGTTCCGGTCGAACGCTCCGCAACGCGAAATCAAGGAAACGCCAATGAGCACCGTCTACACCCCGCTGGTGGAACAGATACTTCAGGTGCCGCGTCGCGAGTCGCTGGGGCCCGGCGTGGCCACGCACCAGGCTCGGCCGCTGCTGGAACGCCTGAGTCCAGAAACCCTGGCCGAGCCGCATCCGGTGGGCGATACGCAGATGGCTCTGGCGTGTTGCTCGGGCTTGTGGCTTTACCACAACTATCTGGACCACTCGCACCGCCTCAGTCAGCAGATCGATACGATCCACGGCAGTTTCTGGCACGGTATCATGCACCGCCGCGAAGGGGATTTCGGCAACGCCAAATACTGGTTCCGCCGCGTGGGAGAACATCCCATCTTTCCCGCTCTGGCTCAGGCTGCACGCGAAGAAGCCGCCCGGTACGGAACCGACGACCAGAGCGAATACCTCGGCCGGCTTGTCGATTGGGACCCGTTTGCCTGGATTGACCTGTGCCAGGCCGTGCTGGAAGGCGAAAGCACCAGCGAGGCGCTGTGCCTGGCCATCCAACGCCACGAGTGGCAACTGCTGTTCGACTACTGCTATCAGGAAGCCGTGGTCTGAACCGGCCGGTGGTCCTCCAGTCCGGCGAAAATGGCTTGCCGGAATCGGACAAACGACCTCCGCTTTTTCTTTGGCCTGGAAGCAGGAGCTGGTCGGTTCGTTTTCCTGGCGTTTATCGGGCACTCTTGGCACCCAGCAGCCAGACCAGCAGCCCTTTTTGGGCGTGCATCCGGTTGGCCGCCTGCTGGACGATGACGCTTTGCGGGCCGTCGATAACCTCGTCGGTGACTTCCTCGCCGCGGTGGGCCGGCAGGTTGTGCATGAACACCGCATCGGCCGGGGCCTGGGCCATCAACTGGGCGTTCACCTGATAGGGGGCGAAGGTGGCCAGCCGCTGGGCCTTTTCTTTCTCCTGGCCCATGCTTACCCACACGTCGGTATAGACCACGTCGGCTTCGCGCACCGCTTCGGCCGGGTCAGCGGTCATTTGCAGGTCCACGTCGGGGGCGATTTGCCGCAACCGCTCCAGAAACGCCTGGTCGAACTGGTGTTCCGGTGGGGCAGCCAGGCGGAACCGCAACCCCAGGTGTCCACAGGCCGTGGCCAGACTGCGAGCCACGTTGTTCCCGTCGCCCACGAACGCCAGAGTGCGCCCCTGCACCTGGCCGAACAGCTCGCTGAGCGTGAACAGGTCGGCCAGCGCCTGGCAGGGGTGGGCGTAGTCGGTCAGGGCGTTGATGACCGGCACCTGCGACCAGCGGGCCAGCTCTTCGACCCGTTGATGGCTCTTGGCCCGTACGATGACTACGTCCACATACTGGCTGAGCACCCGGGCGAAATCGGCCGCCGACTCCCGCGATCCCCAGCCCACGTCCTTGCCCAGAAACAGTGTGCTTCCGCCCAGATGGGCCATGCCCGACTCGAAACTGACTCGAGTCCGCAACGAGGGGTGCTCGAACAACAGCGCGGCCACGCGGCCGGGCAGCAGCGGTTCGCGCACGCCTTGTTCGAACTTCTGCTTCAGGTCGCGGGTAATGGCGTAGATGCGCTGGATTTCGGCAGCGGTCAGATCGCCCAAGGTCAGCACGTGTCGCACGCTCATAAACGCTCCGGAAAGTTCAGGGCTTGGGGTTCGGGGATCGCGAAAGGCTGGGGCCGGCCGAAAAAAGGGTTCTATGGAATGGATTCGGTCGCGGGGGTGCCGGTTATTCTTCGGGCTTTTCCTGGGCGTATTGGCGCAACACCTCGGCCAGCACCTGGCAGCCTTGTTCGGCCTGTTCGTCGCTCAGGGTCATCGCCGGCAACATGCGCAGCACGTTGCCCTGGGTGCAGTTGATCAGCACGCCTTGCTCCATCATCCGCTGGACCACGGGGGCCCCAGGCACCGAAAGCTCCAGCCCGATCATCAGCCCCAGCACACGAAGCTCCTGCACAATGGGCAGCTCGTCCACCAGCGGCTGCAACAGTTGCCGGAACTTGTCGCTGAGCTGCCGGGTGCGGTCGAGCAGGCCTTCCTGCTGGATTGTCTCCAGCGTGGCCACCCCGGCCGCAGCCGCCAGCGGATTGCCGCCGAATGTAGCCGCATGCATGCCGGGGCGGAGGCTGCGGGCCAGCTCCGCCCGGGCGAGCATAGCTCCGGCTGCCACCCCGCCGCAAAGCCCCTTGGCCAGCGTGATTACGTCTGGTTCCACGCCGAAGTACTGATAGCCGAACCAGTGTCCGGTGCGGCCACAGCCGGTTTGCACCTCGTCGAAAATCAGAATCAGTTGGTGTTCGTCGGCAATCTGGCGCAGGCGCTGCAAAAAGCCCTCGGGCGGGATGCGCACCCCGCCTTCGCCCTGAACCGGCTCCACCAGAATGGCGGCCGTCTGGTCGTCCACCAGGGATTCCACCGCGTCGGCATCGCCGAAGGGGGCGTAGGCGAACCCGGCCAGAAGCGGCCCCAGCCCTTCGTGATACTTCGGCTGGGCGGTGGCTGTGGTGGTGGCCAGCGTGCGGCCGTGGAACCCGCCCTGGAAGGTAATCACCTTGTAGCGGTCCGGGCCGCAGTGGAGCCGCACCAGTTTCAACGCCGCCTCGTTGGCTTCGGCTCCCGAGTTGCAAAAGAACGTCTGGCCGCCGAAGCTCCGCTCCGAAAGCATCTGCGCCCAGCGCCCTTGCGGTTCGATGTACCAGGTGTTGGGCACGTGGATCAGCCGAGCCACCTGCTCCTGCACGGCCTGCACCACCCGCGGCGGGCAATGGCCCAACAGGTTGCATCCCCAGCCGGGGAACAGGTCCAGGTAGCGTCGGCCCTGGGAATCCCAGACCCAGGACCCTTCGCCCCGGACCAGCGTCACCGGATAGCGCACGTAGTTGGGAACCACGTACTTGTCGAACAGGGCGATTACCGGATCGGGGGCCGTGGTGCTCACCGCCGGGTTCTCCGTCGAATTCGGGGAGGAGGGATGTTCCGCCGGACCGGAAACGCTCAGGGGCCGGTCGCCTCGGCATCCGGCACGATCTGCGTGCCCACGCCGCGGTCGGTGTAGATTTCCAGCAGCAGGGAGTGCCGCAACTTGCCGTCGATGATGTGAATCTTCTTGACTCCCTTGGCCAGCGAATCCAGGCAAGCCTGCACCTTGGGTACCATGCCGGTGTCGATTGCTCCCTGGGCGATTAGCTCCCGGGCTTCCGAGGCGCTGAGGCTGTGGATCAGCGAGTCCGGATCGTCCTTGTCCCGCCGCACGCCGTTCACGTCGCTCAGGAACACCAGCTTTTCGGCCTGGAGCGATTCGGCTACCACCTTGGCCGCGTCGTCGGCGTTGACGTTCAGTTTCTGCTTGTCCGGTCCCAGGCACATCGAAGGGATGACTGGCACGATGCCCGCGTGGCACAGATTGTCCAGCGTGGTGCGGTCCACCCGGGTCACCTGGCCCACGTAGCCAAGGTCCACCGGTTGTCCCTGCTGGTCGGTCAGTTGCAGCCGCTGGCCGAACAGAACACAGGTGGTTTTGAAGTTGAGCGGTGCGGCACGGCCGCCCAGTTGCTGGATCATTTCGGCCAGGCGGTTGTTGGTTTCGTAGGCCAGCACTTCTTCGACGATGCGGAGTGTCGCCTCGTCCGTGTAGCGGCGCCCCTGAACGAAACGCGGCTCCAACCCCTGCTGGGCCATTCGCCGGGAGATGGCCGAGCCTCCACCGTGGACGACCACAGGCCGCATGCCCACGGTTTCCATAAACACGATGTCTTCCAGCAGCGGGCGCAGCGCCTCTTGGTCGTCGATGACCCGGCCGCCAATCTTGATGACCGTGATCCGGTCGCGAAAACGCCGGATCCAGTGCAGCGCCTCGATGAGTACGTCGGCTTTGGCGATGGCGTCTTTCAACGGCAGGCTCTCCGCACCGGGGGAAGGGTCCAGAACCAGCCAGCTCATCCGCATCTCCCCTGGAACCAAAGCGTTTCGGGCAAGGAAAACTTCCATTATGAACCGGCCCCAGGGGGTGTCAATGAGCCTGGCCGCAGGGAATCCGTTGACACTTCGTTGGTCTGCAGGAAGTGGCGAAGCGACGCGGGGTTTGCTGACTTTGCCCCAACGGCGTGGCAAACGTCTTGGGGCTTGTATTTCCTCCTACCCGAAGCGGGCCTGCTTTGTACTTGTGTGCACGTCCAAGTGCCGGGCGGCACCGTGGGGCGATGGTCTGGGAATGCCGAAGGCGCGGTTTCCCGTCTGCCCCCTCCCGCCGGTCCGGCAATCGTTGTAGGCTAACAGGCAACTCCGGCAAAGTACCGAGGCGGAAAAGGTCCCCTCCGGAAAAATTCCCGCCGGAGGCAACCCACCGAGCAATAAACCACCGAGCAATAAACCACAAACCACCGAGCAAAGAGAACTGAGCAAAGAGAACTGCCATGCCCATCGAACCGTTTCGCAAGCACACGGGACTGGTGGCCACGCTGGACCGGGTGGACGTGGACACCGACCAGATTATCCCTAAGCAGTTTCTCAAACGGATTGAGCGGACCGGGTTCGGGCAGTTTTTGTTCTACGACTGGCGATTCCTGCCCGACGGGAGCGAAAATCCCGAGTTTGAACTCAACCGGCCGGAGTTCCGCGGGGCTTCGATCCTGGTGACCCGCCGCAACTTCGGCTGCGGGTCCAGCCGGGAGCACGCCCCTTGGGCGCTGGAGGATTACGGGTTCCGCGTGCTGATTGCTCCCAGTTTTGCCGACATCTTTTACAACAACTGTTTCAAAAACGGGCTGCTGCCGATCGTGCTGTCCGACGAGCAGGTGCAGGAACTGTTCCAGCGAGTCCGGCAACATCCCGGCTACCGGCTCACGGTGGATCTGGAGCAGTGCCGCCTGAGCGACGAACACGGGCTGGACTGGGAGTTTTCCGTGCCCGAGTTCCAGCGGCATTGCCTGCTGCACGGCTTGGACCAGATCGGGCTGACCTTGCAACACGAAGACAAAATCCTGCAATACGAACGGCAGCGCGGGCTGGCTTGAGCGTTCCGCCGCCCGGCAGTTGGGCCCGACCGCCTCCGCCGACTAAAAGTCGGCAGCTCGCGGATTGCGAGTATTAGCGATTGGTCTTACTCCGGAGCGGTAGCTTCTTGCACAAAGTGCAGGTCGCAAGCCGCAAGCCGATTCTCGCCCGGAGCGCCAATTCCCGCTCGGCGAGCCCCGGACTTCAGTCCGGGGAGGCAAGTAGAAACGTTTGCTCGTTGTTTTTCCTCCGCCAGCTAAAGCTGGCGGCTCGCCGATTACCCGATTGCAAGATATTGGCGCTTGTTCTTGCACTGGAGCGGAAGCTCCTGCTCAAGACCCAAGACGCAAGACACACCAGTGGCAGCGGCCCCGCCGCCTCCGCCGACTAAAGTCGGCGGCTTGCTGAATTGCCGATTCGCGATTGCTGATGACGGGCTACCGAGTACGAACGAGTACGAATTCCGAGCACGAGCACGAGCGTTTGTTTTTCCGACGGAGCGGAAGCTCCTCGCGCAAGGCGCACGCCGCAAGCCAATTCCCGCCCGGAGCGGAAGCTCTCCCCCCAAGCCTCCACGCCTCCATCCCCCCAAGTCCCCAAGCCCTCATGGAGCTACCGTCCGGCCTGCTCAAAACAACCGGCTCCCAGCACCGATTGCTGCCTGTTCACAGCCGGTGGCGGCGGCTTATCAGGTACTCGATCAGCGCCCGGTCGAACGGCATGCTGGTATCCAGCGGTACGTAATCCACGCCGGCCTGGAAACACTCGCGGCGCAGCTCCTGGCGGAACTCCTCCACCGCCCCCAGGTAGTCCTGCTTGAATCCGGTGGCATCCACCTGCACGCGTTGGCCGGTCTCCGGGTCTTCGAACTCGGTCAGTCCGGCAAAGGGGAAGTTCACCTCCGCTTCGTCCAGGATGTGGAACAGGATTACGTCGTGCTTGCGGTGCCGCAGTTGGTGTAGGGAGCGGACTATCTGTTCCGGCTCGCCCAACAGATCGCTGAAGAGCATCACCAGGCTCTGGTGCTTGAGCATGGCGGCGATCTGGGTCAGGCACTTGGGGATGTCCGTCTCGCCCCGGGGTCGGAGCCGGGCCAGCAGGCTCAGCACGCTGCCAAGCTGGGTCCGTTTGCTCTTGGGGGCCAGCGAGTGGCGAATCTGGGTATCGAAGACAATCAGCCCGCAGGGGTCCTGCTGGTGGATCATCAAGTAGCACAGCGCGGCGGCCAGGCAGATGGCGTATTCGAACTTGGTCATCTGCTGGCGGTAGGTGTAGCCCATCGAACGGCTCAGGTCCATCACCAGGTAGCCGGTGATGTTGGTTTCGGCTTCGAACTTCTTGATGTAATAGCGGTCGGTCTTGGCATAGACGATCCAGTCGATGTCCTTGGGATCGTCCCCGGGCGTGTAGCGGCGGTGTTCGCTGAACTCGACCGAAAACCCGTGAAAAGGGCTGGCGTGCAGGCCGTGCAGAAAGCTCTTGACGATAAACTGCGCGCGCAGGTCAAGCCGGGCGATCTGCCGGGCCACTTCGGGCTTGAGGTATTGTTCGACTGCGGGCATGGGCGTTTCCGTCAACGGCAAACCAACCGGGAATCGGCTGGAGGCGTTTTTCTTCCCACCGACTTGGCGAACCCTGCATTTTCCGTCGCCTGCGGCTTGCGTCTTGTGGCGTGCGCAAGGTGGTTCCGCACGCGGACAAACACGCGCGCCGGTTCATGCAATCGGCGAGCCCCGAACTTTCAGTCCGGGGAGGTTCGACGTTCTTGCTTGTTCTTGCTCTGGTGCGGAAGCACCCAGTCGCTGGCGACCGTGCCGCCTCCGCCGACTCAAGTCGGCGGCTCGCCGCTTTGTGTTGTTAAGTTTGTTCTTGCATTGGAGCGGAAACTCCACGTGCAACAGCGCAAGTCGCAAGCCGATTCCTCACTCGAACTTCTCCACCTCCGGCGGCGGGATTTCTTTGAGCAGCCGCTGGATCAGGTCTTCGGTGGAAAGCCCTTCGGCCTGGGCCTGGAAGTTGGTCGAAATACGGTGCCGCAGCACCGGCACGGCCACCCGCTGGATGTCCTCCACGGCCACCGAAAAACGGCCGTCCATCGCGGCCAGGGCCTTGCCGCCGTGGATCAAAAACTGTCCGGCCCGGGGACCGGCCCCCCAGTCCACCAGCTCGCGCACGAACTCCGGGGCCGAAGGGTCCTTAGGCCGCGTGGCCCGCACCAGTCGCGCCACATACTTGACGATGTACTGGCTCACGGCCACTTTGCTGACCAGTTCCTGGATGACCAGGATGTTCTGGGCCGACAGGATTTTGCGTATTTCCGGCTTCTCCTGCCGCGTGGTGACCGAAAGAATCTGCTCTTCTTCTTCCGCGCTTGGATAATCGACCTTGATGTTGAACATGAAGCGGTCCAACTGGGCTTCGGGCAGCGGATAGGTCCCCTCCTGCTCGATGGGGTTTTGCGTGGCGATGGTGAAAAACGGCTCGGGCAACCGATAGGTCTGTTGGCCGACGGTAACTTCCCGCTCCTGCATCGCCTGCAACAGAGCGGCCTGGGTCTTGGGCGGAGTGCGGTTGATTTCGTCGGCCAGCAGGATGTTGGTGAAGACCGGCCCCGGGACGAAACGGAAGTTGCGCCGCCCGCCTTCGTCCTCTTCTAGCACGTTGGTGCCGGTGATGTCCGAGGGCATCAGGTCCGGGGTGAACTGGATGCGTTTGAATTGCAGGTCCATGATGCGGGCCAGCGTGCTCACCAGCAGCGTTTTGGCCAGCCCGGGCACCCCTTCCAGCAAACAGTGCCCGCGGGTGAAGATCGCCGCAAAGACTTGTTCGATGACGGCGTCCTGCCCGATAATGACTTTGTGGAGTTCTTCGGCCATCAGCTTGCGGCGATGGGCGAACTCCTGAAGCACTTCCCCCAGGCTGCGGGTACGGGTAGCCAACGGCGCGGTTCCTGTTTGCAAGCGGCAAGAAGCGAACGTTTCCCTGCGAGGGCCAGATTCCTTGGGTATTCTACCCCTTGTTCTAAGTGCCAACAACGCAACCCCTTGCACGGGGCCCAATCCGCAACCTTCGGCCCCGGCAAGCAGCGTTACAGCCCCTACGATCCGCACCGGGGGGCCGGTCCGCCCCGGGGCTGGCCAGCACGGCGGCCGCCGGTGCCGGTGGCTGCGGCTGATGCTTTTCTGCCTGCTGCCGGGCTTGCTGGAGCCGCAGCTTGCCCCGGCCCAGGACCTGGACCCGGCCGAAGTGCAAGCGGCCATCGATCGGGCCGTGCGATTCCTCAAGCTCCAGCAGCGGCGAAGCGGCGCCTGGCCTTCGTTCCTCCGCTGGGACACCACGCCGCTGGCCACGCTGGCCCTGCTGACCGCGGGCGTGGAGCCGGAAGACGAATCGGTGGCCCGGGCGCTGAACTTCCTGCGCAAACAGAGCTATACCCGCACCTATCTGGTTTCGCTGCAAACGATGGTCTTCTGCCACGCCACGCCGCAGCGGGACCTGAACCTCATTCGCCGCAACGCCGCCTGGCTGGCCGCCCACCAGATTACCGAAGGCCCCAAGCGGGGCATGTGGAACTATCCGCCCGGCTCGGGCGACAAGTCCAACACCCAGTTCGCCATGCTGGCCCTGTGGGAAGCTGAGCGGGTGTTGCAGCGGTTCGGCGTCCCTTCGCCGGTGCCCGAAGCCGTCTGGCACCGGGCCCGCCAGTTCTGGCAGAACTCCCAGCTTCCGGACGGTTCCTGGAGCTACCTGAGCGGCGACCAGGGGACCGGAAGCATGACCTGCGCAGGGATTGCTTCGCTGATTATCGCCGCGGACCGGCTCGGCTCCGGGGCGGCCCGAGTCGAAGGCGACGTGGTACGCTGCTGCGGCGAGCACCAGCCGGACGACCACATCCAGCGCGGGCTGCGTTGGCTGGCGCGGAACTTTTCGGTCCACGCCAATCCCAACGCACCGGGGGGCACCTGGTGGCTCTATTACCTGTACGGCCTGGAGCGGGTGGGGCGGCTGACCGCCCATCGGCGAATCGGCAGGCACGACTGGTACCGCGAAGGGGCGGCCGTACTGTTGCAAAACCAGGACCGGCTCTCGGGTTTCTGGCGGGGGGTGGGGCCGGAAGGGAACCATCGCGTGGTATCCACTTCGCTGGCCCTGCTGTTTTTGACCAAGGGGCGCCGGCCCGTGCTGTTGGCCAAGCTCCGCTGGGGCGAGCGGAACTCCGTGGCCTGGAACCGCCATCCTAACGACGTGGGCAACCTGACCCGGTATGTGGAGCTTCGCTGGGGGCGCGACCTGACCTGGGAAGTCTATGACGCGGCCCAAGCCACCGCGGCCGATTACTTACAGGCTCCGGTGCTGTTCCTCAGCGGCAACGAGGCAATCACCCTGAGCGACAAACAAGTGGCCGAGCTGCGCCGCTATCTGGACCGGGGCGGGTTCCTCTTTGCCGAAGCCTGTTGCGACGACCAGGGCCAGTTCGACGACACGTTCCGCCTGCTGGTGGAGCGGCTGTTCCCCGAGCCGGAACTGCAACTGCGCCGGCTGCCGCCGGAACACGAGATCTGGTTCATGGAAGAAAAAGTGGGACCGGAGTACGCCGGGCGTCTTTGGGGCGTGAACGTCGGCTGCCGCACGGCGGTGGTCTATTGCGACACGGACCTTTCCTGCTACTGGGAGCTGTCCCGATCCGGACGCCGGGCCAAGTTCCCCCCGGCGGTGCAAAAGCGCGTGCAGTCGGCTTTGTCGCTGGGACTGAACGTGCTTTCCTACGCCACGGGCCGGGAACTGAAGTACAAGGACATGGTTCCCCGGCTGGACCTCGATGCGGCCCGACGCCAGGCGTTCCAGCGGGCCATGCTGGTCATCCCGAAGGTGCGGCACGGGGGCACCTGGGACGCGGCTCCCGGGGCGTTGCTGAGCTTGCAGCGGCATTTGAAACAGGAACTGGGTCTGCTGGTGCCGACCGATCAACGGGTGGTTTCGCTTACGGACAAGAACCTGTTCCAGTACCACATGCTGTTTTTGCACGGGCGGCGGGCGTTTCAATTCACGCCGGAAGAACGAGCCGCACTGAAAAAATACCTGGAAAACGGCGGATTTATCCTGGCCGACGCGGTGTGCGCCAGCGCCGAGTTCGCCCGCAGCTTCCGCCGCGAAATCCAGTTGATCTTCCCCGGCAAAAGCCTACGCCCCATCCCTCCGGACCACAAGCTATTTACCACTCATTACGGCGGGTTCGACATCCGCACCGTGCGGCGGCGCGAGCCGGGCCGGGCCGCGGGGGGAAACGGGCCTGGCCGCGTGGTACAGCACATACGCCGCGTTCCTCCGGAACTGGAAGGTCTGGAGCTAGAAAAAGGACGCTACGCGGTCATCTTCTCCCCTTACGACATCAGTTGCGCGCTGGAAAGCCAGGGCGTCGTGCCCTGCCGCGGCTATGTGCGGGAAGACGCCGCCCGATTGGCCATCAACGTGGTCCTTTACAGCTTGCAGGAGTAGGGGGGCGGAGTCGCCTTCGGTGCTCTGAGCAGGACAGGTGCCCCTTCTGGCCCAGAGGGCAAGGGGGCCCCCACGCCCGCCGGAGGGGTGCGCCCTTTGCCCCAAGTGGCCTGGCGGCCGAGCGTTGCTTCCCCTCCCAGCGGCTTCGGCGGACAGGGCTTTTCCTCGGGGCAGGATTTTGTACGCTTTATGTTTCCTCAAGCAATCGAACCGCCGTTTGTTCGGGAAGTTGGACCATGACCAAAATCACCGTCGAAAACATCCGCAACATCGCACTGGTAGGCCACGGTTCTTCGGGTAAGACCACGCTCAGCGACCGCATCCTCATCCACAAGGGACTCGTCAACCGCCAGGCGAGCGTGGACGACGGGACCAGCATCTGCGACTTCGACGAAGAAGAAAAAGCCCACAAGTACTCCATTGAGTCCACGCTCATTCACTTCGAGCACGCCGGCCGGTTCTTCCAGTGGATCGACACGCCCGGGTATCCGGACTTCATCAACCAGTCGCTGGGGGCGTTGCGAGCCGTGGAGACGGCCGCCGTGGTTATCGACGCCCAGGCCGGCATCGAGGTGAACACCCGGCGGATGTTCAACGAAGCGGAAAAAGAAGGCGTGGGCCGGGTGATTATCTTCAACCGCATGGACGCCGAAAACATCGACTTTGCCAAGCTGCTGGCCAGCGTGCGCGAACTGTGGGGCAACCGCTGCACGCTGTTTACCATCCCGCTGGGCGTCGGCGGCGATTTCAAGGGAGTCGTTTCCGTGCTCTCCCCGCCCGAGGGCGGAACCGAAGGGGCGCTGATCGACCCGGAAGAAGCCCATCAGTCGCTCATCGAGTCGATTGTCGAAGTGGACGAGGAAGCCACCGAGCGGTACTTCGAGGGGATTGTCCCCGAGGGCGAAGAGCTGGACCGGCTGCTGGTCAAGGCAGTGGCGGCCGGGTCGCTGATTCCGATTTTCTGCATCTCGGCCAAGAACGGCACGGGCCTGGACGAGCTGCTCGACGGGCTGGCCCGCTGCTGTCTGCCGCCCACGGAACTGCTGCGCAAAGCCACGGACGAAAACGGCCAGGAAGTGGAAGTGAAGCCCGATCCGGCCGGTCCGCTGGTGGCCCAGGTGTTCAAGACGCGCATCGACCCCTTTGTGCAAAAGCTCAGTTTCCTGCGCATTTTCTCCGGCACGCTCAAGACGGACGAAGCGGTGCAGGTGCCCGGGGCCCGCAAGCCGGTCAAGATTGGCCAGTTGCTGCGTTTTCAGGCCGACGAGAAGGAAGAAATCGCTTCGGCCGGTCCCGGCGAGATCGTGGCCGTGGCCAAAGTGGCCGAGCTGAAGACCGGCATGACCATCGGCCCGTGGACCATGCCCCCGATCCCGTTCCCCACGCCGATGGTCGGGCTGGCCGTCAGCCCCAAGAGCCGCGGGGACGAAGCGAAGCTTTCCGGAGCGTTGCAGAAAATCGTGGAAGAAGACGCCACATTCCGCCTGGACCGCGATCCGCAGACCAAAGAGCTGGTAATGACCGGCATGAGCGAGCTGCATCTGCAAATCATCCAGGAGCGGCTCAAGCGGCGGGACAAGGTGGAAGTGGTCACCAAGGAGCCGAAAATCCCGTATCGCGAAACTGTCCAGGGCACCGCCGAAGGCTCTTACCGGCACAAGAAGCAGACTGGCGGCCGGGGCCAGTTCGGCGAAGTGCACATCCGCATGATGCCCTTCCCGCAAGGGACCGATCCGGAGGAGTTCTGCACCCCGGAACGCTTCCCACAGATGAAAGAGTTCCACTACGACCCGGAAACCAATTTCGTCTGGGTCGATTCGATTGTCGGCGGCGTCATCCCGGGCAACTTTCTCCCGGCGGTGGAAAAGGGATTCAAGGAACGGATGGCCCGCGGCGTGATTGCCGGCTACCAGGTGGTGAACGTCTGCGTGGATGTCTTCTACGGTAAGCACCACCCGGTGGACAGTTCCGAAACGGCGTTCAAAACGGCCGCTTCGATGGCCTTCCGCAACGTGTTCCAACAGGCGCAACCGGCCCTGTTGGAACCAATCGTCAAGATGGAGATTACCGTGCCGGCCGACAAGCTGGGCGATATCAACAGCGACCTTTCGACCCGGCGCGGCCGGGTGCTGGGGACGGATGCGGCCGGCGGCGGAATGATGATTGTGCGGGCCGAAGTCCCCCTGGCCGAAGTAACCACCTATGCCCGCACCCTTTCCAGCATCACCGGCGGGCAGGGCAGCTACACGATGGAGTTCAGCCACTACGATGTGGTGCCCGCCCACGTGCAGCAAGAAATCATCAAAAAGGCCCAGCTCGAAGAAGAAGAGGAGGAGTAACTCCCCTCTCCGGTCTAGCGAGCAGCGGCACCGCAAAACGCCACCGCTTGCAATGGGACAAGGGGCCGCGTCGCCTGGGGATTATCGCGCGTGGATCCGCGTCGTTTCCCGCGCGGTGCGCGCCGGCAGCGGCAAGAGCCAGATGTTGCGAAAACGTACTTCGTCCCCGTGGTCTTGCAGCCAGAGCGGCAGCGGCTGAGGGCCTTCGGGACGCCCGGCTCCGGTCTTGCGGGTCAGAACCAAATCGCGGTGGATCGTTACCCCGTTGAGCCGCACGGTGATTCGGGCCGGAGCTAGTTTTCGCTTGCCGTCCGGGCTCCATCGTGGGGAGTGGAAGCGAACATCGTAAGTCTGCCACTGCAACGGCGGCAAGCACATGTTCAATAGCGGAGCCCGGTAGCGGTACAGCGCGCCGCAGTGGTTGTACTGCGGTTTGAGCCCGAAGGAATCGAGCACCTGCACTTCGTAACGCCGGTGCAGGTAAAGTCCGCTGTTGGCCCGAGCCTGGCCCCGGGCAAGCGGCATGAACGGCAAGCGGAACTCCACGTGAAGCAGAAAATCCCGGGGCAACGGCTCGCGGGTTTCGGCTCCCTGCATCAGCCAGCCTTCGGGGCTGAGGCGGGCGTTTTTCCAAGCCTCGGTTCCCCGGCCGTCGAACAGCACCTTGGCTCCCGGCGGCGGGGCCATTCCCAGCGTGGGGCTGGTACGCACCGCCCGCAGCAGCACTCCGATGAGCCGGCCGTCCCGGCGCAAGGAAATCCGCATCTGCCCGGCGATGACGAAAAAGTCCAGATAGCGCGTGTGGAACCGAACCGACCGGCCCGTGCGGCGAGCCGACACCGAGATGGGCTCCTTTGCCACGGCTCCCGAGCCGGGCAGCCCGCCCCGGTAGATGGCCGCCAGGAACTCGCCCCGGCCCAAGGCTACCAGTTGCACGCCCAGCCGCATCTGTCCGGCGGGAGCCGACACCACCCCGGCGTATTCCCCCTGAAGCTGATAGTCGATCCCGGCTCGTTCCGGGTGCAGATACACCGGCCCTTTGTCCGCTCCGGCCGCCGAAGCGGAAAGAGCCAGCAACAGGACGGGCCATGCGCTTTTGTTCAAAGTGGTTACCATCGCAGGCGGGCTTTCCAGCACAAAGAGCAGGGGGGCCACTTCGCTTCCGCAGGTCCGAGCTTTCCCGGCGGCGGCCTCGGGACTCCCAGTGGCGGAAGTTCCTCGTTACCTGGCAGGAGGGTGGCGCGACCACAGGTCCGCTTCAGCGATTTTGATCCAAATACGGCCCGACGCAATAGAGTCGTCGCTTGCCTCGCAGGAACAGATGGACTGCGGCCACCGCGGGCGAGGCCACAAAACGATCCGGCAGCCGGTTGCGAGCCAACAGACGGTAGTTGCCCGAAGCGGCCACCACGAAGCAGGTCCCTTCGTAAGAAAGGAAGTACACCCGGTCGTCGGCCGCCACCGGGGAAGCGTAGAACGTCCCCCGCAAAGGCCGCTGCCAGTACGTCTTGCCCGTGGGCAGATGGATGCATCGGGCCTGGCCGTTTTGCGAGACGGCAAACACCAGGTCGCGCCACCGGGCCGGCGTGGCCCACAACGCCGGTGCCACCTGGCGGCGCCAGAGCCTGCGCAGCACGGGACCGCGGCGGCCTACGAAGTATTCCAGCCCAAGCAGCGGCCCACCGGTGCCATGACAGGCCACCACGGTTTGTTCGGCCAGAAACGGCGAGGCCACGGCCGACTGCGCCGCTCCCAGACGATAGCCGAGCAGTTGCTTTCCATCCTCCGGAGCGAACACGCGGAGCTGATCGGCTTCCAGGACGAGTAGCACGGGCCGGTCGCCCAGTCGGCCCAGGGTGGGCGCGGTGCCCAGCAGCACCGGCTTGGCAGCTCGATTGCCTGAGAGGGCCACGTGCCAAAGCTCGCGGCCGGTCCACTTGTCGAAGGCGGCCAAAAGGCCGGTGGGAACTTCGCCCGGCCCGGCGAGCCACCGCAGCACGATGACCCGATCCTGCCAAAGCAGCACTCCGCCAAGTGAAGGCCAGCGGTGGGTCTTTGCGGGGCCTATCCGGCGGAACCATCGCTGGCGGCCGTCCTGCACCTGATGCACCGAAAGCAAACCGTGGCTGCCAAGTGCGGCGACCACTTGCCCGTCGGTCGCAGGGCTGGGGGCCGCCCAGCTCTGCTGCGGCCAGGGCCAGCCGCCGGGTGGTTTGGCCTCCCGGGGCCAGGTGGGCACCGTGTCCAACGGTTGTTTCCAGCGGAGCTTGCCCGTCATCAGGTCCAGTTGCAAAAGTTCCAGTTGGGAACCATGTTGCGCGGTCAAGAACACGGCCCGGTCCCAAACCACCGGGGTGGAAACGCCCGGGGGCACAGGTACTTGCCAGGCCACGCCACGGGTGGGGCCCCAAACCAGCGGGGCCGGCCAGCGAGGCATCTGACCATCGTACTGGGGACCGCGCCAATGGGGCCACCGGGCTACCGCAGCCTCTTGGTTCGGCCCCGGCGAACTGGCCGCAGGCTGGGCATCAACCGGCCGCGGCACCAAACAACCGGCCAGCAGTCCCAGCGCTGCTCGCCGCGTGCAGCAACCACCGGACCTGTGGTGGCTTTGCCGCGGGGAGCATTGTCCTTTTGGCCGGTTTTCCCGAAGCAATCCACTCATCACGCGGCGGTTCTCTCCTTGCGGGGCAAAAGCCAACCGGGCAAGTGAGCAGGAACGAGGTTTTCTCCCGGCCGGAACGCAGCCGGATGCTTCCAGCTTAGCACTTCCGGTCTCAGGCGTCGAAATGAGCTCGGCGACGTCGCGATCACCCCCCAGGCAGCGGGGTAGCTGTCATACAGGCGTGGCCGGGCAAGTGGTAGGATGGTAAGAGTTGTGTGGTTTGGACCGCCTTTGCCGGAACTTGGGTGAATTTCTGGTCTTCTCGGGCCAAAGAATCCTGCTACCGGGCGCAGAAAACATACAACGGAGCTATGGTTTTCTGGCTCACCTATGCGCCTGCACCTTGGCCGGGCAGCAAGTGGGCCGTTCCTTCGCCTCCCCTGTGATGCCGTTTCGACCCATGACAAACGACGGAACCCGGACGGATCGCTCCCACGGCTCGGGCCGTGCGGCGATTGGCATACGCGGTAACGAATGGACTGGGATGGATCGATGGAACCATTTGCGGTCAACCAGCGATTGACCCCCCACTGGTCGCTCGAACAAGACCTGGCTGCCTGGGCGCAGGCTGACGTGCCTTCTCTGGGCCTGCTGCGATCCAAGGTGGCCGACCTGGAAGCGGCCCAGCTTCAAAAACTGCTGGCCCAGCACAATCGCCAGGTGCTGAGCGTCTCCTGGGTTGGGGGATTTACCGGCAGCGACGGCCGCCGGTTCCGCGACGCGGTGGCCGACGCTCAGACGGCCCTGGAACTTGCCGCCGCAGTGGGTGCCCGATGCCTGGTGGCACGGAGCGGTTCTCGGGGCGGCCACACTCATAACCACGCCCGGCGGCTCTTTCGAGACGGGCTGCAAGAGCTGGCCCCCGAGGCCGAAAAGCACGATCTGCTGCTGGTGGTGGAAACGATCCATCCGGACCTGCCGCAGACTGATAACTTCCTCGCCTCGCTCGACGACGCCCTGGAACTGCTGGACCGGGTGGATCATCCCCAAGTGAAGCTGTTGCTGGATCTGTATCATGCCGGGTTCGAGCCGGACCTGGCCGGGCGCCTGCCGGAGCTGGCCGAACGGATTGGGCTGGTTCAACTGGCCGATGCCACCTCGCCTCCACAGGACCAGGAAGACCGTTGTCTGTTGGGGCAGGGGGTGCTCCCGCTGGAAGACATCGTAGCCGCACTTCGCCAAGGCGGATACGAAGGCCCCTGGGAAGTGGAACTTGCCGGACCTCAAGTAGAATCGCTCGACCCGCTGCAAGTGCTGAAACACTGCCGTGCCGCTTATGAGTGGCTGCTTGAAGGCGGACCGAAACCCGGGGCTTCGTAACTTGGGGGGACTGTTCCCGGTTTCCGGCTAGCGATTCCATCCGCGCCGCGGCTCATTGGCTGCATGCGGGAGCCACGAGCGGGCCACGGTACAATCCCGCCCAGGAAGCTCTGCCCGCGGGCCGACAACCCGGCCCGGGTGCCCCGTCGCCCAACTCTCGGCGCGCCTGCCGGGCGAACTCCAGCAGGCGCTGGACCACTTGGGGATGGCTCTCGGCCAGGTTGCGCTTTTCCTGCGGGTCGCGTTCCAAGTGGTAAAGCAGCATCTGGTTCATGGGTCGCCCGGCGCGAGTGTTTCGGACCTTGCCGGAGATAGCCAAGTGTAATTTCCAGGGGCCGCTGCGCACCGCGTAGAGGCGATTGGTGTGGTAGTAGAAAAACGCCTGGTAGGGTGTTCTGGCTCCCGCAGTGCCCAGCCACAGCGGCAGCACGTTATGCCCGTCGAGCTTAACAGCAGGCAACCGGGCCCCGGCCAGATGGGCCAACGTGGGCAGCAGGTCCATCATGGTGGTCAGCTCGTGGCAGGTGGTTCCCTCGGGCACGTGGCCGGGCCAGCGCAAGATGAACGGCACTCGCATGCCGCCCTCCATCGTGGTGTAGCCCCAACCGGCAAGCGGCGTGTTGCGTCCCTGGGGAGGCCGGCGGCGCGGGGCACCGTTGTCCGAAGTCCAAATGACGATGGTGTTCCGTTCCAGTCCCAGTTGCCGCAACGCGGCCAGAATCTGGCCTGTGGAGTGGTCCAGCTCCTCCACGGCGTCGCCGTAAGGGCCGTTTGCACTTCGGCCTTGGAACTCCGGGCTGGCAAAGGGCCGGCGGGTGCTGCCGGGCATGGCGTGGCTCAGGAACAGGAAAAACGGCTCGTGCCGGTGCCGGCGAATCCAGCCGATGGCTCGCCGGGTATAGCGGCGGGTGAGCAGGTTGCGATCCGGCCCCCATTCGACCACTTGTTCGTTTTCCATCAGCGGCAGCGGCGGCCAGGCGGTCCCGGCCCGCGGGGTCATATCTTCGCTGTAAGGGATGCCGAAGTAGTAGTCGAAGCCCTGCCGGGTAGGCAGAAACCGTGGGTGATCGCCCAGGTGCCACTTGCCGATGCAAGCGGTGCGGTACCCGGCCTGGCGCAGCACCTCGGCCAAGGTGGTTTCCCGGGGGTGCAGCCCGTTGGGCGAACGAGGACGAAGAACCCAACCGTCCGGCTCGGTCCAGCCCAAGCCCACGCGAACCGGATAACAGCCGGTCATCAGTGCCGCCCGGGACGGAGTGCAAACTCCGCTGGCCGAATAGAAGTGCGTGAATCGCCGGCCCTGAGCGGCCAGCCCGTCCACATGGGGGGTGCGGTGCAGCTTCGAACCGTAGCAACCCAGATCTCCGTAGCCCAGGTTGTCGCACAAGATGAGTACGATATTGGGCTTGGGTCCCTGGCCAGCCAGCAACGCCGTGCTGGAAAACAGCAGGAACAATGCGGCTACCGTCGGACCCAAGAAGCGGAACATACGCAGGCAGCTTTCTCCGAGAGGGCAGGGGACCAGAATTTGGAAACAAAATCCGCGTCGGCCTGTTGATTCTGAAACTGAGTCCGGCTAGAATCAAGCGAGAGTTGATAACGATTCTCAGTAAAAACTTCCCTCCCCTGCTACTCTCTTGACCCCTGGCAAGCTGGGGGGCAGGTGCCTTCGGGTTTCCGGCCCCCTGGCTCCTTTTCCTCTCTAGTGTGCTACGCTTGCGAGGAATCCCACGGAGTGAAAGATAGAGCCATGAAACGGCTTTCGCAACTGAACCTCGGGCAAGCGGCCGAAGTGCTGGACGTGCTGGGCGAAGACGCCTTAGCTTGCCGGCTGATGGAAATGGGCCTGACTCCCGGCGTGCAGATTCAACTGGTGGGCAAGTCCCCCTGGGGCGACCCGTTGGAGTTCCAACTGCGCGGCTACCGCCTGAGCCTCCGGCGCCAGGAGGCCGAGCGAGTGCAGGTCCGCTGTCCGGTTCCCGTGCCGGAAAGCTAGTTCCCGCCGGGCGTGCCTTCCGTGCCACTTGCCCCTTGCCGAGTGGCTTTCCTGATTTCGAGATGCACCCATGGCTACGGAAGCCTCCGCCGCCCTGAACCAGCAGTGCATTTCGGTCGCCTTGATTGGCAACCCCAACACGGGCAAATCCACGCTGTTCAATGCGCTGGCCGGCCTGCGGCAACGGGTGGGCAATTATCCCGGCGTCACGGTTGAGAAACGCGTCGGCTACTTCGAGTACCAAGGCGCCTCTTTCGCCCTGATTGATCTGCCGGGCACCTACTCGCTTACGCCCCGCTCTCCCGACGAAATGCTGGTGGTCCAGCTTCTGCTGGGCAAACTGGAAGACCAGCCGCCGCCGGACGTGATTCTCTGCATTGTCGATGCGTCCAACCTGGAGCGGAACCTGTATCTGGTCAGCCAATTGCTGGAGCTGGGGCGCCCGGTCGTCGTCGCGCTGAACATGATTGACCTGGCCGAAAAGCAAGGGCTGCGGATCGACGCCCAGCGGCTCAGCCAACGCCTGGGCGTGCCGGTCGTGCCCGTGCAGGCCAATAGGCGGCGAGGACTGGAAGAGCTGAAACAAGCATTGCTTCAGGCCCGAGAAGCCCCTCCGCCGGACATTCCCCAGGTCTTTCCCCAGCCGGTGGAGGAAGAAGCCGGTCGGTTGCGGGACCAGTTGCAACAGGTGTTCCAGCGGCAAGGGCAGGGTGAGTCGGACTCCGCCTTCGGCCCGTTGGTCAACGGCCGAAGCGGGCTGCCGCTGTGCCTGGCCCGGCGGATTCTGCTGGACGTGGGCGGGTTCGTCGAAACGACTCTGCTGCCGCCCGAAGAACCGGTGCGGCAACTGGTCCGCCAAGCCCGTGACCGCTTGCGGCAGCAGAATGTGCGCCTTTCGGCCGTGGAGGCCGTGGCCCGTTACGACTGGATCCACCACGTGCTGCAAGACGTAGTGCACAAGGAAAAACCGCCGGTCAACTGGACCGACCGCGTGGATCGGGTGCTGACCCACCGGGTCTGGGGCACGCTGGTGCTGGCCCTGGTAATGCTGGCGGTGTTTATCTCTATCTTCCGCCTGGCCCAATGGCCCATGGACTGGATCGACTCCGGCATCGCCACCCTGGGCCAGCACATCGCCCAGTGGTTGCCCGAGGGGCCGCTTCGTTCGCTGCTTATAGACGGAGTGCTAGGCGGCGTGGGGGCCGTGCTGGTGTTTTTGCCGCAGATTGCCTTGTTGTTCTTCTTCATCGGGCTGCTGGAAGACTGCGGCTACATGGCCCGGGCCGCCTATTTGATGGACCGGCTCATGTCCAGCGTGGGACTGAGCGGCAAGTCGTTTATTCCGCTACTGTCCTCGTTCGCTTGCGCGGTGCCGGGAATCATGGCCGCCCGGGTAATCGAAGACCCGCGCGATCGCCTGGCCACGATTCTGGTGGCCCCGCTGATGAGCTGCTCGGCCCGCTTGCCCGTTTATACCATCCTCATCGCCGCGTTCGTGCCCACGGATACCCTGCTGGGCTCGCTGCTGCCAGCGCTGGTGCTGTTGGGGATGTACGTGCTGGGTATCGTAGTGGCGATGGTCGTAGCCTGGACCTTGAAACGCACGCTGTTGCGCGGGGAGACGCCGCCGTTTGTGATGGAACTGCCGCTGTACAAGTTTCCCTCGCTCCGCGTGGTCGGGATCCGGGTCTGGGACCGAGCCTGGGCTTTCCTGCGCCGGGCCGGCACCATTATCTTTGCCGTTTCCATCCTGGTTTGGTTCCTCAGCTACTATCCCCGCGACCGGCAAGTGCTACAAACCTACCAGGGAAGAATCCAGGCGTTGGAACACCAACTAGCCGGCCTGCCCGAAGACTCCCCCCGCCGCGAAGAACTGCAACTGCGGCTGCAACAGGTCCAGGCCCGCATGCAGAGCCAACTGCTGCGGCACAGCGCCTTGGGCTGGATGGGCCGCGCGGTGGAACCGGTGGTGCGGCCCCTGGGCTGGGATTGGCGTATCGGCTGTGCCGTGGTGGCTTCGTTCCCCGCGCGCGAGGTGGTCATCACCGCCATGGGCGTCATCTACAACCTGGGCGAGATCGACCCGGGCGAAGAACAGGCCCAGAGCCGACTGACCCGCCAGTTGCGCAGCGCCACCTGGGAAGGGACCACCCGGCCCGTGTTCAACTTGCCCGTGGCGCTTTCCATCATGGTGTTCTTTGCCCTGTGTGCCCAGTGTGCTTCCACGCTGGCTATCATCGCCAAAGAAACCGGCCATTGGAAATGGTCCGTGTTCACCTTCGTCTACATGACCGTGCTGGCTTATCTGGGAGCGTTGATTACCTACCAGGTCGGCATGCTGTTCGTGTGAAACGGCCCCCGGCAGCGAGTGGCCGACGTTTTCCAAACCGGACATCCTGCTTGCGGAGCGAAGCGTTTTTCATTCTCGAACCCTGAACCGCATTTCCATGTGGCAAGACCTCGTTGCTGCGGGCGTGGCACTGCTGGCTGCCGGATACCTGGCGTGGCGGCTCTTTTGCCGCCGGGGGAGCTGCTCTCCGGCGTGCGACCGCTGCCCGGCCGCCTCCTCCGGGGAAGAATCGCTGGTACAATTGCAGCCGCCGGAAGAGTCGCCTCCGGAACCGGTTGCCAAAACGCAAGGCTGAGCCGCAGGGGCATCCGGCGCTGGCTGAAGTTTTTCCTCCGAGTCGGAGGAGAAGCCCGTTCCCCCACCCCGAGCCAGAGGAGACCCGGCTGTTGAACTTCACCCGCGACGACGCCTACCGCCTGATGTGCCAGTACACGCAAAGCGAGAGCCTGCGCAAGCACATGCTGGCCGTGGAGGCGGCCATGCGGGCTTATGCGCGGCGGTTCGGCCAGGACGAGGAAAAGTGGGGCATTACCGGGCTGCTGCACGATTTCGACTACGAACGCTGGCCCAATCCGCCGGACCATCCGCTCAAGGGAGCCGCCATTCTGACCGAGTTGGGCTATCCGGAGGACGTCATCTACGCCATCAAGGCCCATGCCGATTACCTGCCCGACTGCCCCCGCGTCTCGCTGCTGGACAAGGCGCTTTACGCCTGCGACGAGCTGGCCGGGTTCATCACGGCTGTGGCACTGGTGCGTCCCGGGCGGCTGCAAGGACTGACGGCCAAAAGCGTGCGAAAAAAAATGAAGCAAAAGAGCTTTGCGGCCAACGTCTCGCGGGAGGACATCATCCGCGGGGCCGAAGACCTGGGCGTGGAGCTAAATGAGCACATCCAGTTCGTCATCGACGCCATGGCCCAGGTGGCCGACCGGCTCGGCCTGGAACCGGTCGAGTGATTCGCACCGGGCAGTGGCCGACGCAATGGAACTGGAAAGCTGGCTGCTGTGGATGGGAGAAAACATCGCCCCGGTGCCGGATGAGCTGATCGAACGGCTCGATCAGCTCACCCTGGGGCAGCTCGTCTCCCACCTTGGCACGCTGGCCGGGTGCACGTAGCTACACGCCCGCTGTTACTTCGCCCAGCAGTTCCACTTGCTCATTAACCGGACGGCTCCAATCCAGCCAGGCGGCCGAACCTTCGCTCAACCGGCCCGGGTTGACCACCGTGGTATGGGCCACGCGTTCCCAGCCGCGGTGAGCCGTTTCGCCCAAGGCGACGCACAGCCGCGGGTGGTAGCTGTCAATCAGCTCCCCGACCAGCGGATTGCCGCCCTCGCCGCCAAGTTTGCCCGTAGGCGGCTCGGCCACCAGCAGCACCTTCTGCGGTTGTTCCGCCCTGGCCAGTTGACGGAGGAAATACTCTAGCGTCGTGCGGGAAACCCGCAGTTGTGGGGTCGGCGTGTCCTCATGGTCGGTCAGATGGCCTCCGGCGCCTTGGATGACTACGTCGCGCTGGGCCACCGGCACGTGATGCACCACGTGCAGATTGGGGTGGTCGATCTCGCAGTCCATCGCCGCACGGAGGAAAACCCGTTCCGGCACGTCCTGCACCCCCGGCACCAGCGCGGTGAACACGCCGGTTTTGCCCAGCGTTTCGAAGCAGCGTTCCCAGAAGCGGATGTTTTCGTGTTCCCGCTGAGTTACTTCCTTCGGGTTGCGTGGCATGGGATGTCGGCAAGCCAGTCCACCGGCCAGGAGCACGGCTTCCGGATTACGTTGCTCGATCCACTGAACCAACCTGTCCAGGGCTTCTTCCTTGCCGTCCAGTCCACCGCAAAGCAGAAAGCGTCTCATGGTTTCTTCCTCCCGGCAAAGCGAGTCGCGTTCAGAGGGGCCCGGTCTTCGGCTCCGGAGGGTCCGCGAGCCGCATCCGCCCGCGAATCCGCTCCGGGCCGTGGCAACGCTGCTCAAGCTGCTTTCACCCAGGAGGGTCGCCACGGCACACGCAGAGTACCCACTGGCAGAGGGTGCAACTTTGATGCCAAAGCCGGGGCGATGTCAAAATGACACGCTCCCCCCGTGGGTCCGGCGAGGCGAAGCCGCTGGTCCCCGGAGGGGCAGATTGGTTCGGCCAGCGGTTAGGGGGACTGGTCGATTTGGCCAGCGGTTAGGGGTACTGGGCCTGGTTGAGCCGGGCGGTCCAGAACTGCTCGGCTTGCTTGTAAAGCTGGATGATTTCGGCCCGCTGTTTCCGATTGGCAATCCGCAGCCTGCGGCGGCTCTGCTGCAGCCAACGCAGGAAGAAGCGAACCGCACTGCGGCGCACGGTCGTCTGCTTTTTCCGCTGGATGTAGTAGGGACCGCTGAGGGCGAAACGGTACGTTTGCGGCACTTCGGCCACGGCCCGAAACAGAAACCAGCCCGGCTCGTAGAACCGCAACCCCTCGATTCGGCCCGCGTTTTGTTGCAACTGCGGCACCGGCACACGATGGACCACCTGGCCGTTGTGGATCACTTCGACGTAGCGGACCGGGTCGCGGCTGTCCAGCTCCACCAGGGCATCGAGCACCAGCGGCTCTTCGCCCGGCAGGTCGAACACTTCCCCCGGCGGGTGGCCCGCCACGCTCGGGCGGAGCAGCGGTCCGTTGGTTACGATCACGCGTCCCTGGGCGAAGCGGTCCCACCACCGTTGCGGATCGAACTTGCCCGGGGCGTGAACGTAAACCCGGTTGTATCCGACCGGATTGCCCACCAGCCCCGAGCCGCTTCCGCCCGAGGGGGGAATCCGGAACCCGGCGTTGAGCACCTGAAAGTAGATGTACTGATGCCACAGGGCCTGCCCCCACGGCGCAGCCAGCCGCCGCCGGTCCGGCACATAGCCTTCCAGGTTGGGCGTGGCCGATCCGGAACGCAACAGCGAAGCAGAAGCCACCTGGATGGAACGCACCCGGCCCAAAGCCAGCCAGACGGGCAGTTCCCAGCTTTGCGGGTCGGCCACGTCGATCCACGCTCCCTGCTGCTGGGCTTGTTGCAGCGAGGGCATCAGGCTGGGCAGTCCGGCTTGTTCCGGATCGAACGAAAGCGGTTTGTCCAGATTGAGATATAGCAGCGTGCCTCCGCGGCGATGTTCAAACCCGCCCAGCAGGTGCACCCAGCGCATCTGCCCGGCAAGTTGGGTCAGGGCCGGCTGGGGCACGGGACGATCCTGCCAGGGGTTTTTCTCCGGGCTCCAGGTAATCATCTGGGCCAGGGGCAAATCTTCGGCGTTCATCACCACGGGCATGTCTTTCGGGTTGCGATGCACCCGCAGATCGGCTCCCCACCATCCCCGCTGGCTCATGTCCACCAGGCGGCGCACCCCAATCGTCTTGCGGTCGCGGCTGGCCGCCTGCATGAGAAAATAGCCGCTGGCCCGACCCCATTCCGGGCCGCGTTCCACCTCGAAGAAATACTTGCCCGGCGGAAGCAGAACCACGAGGCTCCCACCGGTGGAAAAGTGATCGTGCCAGAAGGGGAACTTGCCCACGCGGATGCTGCGGCCCTGGGCATCCTTCAGGTGGATGCGGCAGGGGAGCGGCTCTCGGGTGTCCAGGTCCACGATGGTCCACTCCAGCCGCCCGATTGCCTGGGCTCGGGCCGCTTCCGCACCCAGCAGCAACACCAGCCAGGCGACCACCGCCCAAACCGACCAGGCAGCCCCGCGGCGGGAGCTTTGGCCATCGCGAACCCGACCAGGGTGGGTTGTACAGCACATGGCAAGTTTTTCCTCAAACAGGAGCGTCTCGACGGGCAGTGGACACACCGGGGCCGATTGCCCTAGCAACTCTAGCACCGCTGCAAGTGGGAGCGGTTCGGTTTGTGGCGAATCTGCCGCCTGGATTGCCCTGCTGCCGACGCTAGAAAACTGCGCCGCAGTGCGGTACGATTTCTAAACTGAAGGGGTGTTTTCGCCGGAAATGCCGCTTGTGTGTCGTAAGTTATTAGAGAACAACTGGTTGCGCTTGGCATCCGGTTTTTCCTTCCGAACCACGACGCCGAGTGGAACCTGGGAGTCCCATGAGCACAATGGCCAAAGACTACTATAAAATCCTGGGCGTGAGCCGGAACGCCACGGCCGAGGAGATTCAGAAGGCCTATCGCCGTCTGGTGCGGAAATACCACCCGGACGTCAACCCGGACGACAAGCAGGCCCAGGAAAAGTTCAAAGAGGTCCAAGAGGCCTTCGAGGTTCTCAGCGACCCGAAAAAACGCGAAATGTACGACCGCTACGGCAGTGCGTTTGAATACGCCGCGGCCGGCGGGGGGCCCGGGGGCGCCGGGCAGACCTACACCTGGAGCAACGTGGATACGGATTTCGACGATTTCGATTTTTCGCAGATATTCGGTTCGCGGGGAGCGGGCAGCCCGTTCGACTTCGTGGAAATCTTCCGCCGCCAGCAGCCCGGGGGAGCTCGTCCCCGAGCCCGACGCGGCGTGGACGTGGAAACCGAGCTGACCGTGCCGTTTGCCACGGCGGTGACCGGAGGCGAAACCGAAATCACGCTCCGCGGCCCGCAGGGCGAAAAGCACCTGCGGGTGAAGATTCCCGCAGGGATCGAGTCAGGCCAGAAGATTCGCCTGCGCGGGCAGGGGCGTCCCGGGGCCGGAGGCGGCCCGCCGGGCGACCTGTTCATCCGCGTGCAGGTGGCGCCGCATCCGTGGTTCGAGCGGGTGGGCAAGAACCTGCGGCTGAAGCTGCCCGTCACTCCCGCCGAGGCCGCCGGAGGAACCACAATCGACGTGCCCACGCCCAAGGGAACCGTCTCGCTGAAAGTGCCTCCGGGGTCCAACACCGGCACCAAGTTGCGGGTGCGGGGCCACGGCGTAGCACCGCGAGGGCAATCCCCGGGCGACCTCATCGTGGAGCTGCAAGTGAAGCTCCCGCCGAACTTGACCCAGGAGGACGTGGAACTGCTGCGACAACTGGACCAGCGTCATCCGTGGAATCCTCGTGGCGAAATCCGCTGGTAGGCCCTTAACGGCCCCGGCGTGGCCGCCCCCTGGTGATGAACGATTTTCGCTTTCGAAAAAAGTACCGCCTGCGGCACCGCCGCGAGTACGACCGGGTGTTTTCCCAGCGCGTGCGAGCCGGGAACGACGTGCTGCTGGTCTATGGGGCTCGTAACCCTTACGATTATCCGCGGCTGGGGCTGACCGTTTCCCGCAAAGTGGGCAAGGCCACGCGACGCAACCGATGGAAACGACTAATCCGCGAGGCGTTCCGCCTGAACCGGCACCGGCTCCCGCAGGGCGTGGACCTGGTGGTGATTCCCCGGCCCCAGGCTCAGCCGACCCTGGAGAGTGTGACCCGGGCGCTGCTGCACCTGGCCCGGCGCGTGGAGCGGAAACTCAACCGGCGGCAAGGGCCGCCCCCGCGGGAAGGTTCCGCCGGGGGTTAGCTTTGGCCGCCCGGGTGCCGGCCGAGCTGCTCATCTTGCTGGTCCGGTGCTACCAGTGGACGCTCAGTCCGCTGGTGGGGCGCCAGTGCCGCTTTCGGCCCACGTGCAGCAACTACTTCATCCAGGCGGTGCGGAAATACGGGGCACTTCGGGGTGCGTGGCGAGGGCTGCTGCGCATCTGCCGCTGCCACCCGGGCCATCCCGGCGGCTACGATCCGCCCTAGGACGCGGGGCATCTGCGGTTCGCGGCACCGGGGGCATGATGTATCTTTGAGGCACGTTTTCTTTGCCCGGGCCGCCGTTTCGGTTGCCGCGGCCACTTTCGTTTCCGCAAGAGAAAACCTGCACCCGATGAAGTTTGCCCAGTGTTACGCCCCGGGACGGTTCGGCTTGTCGATGGAGCTGTTCCCGCCCAAGACCCCCAAGGGGATGGACTCCCTGCTGCGCCACGTGGAGCGGTTGATGGATTTCCGCCCGGATATCATCACGTGCACCTACGGGGCGGGCGGCTCGACACGCGACCGCACGCTGGAAGTGGCCGAAACGGTCCACCGGCGTTTTGGCGTCTCGGTGGCGGCGCATCTGACACTGGTCGGCTCCACGGTTCAGGAGCTGCGGGCGTTCCTGCAAGAAGCCTGGCAGCGAGGAATCGAAAACATCGTGGCCCTGCGCGGCGACCCACCTCGGGACCAGCCGGACTTCCGCCCCGTGCCCGGCGGGCTACGTTACGCCAACGAGCTGGTGGAGCTAATCCGCCGCGAGTTTCCGCAGTTCGGTGTGGCCGTGGCCGGATACCCGGAAACCCACCAGGAGGCTCCCAGTCCCGAAGCCGACCTGCAAAATCTGCTGCGCAAAGTCCAGGCCGGGGCCGATGTGGTGATTACCCAACTGTTCTACGACAACGCCGATTACTTCGACTTCTGCCGCCGGGCCCGGCAGGTGGGCGTGGGGGTGCCCATCGTGCCTGGGCTGCTACCCATTACGAATCTGGCCCAGGTGAAGCGGATTACTTCGCTCTGCGGAGCAAAGCTGCCCCAGGAACTGATTGAGCAGATGGGCCAGTACGAAGACGGTTCGCAGGAACAGTTCCGCCTGGGGGTGGAGTTTGCCATCCGGCAAGTGCGGGAGCTGGTCGAAGGGGGCGTGCCCGGGCTGCACTTTTACGTGCTCAATCGCTCCGAGGCCGCTTCGGCCATCCTCTCGGCCGTGGAGCTACCGCGCAAAGCATAGGGCAACCGCTGCGGTCCTTCGGCCGTGGCATCCTCCGCGGTGGCCGCGCGGTCGGGAAAAGCCTATCCTGGGGCGTGCCGGGCCCGGGAGGTTGCTTGTGCAGGGTGTTCTCCCCGGGAAAGGGCATCCGTGGTTGCCCGATGGTGTTTTCGAGCAGTTTAACCCCAAGGAGTTTCCCATGAGTGCGGAGAAGGTTCGCTGGGGCGTGTTGTCCACTGCGCGTATCGGCACCGAGAAAGTGATTCCGGCCATGCAGCGGGGCCGATGGACCCAGGTGGTGGCCATCGCCTCGCGCAGCCTGGAGAAAGCCCAGGAAGCCGCCCGGCGATTGGGGATTCCGCGGGCCTACGGCTCTTACGCCGAGCTGCTGGAAGACCCCGAGGTGGAAGCAATCTACAATCCGCTGCCCAACCACTTACACGTGCCCTGGACGCTCAAAGCTCTGCAAGCGGGCAAGCACGTGCTGTGCGAGAAACCGATTGGGCTTTCGGCCCAGGAGGCCCAGGCTCTGCTCGACGCCGCGCGGCAATTCCCCCGGCTGAAGGTGATGGAAGCGTTCATGTATCGCTTCCACCCGCAATGGCAAAAGACCAAGGAACTTGTCGAAGAAGGCCGGATTGGGGTATTGCGGGCGGTGATGACCGCGTTCAGCTACATGAACCGCAACCCGGAGGACATCCGCAACCAGGTGAAAATCGGCGGCGGGGCGCTGCTGGACATCGGCTGCTATCCGGTTTCGCTTTCCCGGTTCCTCTGGGGCAAGGAGCCGCTCCGGGCGGTGGCTGCCGTCCAGCGCGACCCGGAACTGGGAATCGACCGGCTCACCAGCGGTATGTTGGATTTCGGCACGGGGCATTCGGTCTTTACGGTCAGCACGCAGCTTTTGCGGTTCCAATGCGTGCAGGTGTTCGGCACCGAAGGACGGTTGGAATTGGAAATCCCGTTCAACGCTCCGCCGGATCGCCCTTGCCGGATGTGGCACACGTTCGGCTCGAAGACCGAGGAGCTGGAACTACCCGTGGCCGACCAGTACACAATCCAGGGCGACCTGTTTTCCCAAGCCGTGCGCGAGGATGCCCAAGTGCCTACTCCGCTCGAAGACGCCGTGGCTAACATGCAGGCAATCGACGCCCTGTTCCGCAGCGAACAGTCCCAGCAGTGGGAAGCCGTGCTCTAGCCGCCGGAACACGAGTTATTCCAAATAGCCCAGGCTGCGCAAGCGGCGTTCGATTTGTTCTTGCTCTTCGGCGGTAAGCCCGGGACGGCCCCAAGCCGGTCCGGCTGATACCTCTCCGGTTTTGCAAACAGAGGGCAGGGGAGGGCAGGGGGACTGCCCCCGCTCCAACCCGGCCAGCGCAGAAACCAGCCGCGCCACCTGGTACAGATGCGCTTCGCCCGGCGCGGCTCCCGCGGCCGTGGCGCACTTAGGCGGCAGCTCTGCCACCAGCAGCATCCCCTGCGGGTGATGCGTGCCTGGCAGTTGGGGTTCCGGCAAGCAGGGACCGCCGGAAACCAGGCGGGTGGAAAGCGTGTTCCATCCCGGGGTCGGCACCGCCACCAGATCGGGCCAGTCGTGTTCCAGCGGATCGGTGTCGAACTGGCCGCCCAGGTCCAGCACCTCGTGCCAGAGTGGTTCGCCGGTTTCAGGGCAGCGGAACGACAGCAGCCCTTGGGCGGTTTCCTGGATTAGCCTTTCTCGCTGCGGGGCCGAAAGCGGCTTTCCCCAGGGAAAACGCCGCCGGTCGTTCAGGTAGAGCATGGTGCCCAGGTCGCCGTGCAGGGGGAGCACCTGGGATCGGGACCAGTCCCAGGCAAACTGGCTCCGTAGCGGGCGAGCCAGCGTGCGCGTCTTTCGTCCCCGCAGGCGTTTGTATCCCCAGCGGCGCACTTTCCAGCCAAAGCGGCGGAAGCGAAACGCAGCACGGCCTACCGTACCCGCGGGCCAAAGCAATCCCAACTGCTGCAAATGCCAGGGAGCGTTGACCCGCCCGCGGTTGGGACCGAACCCGTGGTCGCTCAACACCACCACGGTGGCTCCACGGTCCTGGGCCATGTGGAGCAACTGCCCCAGGTGTTCGTCCAACCGGCGGAAAAACTCTCCGCACACTTCCGCCTCCGGCGAGCAGTCCACCCCGGCCCGGGCGGCTTGTTCCACATGCGGCCAGTAGCGGTGCAGGAATCCGTCGAGGACCTGGAACTGCACGATCAAAAGCTGCCATGCCGTCGAACGATGAGCCACTCGGGCCACCTGTACCCGATTGGCCATCAGACGGCAGCAGTCGTGGACCAGTTGTTCCAGCTCGGGCAGCGAGCAAGCCGCGCGGCCGATTCGCGGCTGGGGAAGCCATGGCACGCCGGCACGTTCCAACGCGGTGGCAAAGTCCGGAGCGGCGGCCAGTACTGCCCCGGCGCTGGGAGCATCGAACCCGCCCAGAATCCAGGCTCCCGGCACCGGCGGGGGCCAGGTCATGGGCAGATCGATGGAAACCACTTCCCGGCCCTCCAACGCGAACTGTTCCAGCAACGTGGGCACGGCCAGATGGTCGCTGCGGTTGAGCACCAGCGCCCCGTGGGAGCCGTCGAGGCGGAAAAAATCCCACACGCCGTGCCGTTCCGGCCCAGTGCCGGTGAGGAACGTGCTCCAGGCGGCCGGAGTGAGCCAGGGGGTGGTGGACCGCAGCGAAAAGCTCGCCCCCTGGCGGCAAAGCTCGGCCAGGTGGGGCATCACGCCTTGGGCGCTCAGTTCCCGAAAAACGTCCCAGGTGCCGCCGTCCAGGCCGATGACCATCACCGGCCGGGGCGAGCTCTCGGCGGCGGAAAGCAGCCACGAATCCCAGGAAGCGTTTTCTGCCTGATACATGGGAAAGAGTCCGTATGCCGGGCTGGTAACACAGGGACGAGCAAAGGAGCCGTAGGAGGACCGTTTACGCTTCGGCCAATTGCTGCAGGGTGTGGCTTGCCGGGGCCGAGACGTGCCGCAGGTGGAACGCAAACGCAGTGTGCCAGTAGTGTTTTTCGCGCAAGCGGCGGTCCTTGGGCCACAGCGGCCGCAGCAACCGTCGGCGCCAGCGCTTCCACCGGCCGCCGGAGCTGGCCAGCTGTTTCAGCCCTTGCCGGTACTGGGCCAACAGATTGGCCACATGCTCGGGTAACTCGGCCGGCAGCGGGGCTTTCCAGCCCAGGGCTAGCACCGTATGGGGGTGTTTCTCCCAGCCGACGCTCCCTATCAGCGAGGCATCCAGCGGCGCAAGCAGCCGGGCCAGGCAGGAAGGGGTCATTCGCCAGTAGTCGTCGGGAAACGCGTGGATGGGAAAATCCATCGGCACACTTAGCAGCAACACCCCGCCGGGAGCCAGCACGCGCATCATCTGCTCCACTGCCCGAACCGGATCCCAGACGTGTTCCAGCGTATCCAGGCACAGCACGGTCCGGGCCACCTGGTCCGGCAGGCGGAGTGCGGTCAGGTCTTCCAGGCGGTCAACGCCAGGCCCCGGGCGAAGATCGCACCCGATGTATTCCTGACCGGGAAACAGCGGCCGTAGATCGCTATCGGCCCCGGAAGCCGCTTCCTGGTAGGAGCCGAACTCGTAGCATGGGCCTTGTAGCCCCAGACGCTGGGCGGCCATCTGGACGAACAGCCGAACATGGTTGCGCATGGGAGGAGCTCCTGTTTCCCTTTGCCGCGTCAGCGAGGCTTGTTCTCCCGAGCCGCAGCGGCGGCCCACACACGCCGCACCGAATCGGTGCGAAGCGCCGTTGGAACCACCCGGGCTCGTGGGCTTATCCCGTCGGG
Organism: Planctomycetales bacterium; assembly: GCA_015488215.1. GTDB lineage: Bacteria > Planctomycetota > Planctomycetia > Pirellulales > S012-138 > S012-138. The sequence continues at coordinate 79,773 of WFOE01000049.1, forward strand.
TGAGCCGCGCGGGGGACGCCGATAGTGCTGGGCGAACCGGTCCGGCGACCAGGCGAACACAAGCACATCGCGGGCAGTGTGTCCTTCCGGAGCAGGAAACACGCGCACCAGTGTGCCGGCCCGCTGGAGCACTTCGCGCAGCGTCTGTCCTCGCCGGGAAGGGCTTAGCAACTCGCGGCGTTCCAGCAGGACGAACCGCAAGCGGGGATCAGCCAGCCCTTGGCGTCCGTTGGCCAGTAGGTAGGTTTTGCAGGGGGTGAATAGCTCGCTCCAGCCGCGGGTGTCCAGCACGCTGCTTCCGGCCGGAGCGTGCCGTCCCACCCAGATTGCCGCCCGGCGGTGGGCCAGGTGGCTCTGCTGGGGAGCCTGATGCCACTTGAGCACGCAACTAAGCAGCACTCCGGCCAGCAACACCCCGAACCAGAACTGCTGGGGGGCCGGGGCGATCCCTAAGGGGAAGCGTTGCCGCACGGCTGCTGTGAGTCGGGGAAAGAGAGTTTTCCAGGCGGAGTGAAGCCTGTCGGCCAGCACGGCTGTGCCGACCACCGCCCAGCCCAGACTCAAGACGGCCAAAGGCACCAGGTACCGGTCCGACACGTAGCCCACATGCCACGTGCCGCCAAAGAGCAGTCCCAGGTGCAATAGCCACAGCCCGCCCAGAAAACGGTGCAACGCACCACGCCGGATGCGGCACCAGGGGGGCAAGGAACCGGCCGCCGCAGCGGCCAGTCCCACCAACGCCAGCAGGGCCGGTAGATAATGGTACGCCTGGGCCAACTGGCGGGCGAAGCGAACCAGGAAAGGCCCCAGTTCCCGGACGCGTATCGAGTGGTGAGGGTCTTTTTTCCAAAAGGCCATCTTGCGCCCGTCGGCCGTGCGCCAGCGGAACTGCCGAGCTAGGTGGCGCTGCTGTTGTTTGGGCGTTTGTGAGGGGGGGTGCACTCCCCAGTCCTTGGGCGACCAGCCCAACACTTGGCCCAACGCCGCGCGAGCCGGGGCAGGGCGAAGCGCCAGGTACCATCCGCCCAGCACCATCGCTATCCCCAAGGCGAATCCGACAACAGCAAGCGCCAGGGACCCACCTCGCCGCCCCCGGCTTTCATCCGCACCGGGGACGAAGCAGGCCGCTGCAGGCAGCGCGGCCAGGATGTAGAACTGCCGGCTACTGCTCCATGCCAGGGCGGCGCTTGCCCCGGCCAGCATCATTCTCCAAGCGGCCCCCCAGCCGCGTAGCCCGTCAGGGTGCTTACGAACACGCGAAGTCAGGCCTTCTGGGTGGTGCGTTTCGGGGGCACGACGCAGCTTTAGCACCGCCTCGCACGTAAGCCACAGGGCCAGAAGATAGAAGAGTAAGGCCGGAGCGTCGGCCGTGGCGCCCGCGCCCATGCTAGCCACCGGTGGTAGCACAGCGGCCAGCAACGCCGCCACCCAGGCAACACGCGGTGACCACAACAGGCGGAACAAGCGCCACAACACCACGGTGGCCATGACCGCCGATAGAGCAGCGACGGTCTGAGCCGCCACGAGCCATCGCCACGGCCGGGGGCAGACTGTCCGAGTCGCTGGCTCGACTGTGGCAATCAGTAGGGGGAACAACGGCTGGTCTTCGTGCTGCACTAGCGCGGAGAGCAGCCCTTGGGTCTGCAAGCTGCGGGCCATGCGCACGTAGCGGATGCAGTCCGGCAACGGGACGGCCGCTCTGGTGGCCAGCCAGCCCTGCCAGAGGAGAGCCACCGCCAGCAGGACGACGCCTGCTCTCGGCGGTGGCAAGGGAATACTTGCCCGGGAAAGCCAGTGCATGAACTCTGTTTTTCCAACGGCTGAAAGACGTTGATGGACGGGGCCGGTCCGCCGGCGCAACGGCCATACCTCGGCCCTTTGGCGCGGGGGCGTAATGCGCATCGGGCGTTTCGGGTTGCGCCGATTGCGGGCAAGGCTACCGCTGGCCTGAAGCGAGGGTCAAGCTCGCTGTGCTGCTGGCAGTGCTGTCAGCCATGTGGTCCCAGGAGCGTTTCGGGCCTTCGGGACTGCGTCCACGGCCGTCATTTTCGACAGAGAGATCGTGGGAGAGTTTGTTCAACCGTCAAGGTTTTCCACGCAAAGCGGATTTGTTCCCCATCCGCATATCAATTCCCCCTCGCTAGCGTCAATTCGCATTTTTTGCAGGGCCGATACAACCATAGACGACAGCGTTGGAACCCCAACGCTGCGTCTGTGAATCGGATGCGCACCCTGCCCATCCCGCGCCACGGTCCAGCAGGTTTTTGGAGCCACATACGTCCACGGATTGGAGGACCCCTCGATGCGAATGTTCTGTTACTTCACGGCGTTTGCCCTGTGTCTGGGGTTGAGCCCTGGCGCCTGGGCCCAACAGGGGATCGATACGGGCAGCTACTACGGATCGGCTTATGTGGCCGAGGATCAGCCCAAAGACGAATCCTCGCCCAGCGACGCTCCGGCCCCGCAGGTGGTTGAATCCTCCTGCTGTGGGCACTCCCATTGCAGCAGTTGCAACGGGCACTGCGGCCGCGGCGGATGCGGCTCTTGCTGCGGCTCGGGCATCAAGATTGGTGGCTGGCTGCGACAGAGCTTCACCTGGAACCCGGACGACCCGGCCAGCAACTTCAACGGTCCGGTGACCTTTACCGACCGGTCCAACGAATACCAGATGAACCAGCTCTGGCTTTACGTGGAACGCGAAGCCGACAACGGTGGTTACGGCTGGGCCATCGGTGGTCGCGTGGACGTGGTCTATGGTACCGACGCTCGGTTCACCACCGCCCTGGGGCTGGACGACAATATTGTCTCGGATGCCGACAGCCGCTTTTACAAGATGGCTCTGCCCCAGATGTACTTGGACGTGGCCTACAACGACCTGACCGTGCGGATTGGCCACTTTTTCACCATCATCGGGTACGAAACCGTCCCGGCGGTGAACAACTTCTTCGTCACCCAGAACTACATGATGCAGTACGGCCAGCCCTTTACCCACACCGGCCTGCTGGCCATGTACGACCTGACCGACCAAATCACCCTCCAAGGTGGTTTCACTCGCGGTTGGGACAACTGGGAAGACAACAACGATGACCTGGGCTTCCTGGGCGGTGTGACCTGGACCAGCCTGGACGAACGCTCCTCGCTGGCTTTTGCCATCCACACCGGCGATGAAGACGACGCCGGACAGAACAACCGCACCATGTTCAGCATCGTCGCTTCCCGAAAGGTCGGCTGCAAGAACACCGTGGTGGTGGAATACAACTATGGCTGGGAAGACGACGGATCGATCTGGGACGACAACCAGTCGGACGCCGAATGGTACGGGTTCAACGTCTATCTGCTGCGGGACATCAACCCCTGCTGGCAGGTGGGCGCCCGCTACACCTGGTTTGCCGACGACGACGGAGCTCGCGTTGCCGGCCTGGGTGCTCCCATCGGTTGGACCGTGCCCGGTGGAACGCCCGTCCCGGCTCACTGGCAAGCCATCAGCATCGCGGCGATTTACCGACCGGTTGACAACCTGTTCATTCGTACCGAAGGTCGTTGGGACTGGGCCGAAGGGATCGGGGGCGCCGTCTTCCGCCCCTTCGACGACGGCAACAACGGCGGTCAGTTCGTCTGGGCCACCGACGTAATCGTCACCTGGTAACCCGACGGGATTGCCTCTGCTGTGGACCACCAGCGGTCGCCTAGCTTCATGCTCGGCGGCCGTTTTCTTTTGCCGTGCCAAGAGAACTGCTGCTGCCGAGAGAGATGGCCACCGCCGGCGAGCGAGCTTCCCGGTCCGGTAAGCCGAAAAACTGGCCCCCGCTTCTCTTTCTGGCCGAACTAATAAAACCGGAACAAAACAATTGGCCGGCCGGTTCCGACCGGTTCCGGCTTTGGCTATCGGCATCCAGCAAGGAGGTTCCCATGCGCGTGTCGGTCTTGTTGTCCCTGGTCGCCTGGTTTGCCTGCGCGCCGCTGGCCGCACTGGGACAAACGCCCACGGTGGCTGAAGCTCTGAAACTCCGTCCCGTCCAGCCGGACGTGGACTACGACCGGCCCTCGCCCGAGCAGGTGGCCCGTTGCACCATCCGGGCCGAAAAGCAAGGGAAACTTTCCGGCTGGGTGGTCCGCAATCCCGACGGCGTAATCCTCCGTCGCTTTGTCGATACCAACGGCGACAACGTGGTGGACCAATGGTGCTACTACCGCCAGGGGCTGGAGGTCTATCGAGACATCGACGCCGACTTCAACGGCAAGGCCGATCAGTTCCGCTGGTTCCATACGGCCGGCACCCGTTGGGGAGTAGACGAGGACGGCGACACCAGGATTGACCGCTGGAAACGCATTTCGGCCGAGGAACTGAGCCGCGAAGCGGTACTGGCTCTCCGCGACGCGGATTCCCGGCGTTTCGAGCGGTTGCTGCTTTCCCCGGAGGACATCCGCACGCTGGGAATTGAAGCTCCGCTGGCCGACGAGCTGAAAGACAAGATTCGCCGGGCCAAAGAGGAGTTTGCCAAACTCGCGGCCCGGCGCCCGCTGGCGGCCAAAGCCCGGTGGCTTCAGTTCGCCGGACACCAGCCGGGCCTGGTGCCCAAGGGCACTCCCGGCGTTACCCGGGACCTGGTGGTTTATGAAAACACGCTGGCCCTGCTCGAACAAGACGGCAAGACCGTGCAACTGCACCTGGGCACGTTGATCCAGGTGGGCTCCGCGTGGCGGTTGCTTTCGGCTCCGCAGTTGGACCTGCCCGGCGGCGAGCAGACGGCCCAGGCGCAGTTCTTCCGCACTTCGACCGCCGCGGCTCGCCCGGTGGGAGGTTCGACACCACCGACCGGTGAGTACCAGAAACTGCTGAACGAACTGGAACAACTCGACGGCCGCCTGGCCCGCGCTTCGGCCGACCAGAAAGCCGCGCTGCACGAGCAGCGAGCCCGACTGCTGCAGCGGTTGGCCCAGGCCGCTCCCACTCCGGCTGACCGCACCCAGTGGATTCAGCAACTGGCCGACACGGTGAGCGTGGCCGTCCAAAGCGGCGAGTTTCCCCAGGGGCTCTCGCTGCTGGAAGAGCTGGTCCAGAAACTGGAAAAGCAGCAGCAGGAACAGCTTGTCGCTTACGTCAAGTTCCGGCTGATGACCACCCGCTACAACCAGCAACTGCAAGCTCCCAAGGCCGATTTTGCCAAGGTGCAGGCCCGCTGGCTGGAACAGCTCAAGGAATACGTCAAACAGTATCCGGACAGCCCCGACACGGCCGAAGCGCTGCTCCAGTTGGGCATTGCCGAGGAGTTTGCCGGCAACGAAAAGGAAGCCAAGGAGTGGTATTCCCAGGTGGTAAAACGCTTTCCGCAGGCGCCGGCTGCGGCCAAGGCTCGGGGGGCAATCCGCCGTCTGGATTCGGTGGGCAAGGTGCTCTCACTTAGCGGGACCACCGTCCAAGGTCGCCGCCTGGACCTGCAACGCTACCGGGGGCGCGTGGTCCTGCTGCACTACTGGGCCACCTGGTGCCAACCCTGCGTGCAGGACATGAAGACCATCGGCCAGCTCTACGCCAAATACGGCCAGCAGGGCTTTCTGCCTGTGGGTGTGTGCCTGGACCATTCCCGGGAGGATGCCCGGCGGTTCATCGCCCAGCAGCGGATTCTCTGGCCGCAGTTGCACGAATCCGGCGGGCTGGACGGACCGCTGGCCAACCAATTGGGCGTGCTTACGCTGCCCACCATGCTGCTTCTGGATCGCCAGGGCAAGGTGGTCAATCGGGCCATCCACGCCGGGGAACTGGAAACCGAGCTGAAAAAGTATCTCCAGCGCGGGCGGTAAACCGAAAAGCCGCAGGCCGAATGCTTGCCACGGCGCCCCGGGGCGAGTGCCCCCGGGACGCCGTGTTTTGTGTGACGTGTTTATGAGTTCAGTTCCGTTCTTTGTTCTCTACCGGCAAGCCCGGGCTTGAGCCGGAAAGATAAGCGAAAACATCTGCCGTTGTTTCTTCTCCGCCAGCTAAAGCTGGCGGCTCGCCAAGTGCAAGAATAAATGCTTCTTCCTGCATAGGAGCGGAAGCTCCTTGTGGCTGCGGTCTTGCCGTCCTCCGCCGACTAAAGTCGGCGGCTCGCCGAGTGTGAGAATCGGCGCTTGTTCTTGCACTGGTGCGGAA
>WFOE01000050.1 GCA_015488215.1 Planctomycetales bacterium
AAGCCCACGGTGCGTCCCTGGGGGCCGACCACTTCGGCCATCAGGTGACCTTCGGTGTACATGCGGACCAGGGCCGAGATATGGGGTTCCCGGTGCCCTATCTTGGGCAAAGGGCGCACTGGTCCCAGCCCCTGGCCGGAATGCAGCGCCACTTCGGCCACCACCACGTAGCCGACCAGCCGCCGGGTGGTGCGGTCTTCCACCGGCAGAGCGAACGCGCGGTGGCGGCGAGCCAGGCGGAGCACGTCGGCTCGGGATGCGTCGTGCGGCACTCGGGGCAGCCGCCAGGGAGAGAGGCAAAACTGCTGCACGTGCTCCACGGCCACGGCCAGCAGCCCTTGGGCCATCTGCCGCTGGGCGGGGCGAAGCACGCCCACTTCGTCCCCTTCGGCCAGAATGGAATGCAGCCCTCGTCGGGCCAGCACCTGTTGCAAGTGCGGATGCGACTCGCCGCTGAGCCGTTCCAACAACCGGCCGAACGCCCACAACACGGCGCTGACCGGGGCAAACAGCACGGCAAAGAAAATGAACACCGGTCCACAGCGATAAAGCAACCGGTTGGGGGCCTGGTAGAACATCCGTTTGGGTAGCAGCTCCCCCAGCACGAACAGCACAGGAGCCAGCAGCACGGGGCCGAGCAGCTCGGCCGTTTTATTGCCCCCGAGCGAATCGACCAGCAGCACCACGGCCAGCGAAACCAGGTAGTTGGCCACGTTATTGCCCACCAACGTGGTGGCCACAAACACGGTCGCATGGCGAGTGAGCCAGTTGAGCAGCCGGGCCAGGGGGCGGCCGCTGCGAGCATCGAGCATCAGCCGCAACGGATTGGCCCGATAGAAACCGGTTTCCGAGCCGCTGAACAGCGCGCTGAGCAGCAGCCCCACCACGCCCAGGGCGGCGGCCATCCAGATCACGGCTCCTCCTCCTGGGGCTGCAAGGCCGAACGGTCCACGGTCAGTTCCACCAGGGGGACGCCTCGCTCGGGAGCCTGCACCACGCGGAAGCGAAACGGCCCCCATTGGGCCTCGTCGCCGACTTGGGGAACACGTTGCAACAGTTCTTGCAGCAATCCACTCACGGTAACGGCATGGGTGGGCGGGGTGGCGTTGGTGTGGAAGTAGCGTCGCAGCCGTCTGAGTGTGGTCATGCCGGTGACCCGGTAGCGGTCTTCGCCCAGCGGTTCGATGGCGGCTCGTCCGGTCAGGCGTTCGGTGCGGCTGGTGCCTTCGGCAAAGATGGTTTCCAGAATATCGTCGCGGGTAATCACGCCGATGGTTTCGCCGTATTCGTTCACCACGACCACCACGCGGCGGTCCTTTTCGCGCATCTGCTGCAGGGCGTCGGCCGCCAGCGTACACCAGGGGACGTAGAGGACCGGCTCGGCGTAGTTTTCCAGGTGTTCCTCGGGCAGATCCCAAAGATATTGCAAGGCCACGGCCGCAGCGATTTCGTCGCTATCCGGCTCGGTGATAAACACGTATCCGCTGCGAGGAAAACGGTCTTGCAGTTGCCGCCGGGACACGGGCGGGTGGAACACCAGGATGTGGTTGCGAGGGCGCATCAGCTCTTCCACCCGCATCCTGGAAAGGTCCAGCAGGTTGTGCAGCACGCGTTCTTCCTGCTCCAGCAGCGCGGCGTCGTCGGTGGAGTAGCTGATGGCCCGTTCCAGGTCCTGCACTTCCAGGTACGGTTCGGGGCGGAAGCGGGGAAACAGCACGCGCTGTATGGCCGCGGCCACGGCTTCCAACACCGGCAGCACCGGCTGGACCAACTGCACGGCCGCCGCGAGCGGTACGGCCACCACGGTAGCCACGGGGCGAGTCCAGACCACGGCCAGGCTCTTGGGCAGCATTTCGCCCAGGGCGATGATGGCCAGCACCGCCCCCAGGCTCAGCCAGGTGGCCGCCGCCAGCATCCCTTGCCGCTGCAAGTACAGTCCGGCCACGGAAGTCACGGCAAAATAGGCCACGTTTATCATCAGGTTCCAGAACAACACGGCCGCAAGCAGCCGTTGCGGCGATTCCATCAGCCGGGCGGCGACCCGCTGGGCGGCGTTGCCGTGCTGGAGCTGACGCAGGTCCCGAGGGCTGAGATAAAACAGCGCGGCTTCCGACCCGGAGAAAAACGCCGAGGCGGCCAGCAATACCGCCAGCGGCACGAGCCACGGTAACAGCAGCCACCAGGTGTTCATGGTTTTGGTTTGCCAATCCTTGCCGGGCTCATTCCTCCAGGGCGGTGGTGCGTCCCGTGGCCACGTCGAACTCGGCCACCGCCGGCACCAGCATGGCCAGCGTGGTAAAGCCGTAGGTGGCCACCACCACCAGGAACACGCCCAGGGTGTAGTGCAGCAGGAAACTGGTCATGGCGTAGAAGGTGGCAAAGGGACACAACAGCGAAGCCAGCGTAATGGCCGGCGAAGGGTTGCGAATCCCCAAGGCAAAGAACATGGCCACCCCGCCGCCGAGCATGAAAATCAAAAATGGGGCCAACTGCACCTGGAAGTTGCCACCGAAGGCGACCATGATTCGCATGCAGGTGGCCACGCCCACGGCCAGAAAGAACAACGTGCCCAGACTGGTGGCCACGGCCTGGCGCGTCACCGAATAGCTCATGCCCACGTGCATTCCCAGCACCGCGGCAAACAGCACCAGCACCAGATGGCCGACGCCGAGGAAAAACAGGTTTTCCCCGCGCAGCGCCCCAAACCACCACAGCCCCACCAGCAGCACAAGCGGCAGCAGAATCATCTCCTTGGCGTTGTAGAACACGCCGCCCAGCTTGCCGAAGATAATCTCCTTGGGAGTCAGGTCGCTTACCAGCAGCAGGTCGAGCGTCTTGCCGTCCCGTTCGTTGGTGATCGACGTAACGGCCAGGGCGTTGACCAGCATCAGGCTAAGCAGCCCCAAGGGAATGAGCCCCATGGCCAGCACGCCCTGGGTAAGCCCCTGCTGCGTGCGGCCCAGATAGACGAACAACCCGGCCACCGCCAGCACCAGCAGCACCCAGACCAGCCGCACCAGCAGCACCTTGCGGCCGTAGGCCCAGGTGCACACTTCGCGCCACAGGATGGGGTTGGCCCAAACGTCGCGCCGCCAGGCCGGAGGATACCACCAGCGGATGGCCTGTTCGCGGCGTTCATCTTCGCGCACGCTCAGCGCGCTGGCCAGCGTGGGGGCAGCCGAAGCGTTTTCTTGGGCGGGAGCTTGTTCAAGTTCCTGCTCCAGTTTTTCCAGGGGCGTGATGTCCCAGGGAGAAGCAAAGATCGACTCGGTCGTCTGTTCCTCTTCGCGCTGGGTACCGCGGTCCGGCGTGGAGTTCCACCGCCGCACGTTCCTGATGGCCACGGCGGCCAACACGGCGGTGGCCACCAGGGAAAAGAGCACAAAGCCGCCCAGGGCGCTGAGCAGCCGCTGGCTGTCGGCCCCCAGGCCAAGCGGCGGGTGAATCGCTTCGTTCAACGCTCGCCAGGGGCTGAACACGGCTGCCCAGAACTCCGCTTCAGGCACCGCCTGGTGCGGCGCAGCCAGCACGACCGCTTCCCAGGTGCCAATCCACAGCACCATGCCCAGCGTGGTCAGAGCCAGCGTCTGGAACGTCTTTTCCCGCCAGAAGGCAATCACCGCCCCCAGCGTGGCGGCCAGCAGCGCCCCAAGCAGTGTGACCACGTAGCCCAAGGCGATCTGCTGCAACGAAATGCCGCCAAAAAGCGCCAGAAACAGGAAAAACGGCAGCGCGCACAACACCAGCGTAACCACGTGCAGCAAACTGGCGGCCACTTTGCCCAGCACGATTTCGTGGTTGCTCAGCCGCGTCAGCAGCAGCAGCACCAGCGTGCGGCGGTCCTTCTCCTGGCTGACCGAGGCCGCCGCGCCCAGGGCCGAAAAAAACAGCACCACCACCAACTGCAACGGGGCCAGGGTATGAAACGTGATGCTGCCGAACCGGGCCAGGTCGCCCACGTTGCGCACAATCTGCGTACCGGTCAGCACCAGCCAGGCCGTGTTCAGCAGCAGCCAGAACGCCGCCAGATAGACGGTTCGGGCCAGGTAGAAGCGAAGCCGCCGCGGGGCGATGACCGCTTCCCGCGTAAACACCGGACCGATGAGCAAAGGGGATACTCCTGCGCAGCCCTAGGGGAATCTTGCCAGAGGCCGTTTGCCGCCGTAGCGATAGCTTCTATCCTAATTGCTCCCTCGGCAAGACGAGAAGGGGGAGCACCAGGACCGGAACCGGTGAAGAAACAGCCCAAGCCGCCCGGTTATTTCCCCGCCGGACCCCGGTTACATCCAGCGCAGCGGGTCGCATTCCCGGCGGCTGGGCCAGACTTCCAACGGGGGCAGGGCCTGGGCCAGTTCGCGGGCCAGTTGTTCCATGGCGAAGCGTTCCGTGGCGTAGTGCCCGGGCAACAGTACCGATACCCCTCGGGCTTGAGCTTCCAGGCAGGCGTGGAACCGCATTTCGCCGGTCAGGAAACCGTCGCAGCCGGCTTGCATGGCCTGGGGCAACAGTTCGCCTCCGCTGCCGCAAACGATGGCCAGGCGGCGGATTGGGCGGTCCGCATCTCCCACGGCCTGCAAGCGTTCGACACCCAGGAGTTCTTTCACCCGTTGGGCAAGCTCCCCCAGCGAAAGGGCCGGTTCCAGCACTCCCTGGCGGCCGGTCCCTGCACCGGAGGGGGCATCCGGGCCGTCCTGGTCCTGGGGGACCAGGGGAGCGATTTCCCGCAGGTTCAACCCTTCGGCCAGGCGTTGGTTAATCCCTCGGGCGGCGCTGTCGAAGGCCGTATGGGCGCTGTAAACGCAGATGCCGGCTCGGGCCAGCAGCCAGAGCACTTCTCCGGTCGGCGTTTCGTCGGTGATTCGCTTCAGGGGGCGAAACGGAATCGGGTGGTGGGTTACCACCAGTTGGGCTCTTTGTTCCACGGCTTCCTGGGCCACGGGGGCGTTGAGCGTCAGGCAGGTCATCACCCGCTGGACCGGATGTTCCCAGGAACCCAGCAGCAGTCCGACGTTGTCCCACTCCTCGGCCAAAGGCAGCGGGGCCATGCGTTCCAACACTTCGGCAATCTGGCGCACTAGCAGCATCGTGGACCCTCTCCGGCCGGTACGAACGCGTTTTGAGTATCAAACAACGGAGCAGCCAACGGAGCAGCGGCTACGACGATTAGACCACGCGATTCGGCACTCGGCGAGCCTTGCTTGCAGAGATACGGCAGTCGGGTCCTACTGGTCCCAGCGGAGCCATCGGGGAAGCCAGCGCTGCCAGAACGATTGTTCCTGTTTGTTTTCGGCGGCGGAAGGTTCAGCGGCCCCCTTGTCCGAGGGCGGGCGTTTGGGTCGGGCGGCCACAGCCGTCTGCGGCGGAGGCACCCGATGCAGCAACAACTGCGACCAGTAGCCCTGGAGCCGGAACAAGGCATCGGCCCATTGCTTCCGCTCCAGCAGCACTTTGGCTTCGGAAATCTCCTTGGAGAGCTGGACCATTTCCCGCTGGTTGAACAGCAGATCGTAAACCGCCACGTCGTCCACCCACACGCGCCCCGGTCCCATCAGGTCCAGCCGCACCCGTAGGTCGGTCAGTCCCTGCAACGGCAAATCGGTAACGAGAAACACATATTGGGTCCAGCCCGCGGTGAGCTTGACCGTACTGGGCGGCGCTCCGATGGCGGCATAGCGGTAGTAGGGTTGGCCGAAGTAAGTGCCCTGGATGGCCAGGCGGAAGGCGGGCTGTTTCTGCGGCGAGTCGGTGCGCAGCCAGGCGGTTACGGCCAGGCGTCCCGAGCCGGAAGCCGCAAAAGGCTGGCTCAACGCCGACACCACGCCCGAGCTGCTCTCCAGCCGCAGCGAATGCTGGCCGTTGCGATGGAACTGGGCGTCCACCTGGGCCGATCCTCCAGGCTGGGCCGAAAGGGTCCAGGTGCGCAGCGTCGGGGCGTCGGTCTTGTTGGTCGGCTCGAAGCTGGCTTCCGGCAAGGGCAGCGGCTGCGGTGGTTGCCGCAGTTGGCCCAGCCGGGCCAGCAACGAGTCGGCCGTCTGCACCAGCGTTTGTACAATCCGGGAATCCAAGGGCACCATGGCCCGGCGGACGACCACCCCCGGGGCGGAAAAGCGGATTGCTTGCAATCCGTAACCGGGCAGTTCGACTTCCAGTTCCTGTTGTGCATCGGGCAGGGACTGGACCGGCAGCGGAGTCCGCTCAGGCAGCAGCCAGGCCTGGCATCGCGGGGGGGCCGTAAAGGTGAGCCGCACTCGCAAAGGCCACGGCGTGGGGTTAACCACATAGACGAGCGAGGCGTCCCGGTGGTTCGCCCAACGAACGACCACCGGTTGCCCGCTTCCGGCTAGGGTTTGGAACCTTTGGGCCGGCAGGGTCTGGAACGCCGTCAGCCAGGGGCGCAAGGCTTCCTCCTGGCCCAGCAGCAACATCCAGCCGCCGTCGATGATTTCTTCGTATTCCCCTTGGGCCAGCATGGTGGCGAAGCGCCGCCGATTTTGCTCTTGCAGCGGTACGATTTGCGACACCAGCCAGGTAATCCCGCCGGGAAAAGGCGTCTGCCCCGGCGGAGACTGGATGGGAATTTCCTCCGGCAGGTGGTAGAAGCCCAGTGCGGGGGGCTTGAGCTGGCGGATGGCTTCGCGGAGCACTTCGTGCACGGCCAGTTGCAGCCGTCCTTGCTGCCAGCGGTGGCCTGCACGGCGCAGATGGCTCAAAACCACCCGTACCCCGTGTTGCTGAAGCCGAGGCAGATCCAGGCCCAACTGCTCCCAGAGCCGCTGCTGGGGAGGCGATTGGCCCAGTTGGGGCTGCAACAGCGGCTGCAAGTCGGGACGCAGCAGCACGTCGCCCAGCAGCAGGTACAATCGGGCCTGCGGGCGTTTGCGGTACACCAGTGCCGCCGCCTGGGCGTAGAAGCGGCTCACCTGCTCCTGCCGCCAGCGGTGCCACGCCGGTCCCCAGGACCGCAGCACCCAGTAAGGGAGCGTGCGCGCAGAAAGCCCCGGCTGCGGCAACTGCCTGCCGGTTTCTTGCAGAAAACGCTCCACGGTGGCCGGATCCATCCCCCAGGGAGTGGAGGGGAGCACGGCGTAGCTTTCCGGGCTGAGGCTGATTGCCACGCCGCCAAAGGAGCGATGGTGCCCGTACCGCTCGACCAGCTCGGCCACCACACGGAGCATCGCCTGCTGGACCTGCGGATGCAGCAGATTGTAGTACGGGGCTCGCCCACGCTGGGGAGGATAGTGCTCGGTCCAGAGTTCTCCCTGCGGGTTGACCCAGCGGTAGGGGGCCTTGTTTTCGCTCCGGCGGATTTGCCGTTCCAGTTCCGGCAGCGGGGAAGAAAAGTCCACGGACGGCACCAGGACCAGGCCCTGCCGGTCAAAGAGCTGGAAGAGCAGTTCCAACACGTCTTTTTGCGGCCAGCCTTGCCCGGTGTCGAAATAGACGCCGGTGTCGTAGCGGGGGGTGGGCTGCAACAGTCGGCTGGGATAGATGGTCCCCCCGTCGCTGTACACGCTTAGCACCAGGCCGCTGTAGCCGGCCCACTGCAAGTACTGCACCAGCCGCGTACCGCCCTGGTAGAAGGTGAGCCAATCGTCCAAGCTGCGGCCGCTGAAAGGGTCCACGCCTCCGGTGGCGGAGAAGTTTTCGGGGAACAGGGGGCGGTTCATCAGAGCCAGAACGCGCCGCCGACCGTCTGCTTCCGCGGCCAGGCTGCTGCCAGCCGGGGCGGGATTGTTGTCCTTTTCCGGCTTGGGAGCCAGCCGCAGCAACCGCAGCTTGCCGAACGTGGCCGGGGTTTCGTCCGTGTGGGCCAGTACCACCAGCGGCATGTTGCTCCGCGGCCAGAAAAGTACCCGATGCGTGGTCCAGCCGGGTTGGGGACGCGTCCACAGCAAGTGGCTTTCCACGCCCGAGTCCACTCCAATCGGAGGCACCTGGCCCGAGGCATCCGGCTCCAGAATACTCACGGCCAGCGTCTGGCTCAGATGCCGGGGCACTTGGACTTCCAGCAGATGGGGCTGCCCGACTTCTCCGATGGGCAGTTGGTAGCTGGTCCAGCCCACTGGCCCTTGGCCCCGAGGCAGCCGGACCACTTCGCCCCAAGGAGTGCGTTCGGGATGCGGCTCGGCGTCCTGTCCGGTGGTTCCGGCAAGGGGCCAGCGCAGCCTTTTCCAACGTTGCCACCAGCGAGGGTTGGCCGCATCCAGCAAAGCGACCTCCTGCCACTGGCTCCGGGACAACGGGGGCAGCGGTCTTTTGCCGTCCAGCACCACAAACTGCCGCCGGGCAAGCAACGTCCGTCGTTGCGGACCCAGGTTCCACGGCCAGCGGCGCAGCACGAGCTCCAGCTCCAGGGTGTAAACGCCTTCAGCGGCCGGGGCTTCCCAACGCCAGAACCACGGCTGCGTTTGCTGGGCAGGTACGTCGTTCAATTCCAAAGGTTGTTCTCGCAGCACTTCGCCGTCCCGGCCGCGCCGCAGCCGCAGCAGCAACTGGCCGCGGGCCCCTTCGGGCGGCTGCCAGACGTTCCAGGCCAGAGCCATTTGCATGGGAGTGCCGGGAGCCACAATCTGCCCGGGCAGTGGCCCTTGGAGCCAAAGGCGATCCCCCCCCAGTCGCCGCACGACCAGGTGATTGCCCTGCTCATCGAGCGGGGATTCCCAGGGGCGTTCAATCAGGCGACTTAGCGGGACCACCTGAGCCTTTTCCGGCTGGGGCTCTCCGGCCGGATGCAAAATCAGCCGAAGTTGGGCTTCCGGGTGCCAGGAGACGACCAGGTCCACGCCGTCGTAAACCCGAGGAGACCGGGACCGAAGCACCAGGCGATTGCCCTCTTGCCACAGCGAGCCCGGCTCGTCCGCCTGGACTCCCAGGGGCACAAAGCCCTGGATGGTGGTCCCTTCTACCACCACGTGGCCTTGCCAGATGCGGCCCTGGCCGCCGCCCCAGACCAGACGCAAACGCACCGTATCGGCCAGCGAGGAGCTGACGCAGGAGGCCCAAAGCGCAATCAGCACCAGCGGGCTGATCCACTTTCGGCCTGGCCTGCGCAGCATGGTGCGCCTCCTTGCAGCACCTGAGCTTTGACGCCGACGAAAAACGGCACGCGGCCCCTGCGCGTTCAGATTCTCCCGGCATCCCGACACCGTTCCCTGGCCGGTTCGCCGACGCGCAGCGGCACTTCGTCAAAGGGAGCGGAATTATACGCTCCGGCCAGCGTGCACTCTAGAGCAGATGGCCCGCGGCCCCCGGGCGGCTGCTATCACAGCAAGCGCCCGGGAATCCCGCTTCGGCCGGTTGAGAAAATGTCTCCACCTGGTCGCCGACGACGAGCTGCCGAGCACGAGTGCGAATCGGAGTACCTCTGTCCGTGTTAACTGGCTGGGACTCACGCTCGCGGACCACCGATTCGCGATTGCCGATGACGAGCTACCGAGTACGAAATCCGAGTACGAGCACGAACGTTTGCTTTACCGTCGGAGCGGGAGCTCTCCGCGCAAGGCGCAGGTCACACGCCGCAAGCCGACTTTAGTTTGGCGAGCCCCGGACTTCAGTTCAGGGAAAGCCAAGTAAAACGCTTGCGGTTGTTTTTCCTCCCCGAGCTAAAGCAAAGCTCGAGGCTCGCTGGGTGCCGTAACGAGCTACCGATTACGAGTACGAGTAGGAGTACGAGCACGAGCGA
>WFOE01000051.1 GCA_015488215.1 Planctomycetales bacterium
CAGTTCGGCGGCCTTTACCAGATCGGGCTGGATGCGCAGCTCCGGGGTGGAAAACTCCAGGGCAGGGATGGGCCGCAGGGCCGTGCGCGTCGTTTCCGGCGGGAACATCTGCTGCAACTGGCCCATAATCTCCCGACCCAAGCTCATCAGCTTCTCCAGGTCGTGGCCGACGATCTGGATGTCGATCGTTCGTCCGCCGGAGATGCTCCGCTCGAACAAGCTGGACTGGCCGACGAAAGCGACTACGTCGGGCAGCCCTTGCGTGGCCCGGCGAAAAACTTCGACCAGCTCGCCGGCCCGAGCCGGATCCACGGCCCGGCCTCCCATGAACATGCCCGTGTTGCGGGCCACCAGAAAGAAGTTGGCAATCCGCGGCCCTTGCAGCCTGGCCTCTTCGGGGCTACCGGGAGCGGCTTCCCAGTAGGGGCGCAAGCGCTCTTCGATCACTTCGGCCAGTTGGATCATTTTTTCCAGGTTGTAACCGGGCGGGGGCATGATGCGGGCATAAACCAGATTGCGGTTCCCCTCGGGCAGATATTCCGCCCCGGGCATCATTCGCCAGGAAAACCCCAGCGAAGCCACGATCATGGCCACCACCAGTCCCAGGCGCGGCGTTTTGAACACCACCGGAGCCAGGAGCACCAGCAGGCCCGCCCCGGCGGCCAGTCCCAACAGGCTGGGGCGCCACAGCAGATACTCGCCCCAGGGGCGGAACTCCCCAGGCAGAAAGCAGCCGATGCCCGCGGCCAGCACGCCCAGCAGAACCACTCGCCACGGCCAGGAGATGGCCCCTTGTTGCAAGGCGTCCGTAAGTCGCACCACCCAGGCGGTGAACCGGCCCAGGAGGGTATCCGCCCGCGCAGGCTCATCCGCCGCAGGCAGGGCCTTACCGCGGCGCGTGCCTGCGGTGGTCTGCAAGATGCCGGCGCTTGCCGTGGGGATGACCGTTAGTGACACGATCATGCTCAGCGCCACGGCGGCGCTGATGGCGATGGCCAGATCGCGGAACAACTGCCCGGCCTGTTCTTCCACGAACACTACGGGCACGAACACGGCCAGCGTGGTCAGCGTGCTGGCCAGAATGGCTCCCCAGACTTCGGTGGTGCCGCGATCGGCCGCCAGACGCGGGGGCACGCCCCGCTGGTAGTGGGAAAAAATGTTTTCCAACACCACGATGGCTGCATCGACCACCATCCCCACGGCAAATGCCAGCCCGGCCAGCGTAATCACGTTGATCGAACGCCCCAGCAGGTGAATGACCAGAAACGAACCGACCACGCTGATTGGGATGCTCAGCGCCACGATGAGCGTGGGCCGCAGCCGCCGGAGGAAGAACCACAACACCAGCACGGCCAGCGCTCCGCCGACGAAGATGTTGTTCCGCACCAGCCGCACCGAGGAGTAGATGTACGTGGTCTGGTCGGAGACGATTTCCAGCTTCAGCCCGCGCGGGGCCAACACGGTGCGGTTGAGCTGTTCCACTTTGGCCCGCACCCCTTCCATCACCTCCAGCACGTTGGCGTCGCCTTCCTTCTGCACGTTGACGGCAATCGAGGGCATCCCCCGCTGGCGGACCACACCCAGCGGTTTGCCGTAAGCCAGACGCACCCGGGCCACGTCCTGTACCAGCACGGGCGAACCGTCCCGGTAGGCCACAATCACCCGCCGCACCTGTTCCGGCGAAGTGAACTGTCCCAGGGTGCGAATCACGTAGCGGCGTTTCCCTTCCCAGATGTCTCCGCCGGCGGTGTCCTTGTTGGCCCGCACCAGCGCTTCGCGCAGTTGGGCAATGGTGATACCCCGGGCGGCCAGTCGCGCAGGGTCGATCTGCACTTCCAGCCGGGGATACTGCCCGCCGTACACGTTGGCGTTGGCCACGTGGGGTACGCGACGCAATTCGGCTTCGATGACGTCTTCGGCAAAGAGCCGGAGCTTGCGCGGATCGGGACAATGGGCCACCAGCGGCTCCAGGCGCGGATCGTGCTGGGCCAGGCGATACAGCGTGGGCATATCGACCTGGTCCCCGTGCATGCACTTTTGCAGCACGCTTCGCAGTTCCGGGTGGTTTTTCAGGAACGCTTCCACTTCGGCCCGGGTCGGAGGCAGCGGCACCAACGCCATCCAGCACACGGGCGAATCGTCGATGTTGACCGTGCGCACCCGAGGCCGCAGGGCGTCGTCGGGATAGCGGGTAATCTGCCCCAGGGCGTTGTTCACCTTGATGAGGGCTTCGCGCATGTCGGTGCCGACGCGGAACTCCATGTCGATGTCCCCGGCCCCGTCGCGGCACTCGGCTTCCAGCGTGCGCAGGCCTTCAATCCCGTGCAGTTGTTCTTCCTGCCGCTGGATGATTTCCTTTTCCACCTCGGCCGGGCTGGCTCCCGGCCAGCGGGTATAAACCGAAATGATGGGCTTGCTCACATCGGGCGTCAGTTGCACCGGCACGCTCAACAACCCCAGCGTGCCGAAGATGCACAACAACACCACGCCCACGGTCACCTTGACCGGATTGGAAACGGAAAACTCAACCAGTTTCATCGGTCTGGGATTCCCAGTAGGGTTTACCGGTTTCGGCCAGGAAAGTCGGCGGCTCGCCGTTTTGGCGTCTGTGGTTACGTTTGTTCTTGCGTTGGAGCGGAAGCACCCAGTGGCCGACGGCCGTGCCGTGCTCCGCCGACTCAAGTCGGCGGCTCGCCAATTTCAAGAATTGGCGCTCGTTCTCGCATGGGAGCGGAAGCTCCACGCGCAACAGCGCAGGTCGCAAGCCGCAAGCCGATTCGTGCCCGGAGCGGAAGCTCTCCCCCCAAGCCCCCACGCCCCCCAAGCGTCCGCTCCGGCGCTCATCCGCCGCCGGGCAGCGGGCCGTCGCGCCGCCGGGCGCTTTGCGACGAATCGGGTTCCTGGGCCACTTCGGTTTTTTCCTTTTCGGGAGCCATGACTTCCACTTCCATGAACGAACGCAGTCGCTCGGCTCCGTCGGTGACCACCAGCGATTGCGGTTCCAGGTTGCCCGAGCGGACTTCGATCCACCCCTGGTACGCCTGCCCTTCTTCGATGGGCACCGCCTGCACCTGGTTATCCTGGTTGAGCACGAATACCAGCGGGCGGCCCGAGCTGCGAACCACCGCGTCCTTGGGCACCAGGGTCAACCGTCGCGGCGTCCCCTGGAACCGCACGCGGACCATCATCCCTTCTTTCAACAGCGGCTGGTCGTTTTGCTTGGGGTTTTCGATCCGCACGTGGACCGGAAAACTGCGGCTACCTTGTTCCCATTGGGCCCGCGGGACCACTCGGGCCACGGTCCCTTGTAGCGTGCGATAGGGGCCGGGCAGAGCGTCGGCCTGGACTTGGACCGCACGGCCCAACTGCACCAGCGGCAGATAGCTTTCGTCCACCTGGACCACCGCCTCGACCACGTCCAGGTTGATGAGCAAAGCCACCGGATCGCCCACGTGGACCCATTGGCCCGGCTCGGTCAG
The DNA here is from genome assembly GCA_015488215.1 of Planctomycetales bacterium. Classification (GTDB taxonomy): domain Bacteria; phylum Planctomycetota; class Planctomycetia; order Pirellulales; family S012-138; genus S012-138. The sequence goes on from WFOE01000051.1 coordinate 3,480, forward strand.
TTTTTCGGCCAGGTAGCCGTCGAAGGGGGCGCGGATTGTCCGCTTGGCCAGCTCTTCTTCCAGGCGGCGCACTTCCTCCTGTTGGGCTTCCCAGGCTGCCTTGGCCTGCTGGAGTTGTTCGGCCGGAGTGCCTTTGAGCTTGAGCTGGTAAGCGGCCTGGCGGGCCACGACGTTTTGTCGGGCCTGATCCAGCTCGGTCCGCACGTGGTCGAACTCCTCCTGGTTGATTGTGCCCGAGTCGAACAACACCTGGGCCCGGCGGAACCGCCCTTCGGCCAGCCGCAGTTGGGCTTTAGCCGATTCCAGCAACGCCTTGGCCTGTTCAATCTCCTCGGGCAACGCCCCACGGCGTAGTTCTTCGTAGCGGTAACGTTTTTCTTTTTCCAAAGCCCGGGCCGCCTGAAGCTGAAGTTCCACGTCGGTGCTCCGCAGCCGCACGAGCACTTCGTCCTTACGCAAAAACATGCCCGGACGATGCGGATACCACTGCACTAGCCCCGCTGCGCCGGAGGCCACCCGCGAGGTCTGGAACGCCACCACCGTGCCCACCAGGGTTACTTCCGGAGCTACCTCTTTTCGGGCCACAGGCACCACCTTCACCAGTGGCTTGGGCTGCGGCGGTTTGGGCTCCTGTCGCATGCAGCCAGTGGCCAGAAACATCACGGCCCCCAGCAGGCTCCACGCGGCAATGCGCGGGGCGGAAAGACGTCGGAGTGCAATCCGTCTGCCAAGAAACACGGTACTCCGAAAAGCAGGTGTCGAGACGAGACGCGGCGCAGGCAAACGAGCTGAGGAGTTCATCAGCCGATCCTGTCGATAAGCAATGCGGGCAGTAGCTCTCGGGGGGCGAGGCTCGGCGAGCCTCCACGTGGTGCCGCGTGGCGGGCCACGACACCGGCGGGGAACAATCAGCGTTGGTTGATACGAGTAGTGTACCCTCTGGCCGCTCGCTTTTCGAGCCTCCGCTTACCGACAGCAGGACCGAGCCGTCCCCGGCGAGACGTTTTCCAGGAAAAACGTTTCGATTTGCCGGAGCAGCCGATACAATAGGAGTTGGATGGGGACGACGTCTTGCCAAGGGTGTCCTTTTGTCTTTCCTTCCGTTTCCAGGGATGAGCCGTTACAACGCCCACGCTTCTGGCCCACGGTTGGGTCCAACTCCGCCGGCCGGAGGGATGTGGTGCGTCAAGTTTTCGCCTGAAGAGGAAAACGGCTGCGAAGGTGGTTTACCGCCAGTCGGATAACCCGGCTGCCTGAAACAGCAAGAGATTCCACAGAAGGAGCCCCGCACGGGAAGCCGCGACCGGCCCTGCTTTCCTGGCAGGAAGCGGACTTCTGGATTGCCGGGCATCGCGGTACCGCGTTGCGGAAAGGTCACGGATTGGCGACACGACCGTGGTATGTCGCCGGATTGTTCCGGTTCATCGTCAGCTTCCCGCCCCCTTGCAGCGGGCCAGCATGAAGGGGGAAGTGCCGTGTGGCAGTGGTTGCTGCTTTCGTTGGCGGTGGTCGGGGTGTTGGCTCTTGTAGCCTGGTTTTTGTCTCAGCGTCGGGTCAGCGAAACTGTGCTGCGCAAGGTAGTGCATCCGCGCACCGGCCGAGTTCGGCGGGTGCTGGTCCGCCGCCCTGGCTTGCGAGCCAAGTTGTGGTTCGAGCCGGATTCCCATTCGCCCACCAAGTTCGTAGTCAAATGCCAGGGCGACCCGGACGCGTTCACCGTCACCCGACTGCCCGGCGAACCGGTCCACATGACCGAAGCACGCGAGGCCCTGCTGGAACTGGGCCTGGACCTGGAAAAGTGCTCTTGGGAAGACATCGTCAAAGCCGCCCAATGACGGCGCCATCTTGGCAACGATGTGCACGTCACGCCCCCTAAGCGTGACAAAGATGCCTTCCCAGCCCGTGTGCCGCCGGACCAGTCTGGTGGCCGGAAGAGACTTTCTCAACGTTTTCTCCTTTGCTCCCGCTTGCGGTTTGCTTTTGCGGCCCAGCGGCCTGAGTGGAAGCAACAGGTCACGTCTCCTCTCCAGACCGGTTGCTTGCATCGGCGGCGAGAATCCCCGATAACAATTACGCCCGCTGCGGCTTCCAGAGGCGAATCGGCCGGGCAGGCGTTCGGCCCAGGGGCATGCGGCTCCTTCTTGCACGGAAGCCCTATCACCGCCTGATTGACCCCGCTGGGGGCACCGGCCATGCGGCTGGGGCAGGGGGAAGGTCGAACCGCACGCCGGGATAGGACCGGTTGCCGGCATAAAGGGCACGCGCTGTTCTCTGCCTAGGGCATCGTTTCTTCGCACTCAGATCGGGGAGAACGTCGTCATGAACCAGAACGACCGAAACCGTCCGCGAAAGTATTACGCGCACAGTGCCAACGACGATGGCCAGGGAGTTTGCGAGCTGTTGAGCGAACATCTGCGCCGCGTGGCCGAAACGGCCGCCCGGTTCGCCGCCCTGTTCGGAGCCGACGAGCAAGCCTGCGCCGCCGGTCTACTACACGATTTGGGCAAGTACACCCAGCGGTTCCAACAGCACCTGTTCAACGCAAACATTCGGGCCGGGGATCACTGGTCGGCCGGGGCGGGGGCGCTGGCCGCCTATTATGAATCCTGGGGAATCTATCCAGCTCTGGCCGTGCTGGGGCACCACGCGGGCTTATCTCGCCTTTATAGAAAGGCCAAGCTGTTGTGCCGGGAAATAAACCGGCAGATGACTCACAACGCCGACAAGTTCACCGGCACCGATGTCGGCTCGATGCGCGCTGCGTTCCAAGCCGATGGGTTCTCGCTGCCTGCGATCCACCGAGGATTTCGGCCAACGGAGAATGGCCACTTGGTGGCCGACATGCTCGATGTGCGGATGCTGTTTTCGGCCCTGGTGGATGCTGACTTTCTGGAGACCGAAGCCCACTTCAACGGCAACGCTCAAGAGCCCCGGCGCCCCCGACCTCCCGGACCCAAACTGGACGTGCAACAGGGCATCGCCGCACTGGAAAAGTACATCGACCAGATGCGGAAGCGCTACGCCCACTCGCCCATGAGACGGATCCGCGACGAGTTGCTGGACCACTGCATCCGCAAGGCAGAAGAACCCACCGGGCTTTTCACGTTGGCTGCGCCGACCGGGGCAGGCAAAACGCTGGCCATGCTCGCCTTTGCCCTGCACCATGCCCGGCGGCACAACCTGCGCCGCATCGTGCTGGTGATGCCGTTTCTGAACATCATCGACCAGACGGCCCAGGTGTACCGCTGCATCTTTTCCCAGGAAAACGGTTTTTCCCCGCACACGGTGCTGGAGCACCACAGTCTGGCCGAATACGAAGAAAACCCCGACACCTCCGGCACCGAGGACTACTCTCGCAGCTTGCCGCGTCTGCTGGCCGAAAACTGGGACGCTCCCGTCGTGCTGACCACCACGGTACAGTTTTTTGAATCCCTGTTTGCCAATCGCCCTTCGCGCTGTCGCAAGCTGCATCGCCTGGCCCGCAGCGTCATCCTGTTCGATGAGGTGCAGACCCTGCCGCCGCATCTGGCCGTGGCGACCTTGGCGGCCCTCTCGCGACTGGCCGATCCCCAGGGGCCCTACGGGTCCACGGTCCTTTTTGCCACCGCCACCCAGCCGAGTTTCGAGGCGCTGGACAATCGGGTGCGGCAGCTTGCCCCCTCCGGCTGGCAGCCTCGGGAAATCGTCCCCGACCCGGCGCCGCTTTACGGCCCGGCGTCCCAGCGCGTGCGCATCTGCTGGCGGCATCAGGAGCCCCTTTCCCCGGAAGAACTGGCCGACGAGCTTGCCGGGCAGGAACGGTCCACGCTGTGCATCGTCAACCTGAAACGCCACGCGGCCACGCTGGCGCGATTGCTCCACGAGCGCCTGGGCCGGGGCGTGCTGCACCTTTCCACCAACATGTGCCCGGCTCATCGTGCCGCGGTACTTGACCAAGTGCGGAAGCGGCTGTCGGCCGGGCAGCCGCTTTGGCTCGTGGCCACCCAGTGTGTGGAGGCGGGCGTGGACTTGGATTTCCCGCTGGTCTATCGCGCCTTGGGTCCGCTGGAAGCCGTCGCTCAAGCCGCCGGCCGCTGCAACCGCCACGGGCAACGGGAGCAAGGCACCTTGGTCGTTTTCCAGCTCAAAGACCAGGGAAGAAGCTACCCGCCCGGGTACGGCGAAGCCGTCGATGCCACCGAAACGTTCCTCAACCTGCTGGCCGAACAAGGTGACCTGAACCAGCAGGAAATCATCAACAATCCCCAACGAATCCGGGAATACTTCCGGCACCTGTACGCCGCCACGGGCCGCAGCAGCACCGATTTTACTAGGGCCGACGAGGCGAAGCTGCTGGATGCAATCCAAGGTGGCAATTTCGAGGAGGTGGCCCAGCAGTACCGGCTCATCAGCAAACACGCCATCAACATCATCGTGCCTTACGAGCCAGAGAAGGTGAAGGAACTTCGAGGAGAGTTGCTTCAGGTCCCGCGGCTCACCCCCGGGGCTATTCGCCGCTGGATGGGTCGGGCGACCCCGTATGCGGTGAACATCTACCGCCCGGACCCCCAGGCGGACATCTGGAACTATCTGGAACCGATTCAGTTCAGCCGCCGCCAGGAACTGGAGAACGACCAGGCCCAGTGGTTTAGGCTTCTGGACCCGGGAGCGTACGATCCGTTGGTTGGACTTACCACCGATTCGTTCGACCCGTTTGTGATTTGACGCAAGAAAGGAGGTGAACCATGGGCAAAAGCCACACGCTGAAAGTTCGAGGCGATTTTGCCTGTTTCACTCGCCCGGAGATGAAGGTGGAGCGGTACTCCTATCCGTGCCCTACGCCCAGTGCCGCTCGGGGCATCTTCGAGGCGATCTACTTCAAGCCGCAATTCTACTGGCAGGTGGAGCGTATCGAGCTGCTCTCCTGGCCCAGCTACCTTGCCCTGCGCCGCAACGAAGTGAAGGACAAGGTGCCCGCAGCCGCAGTCAAGCGGTGGATGTCCGGTAAGGCCGAGCCGGAGCCGCTTTGGGCCGACGGGGACAAGTTCCTGCTGGGAACCGACCAGCGCGGACGCACCCAACGGCAGACGATGGCCCTGCGCGACCCGAAGTTCCGCCTGACGGCCCGGATTGTTCCCCGGCCCGGCTACGAATCGCAACAAAACGCCTACGATGCCCAGTTCGTCCGCCGGGCCACCCAGGGCAAGTGTTTCCAGCAGCCGTACCTGGGCTGCCGGGAGTTTGTGGCCTTTTTCTCTTACCTGGAACAGCCCGAGCAGGACGGCAAGCCCGTGGACTATTCCCAAGACCTGGGCTGGATGCTCTACGACGTGTTCGATCTGCGGCAAACCAACGGCTCCGACGCCAGGCCGTTCATCACGGTGTTCCAGGCGCGGATCGAACATGGGGTGCTTGAAGTCCCCCCGTTCGATAGCCCCCAGGTGCGCAAACCCCAGCCCGAGTAAAGGAGACCCCTGCCATGCTTCATGCTCTGGTCGAGTATGCCCAGCAGAAAAACCTGTCGGTGGAACCGGGCTTTTCGCCCAAGCCGGCCCGCTGGCTGTTGATGTTCACGCCCCAAGGGGAGTTTGTCGGTGTTCAGATGCTCGACGGCGACAATCCCAAAAGCAAAGGGCAACTGTTCCCTCGCTGCCCCGATGCTCCGGCGAGCTGGCTCCAAGGCGGTGGGCGATCCCATTTTCTGTTGGAAAGCCTGCAAACAGTCGTGCTGCTAAGCAAAACCGAGCAGGATCGCGAAAGAACGCTGCCCAAGCACCAGTTCTTCCTCGACCTGCTCCGCCAGGCGGCCGAGAGCGTGCCCGAACTCGGTGCAATCGCCCAGGCTTTGGCCGACCAGGAGACGTTGGCTCGGATTCGGGCAGCTCTGGAAGAAAAACGAGCCAAACCGACCGATGCGGCCACCTTTGCCGTAACCCAGCCGGGCTCGGACCTGCGCATCTTCGTGGCCGAGGACTCCTGGCACCCCTGGTGGCGGGAAAAGTTCCGCCAGATTACGGCCGGAAGCGAAAAGGCTCCGGCCAGGGGAAAACGCAAAACCGCCTCCGAGCGGATGCAGTGCTTCCTGACCGGCGAAACGGTCCGCCCCCAGCCGACGCACGACAAGGTGAAAGGACTGGCCAGCGTGGGCGGACAACCCACAGGCGACGTGGTAGCCGGGTTCGACAAGGACGCGTTCACTTCCTTCGGCCTGAGCCAGGGGGCCAACGCCGCCATGAGCCAGCAAGCGGTCAAGACCTACGTGACCGCGCTGAACGACCTGCTCCGCAACCGCAGCTACCAGTTGGCCGGAGTTCGGGTGGTGTACTGGTACAGCGGCTCGGTCCCCGACGAGCTTGACCCCATGCAAGACCACTTCGCCGGCTGGGGTTCGCAAGAGTCCGAAGAAGAACCATCCGGCGATTCGGAGCTGGAGCGGCGCCAGGCGGAAACGCGGGCCAGGCGCGCCTTGCAAGCTATCCGCTCCGGCCAGCGCCCCGATCTGGCCGACTGCCGCTTCTATACGCTCACGCTCTCGGCCAACGCCGGCCGCGTGGTGGTGCGCGATTGGCAAGAAGGGCAGTTCAAACAACTGGTTGAAAACGTCAACCGATGGTTCGACGACCTGAGCATCGTGGAACGCAACGGGCGGAGTGTGGTCAACGCCTTCAAGTTCAATGCGGTGCTGGCCGCCCCGGTCCGCGAACTGAAAGACGCTTCGGCCCCGTTGGCCGCGGCGCTGTGGCGCTGTGCGGTGGCGGGCGAAGCGATTCCCTACCAGGTGATGGCGCAAACCCTGGCTCGGATAAAAAGCGACATCGTCCGGGACGAAGTCCCGCGTCACGCAAGGTTCGGTTTGTTGAAAGCCTTCTGTCTTCGTAACGAAAGGAGCCCTGACATGACCGCAGAACTGAACGAACTGGAACGGGATCCGGCCTATCTGTGCGGCCGGGTCATGGCCATCCTGGCCCGAATCCAGCAAGCAGCCCTGGGCGACGTAGGAGCCGGGGTGGTGCAGCGGTACTTTGCTGCCGCCAGTGCCACGCCCGCTTTGGTGCTGGGCCGGCTAATCCGCACGGCTCAGATTGCCCACCTGCCCAAAATCGACAAGGGGCTGCAAATCTGGTTCGACCGGCAACTGGCCGAGTTGTGCAGCAAACTCGACCAACGCGTGCCCCGCACGCTCTCGCTGGAAGAACAAACCGTGTTCGCCCTGGGCTTTTACCACCAGATGGCCCATCGCGAAGACAAGGAAAAAACCGGCGAAGAACAAACCGCGGAACAAGCAGAACAATAAAACCCACCGCATCCTAAAAACCTGATTCGTCACCCATTCTAAACCCCGACCCTTACCTAAAGGAGAGTGACCATGAGTACCCCCATTACCAACCGCTACGAGTTCCTGTTCCTGTTCGATTGCGAAAACGGCAATCCCAACGGCGATCCGGACGCGGGCAACGCCCCCCGGCTCGACCCGCAGGACATGCACGGGCTGGTCTCCGACGTGGCCCTCAAACGCCGCATCCGCAACTACGTGCAGGTGGCCCGCGGCAACCGGATGCCCTATGCCATCTTTGTGGAGCACGCCTCGAACCTGAACACGCCGATTGCCAGGGCGCATGAAGAGGCCAACGGTTCGCTCCCGGATAGCAAAAAGGGAGCCAACAAGGCCCAAGTCGAAAAGGCCCGGCAATGGATGTGCCAGAATTTCTATGACGTACGCACCTTCGGCGCCGTAATGTCCACCGGAGCCAATGCCGGCCAGGTGCGCGGCCCGGTGCAAGTGGCCTTCGCCCGCTCTGTGGATCCGGTGCTGCCCCAGGACGTAGCGATAACTCGGATGGCCGTTGCCGCCGAAGTGCGCGGAGCCAAGAGCAGCGCCGACTACGAAGCCTGGGAAGCCGAGCAAAAAGAAGACGAGCTCCGCACCATGGGGCGCAAGTCGCTCATTCCCTACGGGCTATTCTTGGGCAAGGGGTTCATCAGTGCCTTCCTGGCCCAACAGACCGGTTTCACACACGACGATCTCAAGCTGCTCTTTGAGGCGATTCTCAACATGTATGAGCACGACCGTTCGGCCAGCAAGGGCGTGATGACCGTCCGCGAGCCGATCTACGTGTTCAAGCACGTGGGCACCGACACTGATCCGGAGCAACGCCAGCGCCAGGCCATGCTGGGCTGCGCCCCGGCCCAAGTGCTGTTTGAACAGGTGGTCCAGGTCCACCGCAAAGACGGCGTGGA
>WFOE01000052.1 GCA_015488215.1 Planctomycetales bacterium
CCCTCCACGCCCCCAAGCCTCCACCCTCTCCCGGTGCGGAAGCACCATGCTCAAGATCCAAGACTCAAGACGCAAGACTTTCCGTTGCGGAAGCTCCTAGTGGCGACGTCCGCACTGTGCTCCGCCAGCGGAAGTCGGGGGTTTGCTGCGTGCAATCCGGAGGTTCACCGCCAAACTTTGGGGCTTTTACAAAAAAATCCGAGATTGCCGGAACAGGAATGGCCGCTCCTTTTCTAGACAGCGACGCTTTCATTCAATCTTTGGGCACGAAAAACCGCCGGTTTGCCGCAGGGGCGAACCGGCGGAGGGGACGAGCGAGCAAGGCCCGGCGTCGCAGTCCGTTCAGGCTCGGAGGCTCAGACACCGCAGCCGTGTTTTTCCAGCTTCTCGCGCAAGGTGTCGGCCGTGAAGGGCTTGACCAGGTAGTCGGACACGCCGGCCTGGATGGCCTGGAGCACGCGCCCTTTTTCGGCTTCGGTGGTGACCATGATGATGGGCACGTTCGGGTCCTGGGCGCGGATGGCCTGAACCACTTCCAGCCCGTTCTTGCCGGGCATGTTCCAATCGGTCAGCACCAGGTCGAACTCGCCGGGCTTGAACAGTTCGAGGGCTTCGTTCCCGTCGGCCGCTTCCACGGCGCCGTCCACGCCTACGGCCAGCAGGGAGCGGATGATGATCTTGCGCATGGTGCTGGAATCGTCGGCAACCAGAACTCGCATGGCAGTCTCCTTTGTGGATCGAGTCAGCGATGTGTTTTTAGGGCGGTGTTGCCGAATTGCCGGATCAGGCCGGGCATTCGGTACAACCCTCTCGGGCGTTCTGACCAACCATAGGTTGCCCTGCGCGACTGTCAAATGAGAAACGGTAGGAATCCTCTTCATTTGAGGTACAGGCCGCAGATCCGCTTCATCAGGAACACCCGGACGCCAACCGGAGAAAATCCCCCTGTTCTTTAGGGCAAACAGTTCCTCATCTCCTGGGAGGCGACCTATATGTTGCTTGGCTACACGGCTAAGGCCTTTCTCTGGTTCTCAGGCCACGGGTGCTGTTCGTTGTTGCTGGACAAGGAGACTCCGAAGTGTCCACGGTTGCCGAAGTCACGACTGCCGAATCCCGCCAGGAGGAAACCACCGGGACGATGCAGTTGGTCAGTTTTCGGCTGGGCCAGGAGGAGTACGGGGTGGAGATCACCAAAGTGCAGGAGATCATCCTGATGGGTGAAATCACCCGCGTGCCCCAGGTTCCGCCGTACATCAAAGGGCTGATCAACTTGCGGAGCACGGTGATCCCCATCCTGGACCTGCGACTGCGGTTTGGTTTGCCGCCGCAGGAGCCGACGGACGAAACCCGCATTGTCGTGCTCAACGTGCAGGAGAAGACGATCGGGATGATCGTCGATGCGGTCAACCAAGTGTTGCGGATCAACCGGGAGCAGATTGCCCCGCCGCCACCCACGGTGGGGAAGGTAGGCCGGGAATGCCTGACCGGTCTGGTGCGTCTGGACGGTCGGCTGCTGATCCTGCTGGACGTGGACAAGATCCTGGTGGACGCGGACCAGGAACTAACCGATTCCTCCGCGACAACCGATACCATCGCCGAGTAAGCCGGTCGCGGCCCGGCTGGAGTTAGCCGCGAGCTGAACCCGAAGGGTACTGGTAAAGCCTTTCCTCTCCAAACAAAGGAGCTTTGCAAAATGGTCGAAGCCGTAGCCACTCCGAAGAAAAAGAGCAGCAAAAGCGCCAAGAGCCAGGGGCTGGATTTGGCCTTCTTCCGCTCGGTGGCCGAGAACATCCCACTGAACATCATGGTGGCCGACCGGGACTGGAACATCATTTACATGAACCCGGCCAGCCGCAACACCATGCGGCAAATCGAGCACCTGTTGCCGGTGCCGGTGGATCAGATTGTGGGCCAGAATATCGACATCTTCCACAAAGATCCTCGTCGGGTACGCCGTATCCTGTCGGATCCCAGCAACCTGCCTCACCAGGCCGTAATCGAGCTGGCTGACGAAAAGCTGCATCTGCACGCCACGGCCATCTATGACGAAAGCGGCGACTACGCCGGGGCGATGGTCACCTGGGAAGTGGTAACCGAAAAGCTCAAGCTGGAGGAAGCCGCCGCGCGGAACCGGGCCATCGTGGAAAACGTGCCCATCAACATCATGCTGGCCGACCGCGAAGGCACGATTACCTACATGAACCCGGCTTCCTACCGCACGCTCAAGACTATCGAAGACCAGTTGCCGATGCCGGTGGATCAGATCGTGGGCCAGTCCTACGACGTGTTCCACAAAAACCCCGCCCACCAGCGGCGGATTCTCTCCGATCCGAAAAACCTGCCCCATACGGCGGAATTTCAACTGGGCAATGAATGGATCCGGTTGACCGCTTCGCCCATCTACGACACCCAGGGCAACTACGCCGGTCCGATGATTGCCTGGGAAATTATCACCGAGGCGGTCAAGGCCCGCGAGCTGGAAAAGCAGCGGATCGAAGACGAACGCCGGGCTCAGGAAGAGCTGCGGCGGCGGATCGACGCCCTGTTGGACGTAGTACGCCGGGCGGCCGAAGGGGACCTGACAGCGGAAGTGACCGTCGATGGCGACGACCCGGTGGGCGAGCTGGGCCAAGGCTTGCGACAGATGCTCAGCGATCTGCAGAGCATCGTCGGCGAGATTGTCGAAGCGGCCGCCCAGTTCACCGAGGGGTCGCGGGTGATTGCCGAAAGCTCGCAAACGCTGGCCCAAGGGGCGCAGACCCAAAGCGCCAGCGTGGAGCAGATGACCGCTTCGATCGAGCAACTGACCCGCAACATCGAAGCGGTGCGCGACAACGCCACCCAGGCCGACCAGGTGGCCAAGGACACCACCCGGCTGGCCGAAGAGGGCGGGGTGGCCGTGCAGAAGTCCATCGAAGCGATGGAGCTGATCAAAAGCTCCAGCGAGCAGATTAGCGAGATCATCCAGGTCATTTCCGAAATCGCCAGCCAGACCAATCTGCTGGCCCTCAACGCGGCAATCGAAGCTGCTCGGGCCGGTGAGCACGGGCTGGGATTCGCCGTGGTGGCCGACGAGGTGCGCAAGCTGGCCGAGCGCAGCTCCGAAGCGGCCAAGGAAATCTCGCAATTGATTAAAGAATCGACCAAGCGGGTCGAAGACGGCGCCGAACTGAGCAGCCAGACTGGCGTGGCACTGAAGCGGATTATCGAAGGCGTGGAAGCCACGGCCAAGGAGATTTCGAAGATCGCCGAGGCAACCGTGGCTCAGGCTCAGAACGCCCAGGAAGTTTCCAACGCCATTCAGAACGTCTCGGAAGTGACCGAGCAGGTGGCCGCCGGCAGCGAGCAGCTTGCCAGCAGCAGCGAGCAACTGGGCGCCCAGGCGGCCAGTCTGCGCGAGCTGGTGGCTCGGTTCAAGATCGAAGACTAACGTCCCGATCCGGCCTGCCCTGGATCGGAACTCCTCACCGTCCGAAGCCGGGGCAGGGTCCGTTTTCCTTGGACTCTGCCCCGGTTCTTTTCTGTCCCCTTGAGGGGTAACTTCCTGCCCGTCTTTCAAACCGGAGGGCTCAAACCGTGGATCAGAAGGTGCTCGCCAAACAGATTTCGGACCGGTTGCTGGCCAAGATTGCCGACTTCGTTTACCAGCGAACCGGCATCCGTCTGTCGCCCCAGAAGAAAGCCCTCTTGTCCAACCGCCTGCGGCGACGGATGCGGGAAACCGGCCATAAGAGCTTCGAGGAATACTTCAAGTACGTACAAAGCATCGACGAAAGCGACCCGGAGTGGGACGCCTTCCTGCAGGAAATCACCACCCACGAAACGTTTCTGTTCCGGGACGAGGCGCATTGGGAGTGGTTCCAGGACCAGTTCCTGGCCCAACTGGCCAAGGACGCCCGCACCGGCAAGCGGCCCCGGAAACTGCACATCTGGTCGGCCGCTTGTAGCACGGGCGACGAGCCGGTCACGCTGGCCTGCTGCATCGCGGCCAAGCTGCCCAACGCCCACCTGTGGAACATCCGCATCCTGGCCACCGACATCGGTGTCGGAGCGCTGGAGCAAGCCAAGCAGGCCACGTTCGGCACTCGGGCCATGGGCCGGGTGCCGGAAGAGTATCGCAAACGCTACTTCACCCAACTGGACGATCAGCGTTGGCAGGCCAAGCCGATGCTCACCCGCTGGATCACTTATAAACAGCACAACCTGCTGGATCCCATGCGGGAAGGACCGTTCGATCTGGTGGTGCTGAAAAACGTGCTCATCTACTTCGACGTGGAGTCCAAAAAGAAAGTACTGGCCCACGTCACCAAGGCCATGCAGCCGGGAGCGTACCTGCTGACCGGAGCGGCCGAAGGAATCGCCAACATCCGGGGACCATTGAAGCGGGTTTATCCCTGGCTGTTCCAGAAACCGGGCAGCTAGTTTGCCCTCGCGCGCCGAAGACTGGGGAGAGGGTGCTATGTCCGACCACGGGCACTACATCCAGGACGAGCATTACCAGGAGCTGCTGGCCGATTTCCTGGACGAATCGCAGCGGTTGCTGGAAGTCCTGAACGACAACCTGCTGCATCTGGACGAACTCGTCCAGCAATATGGGGAGCTGAACCGGGACAACTGCGACCCCGACCTAATCAACGAGATGTTCCGGGCGGCCCACAGCATCAAGGGGCTTTCGGCCATGCTGGGGTTGTCGGAGATCAACACCTTGACCCACAAGGTGGAAAACATCTTCGACGCTGCCCGGCAGGGGCAGATGACCTTTACTGCCGAGGTCCTCGAGCTGTTGTTCGACAGCTACGACATCCTGGCCGGCTTGATTCGCAAACTGCAAGAGCCGGAAACGGAAGTCGTCGGTCCCGAAACGCTGCTAGAACGGATCGAAACGCTGCTGCGGCAAGCGTTGGAGCCGGACCAGGAGTCCCGGCATGAGAAAACGCCGCCCCAGAACGACCCCAGCCCGACGGCGCCTGAAGAACCCGCCGTGACCGCAGAACCCGCGATGACCGCTGCCAGCTCGGCCAAGGCCAACCAAACGCCGAAACAGCCCGCAGATACGGCCCCGGAACCCGAACCACAAGCCCTGGAAACGGAGTCCCCCGACGTGCCTTCCACCTTGCCGGACACAGCCGAGCAGCCTCGAGATTACTTCGCCGGCGTGCAGGATGACGCCCAGGTGCCGGAAAAGTATTTGGCCATCTTCGTCGACGAAGCCGACGAAACCCTGGACCAGATGAACGAGGCGCTGCTGGGCCTGGAACAAGGCCAGCCCGACGCCCCCAAGACGCTGCTGGTCAACACGCACCGCTTCAAGGGGTCGGCGGCCAGCATCGGGCTGCATCGGGCTTCCAAGCTGGCCCACATGATGGAAGAGGCCCTGGAAAAGCTGACCCAAAACCACCTGAAGATTACCCCGGAGCTGATCGAAGCGTTCTTTGCCGGGGCCGACGCACTGCGGAGCTACATCGACGGACTGAAGCAGGGGACGCCCAGCACCGAAAACTTCAACGACGTGGCCCACCGCCTGATGGAAGCCGTCTCCGGCGGCAGCCGGCAGGCACCGTCCGAGTCGCAGCCGGAAGCTTCCTCCACCACAGCATCCGCCTCCGAGACCGGCTCGCGGGACGGCAGCGTGTTGTTCCAGGAGCATCAGGTGCGGATGCGGGCCAAGATCAGCGAATACGACCAGGGCTACCTGGGCTGGGTGCAGTTCGACGCCCAATTCCCGCTCAAGGACCTCAAGGCCCAATTGGTGGTGGAAAAACTACACCGGCTGGGCAAGGTGCTCTATTGCGAGCCGAACCTGGAAGAACTGGAATCTCCCGAGGAGTTCGAAAACCTCTTTTTCGCGTTGCACACGGAAACCGACGCCGAATCGCTGCGTAAACAATTGCACATCGTTGGCGTAACGCAGGTGGTGCTGGAGCCGTTCGGCTCCCCGGAAGAAGAATCGGCCGAGATGGGCAACGGCGGTGCCGGGGCTGCACCCGCATCAGCTTCTGCCGCGGCAGAGTCCGGGAGCAAGACGCAGCAGCCCCAGTCGGGCCCGGCCCCCAAGTCCGCAGCGAAAAGCTCCCGCCGGGATCCCCCTCGCCGTCCTTCGGAAACACTCCGCGTGGACATCGACCGGCTGGACCAGTTGATGAATCTGACCGGACAACTGGTCATCACCAAGGCGCGCTTCTCGCAGCTTTGCGAGCAGATTCGCCAGTCCAGCCGCAGCGGCCGGGCCGAAACCATCCTGCAGGACGTGTTCGAGTCCTTGCAGCGGATCGAGCAGGCCGCAGACCAGCAAGGTCAATTGTGTCAGGCGGCCCAGGAGTCGCTCCGCACCCATGTGCGGCGGATCGAAGCCAATTTGCAAGCGGTCCAGGAACGTCTGCGGCAACTGAGTCGTTTGAACTTCCTGGCCAACGACCTGTCGGAAGTGGCTCACCAGATGGACCGCATCAGCCAGGGATTGCAGAAAACGGCCATGGAAACGCGGATGGTACCCATCGGGCCGCTGTTCGGCCGCTTCCGCAGGATCGTCCGGGATATTACCCGGCTGACTGGCAAGGACATTCGTCTGAACATCCAGGGAGAAAAGACCGAGCTGGACAAGCGGATGATCGACGAACTGGCCGATCCGCTTATCCACCTAGTGCGCAACGCGGCCGACCACGGAATCGAACCGCCCGAGCAACGCGAAGCGGCCGGTAAACCCCGCTGGGGAACCATCACCCTGGACGCCTTCCACCGCGGCAGCAGCATCGTCATCCAGGTGAAGGACGACGGCCGGGGCTTGGACGCGGATCGCATCCTGAAAAAAGCGCTGGAACGGGAAGTCATCACCCCGGCCGAAGCCGAACAGCTCACCACGCAGCAGATTTACCAGTTGATCTGGCGTCCGGGGTTCAGCACCGCCGAGCAAGTGACCGAAATCTCCGGGCGCGGCGTGGGGATGGACATCGTGCGGTCCAAGGTGGAAGCAATCAACGGTTCGGTGGAAGTGGAAAGCCAGCCGGGCCAGGGAACCACGTTTTCGATACGCTTGCCGCTCACACTGGCCATCCTGCCCAGCCTGCTGGTGCGCATCCACCAGGAAGTGTTCGCCATTCCGCTAGAGTCAGTCGATGAAATCGTCATGGCCGGTCCCGACCAGCTTTCCACCGTGCAGGGCCGCCTGGTAGCCGACGTGCGCGGGCGTTCCATCTCGGTGGTCCATCTGGACGAACTGTTCCATTGGAACGATCAGAACCCCGCCGGCAAGCTGGAGCCGCCGCTTACGCTCGTGCTGCTCCGCTGCGACGGCATGGAACTGGGCCTGCCGGTGGAACACATCCTGGGCGAAGAGGACGTAGTAATCAAATCCCTGGCCGACAACTTCCGCAACGTCCCCGGTATCGCCGGAGCAAGCATTCTGGGCGACGGTCGCGTGGGCTTGATCCTGGACGTGGCCGCCGCTGTGCACGGGGCCACTTCCCTTTCCGCCAACAAACCCTTGGAAGGAGTAAGTGCATGAACTCGCCAGCCGACACTTCCGCACGCCAGGAAACCCTGGAACGTATCCGCCAACTGTTCACGCTGGCCACCCACGAAGCCTCGGCCGCCATGAGCCGCTGGACCCGGGGGGCCATCACCCTGGAACTGGACGCCGTGGAAGAAGTACCGCTGGACCAGGCCATCGAAGTGCTGGGCCTGGGCGACGAGCTGCTTACCATGGTCGTGCTGACCATGGACGACGAGCTGGGCGGCTCGATCATCCTCTGCTTCGACGAAGAAAACGGCCGCAAGCTCGCGTCGTTGCTGCTGCATCGGCCGTTGGAAACCGGGACCGAGTGGACCGAACTGGAACAGTCGGCCCTGATGGAAACGGGCAACATCCTCGGTTGCGCCTACATGAACGCCATCAACCGCGTGGTCAGTCGCGAGCTGGTCCCCTCGCCTCCGTTTTTCATCCAGGACTACGGGGCCAGCGTGCTGGAGCAGGCGTTGATGGAACAGGCCCTCTATTCGCCCGAGGTGCTGCTGTGCCGCACCCGGTTCTGGCAGGAAGAACAGCAACTGGACTGGCACGTCATCTTCGTGCCCACCCAGGAGCTGCGGGAACTGTTCGAAAACGCCTTGTTTCCCTCGCAGGAAACCACCTCGTAAGCGAAAAAAAGCTAGGCTACAGAGGCGAACTTTGTCCTCGGTGCCAATGGGTCGTTTTCTTGCAGCCGTTTCGGAACACGAGAAGCACGCACTTGGAAGGATCGCAGCGGGAGAAGACGAATGTCGTTGAAGACCGAATCCCCGAAGAAGATCAACGTGGGCATGGGGCAGCAGCACTTTGCCCGAGCACCAGATATGCTCACGGCCATCCTCGGTTCCTGTGTGGCCGTGACCATGTACTGGCCGCGTGGCAAACTGGGCGCGATGGCCCACGTGGTTTTGTCGCGCGCGGGTAACCGGCAAGGGCCGGCTTCCAATTTTGCCGATCGCGTCGTGCCGGCCATGCTGCGCGAGTTCAAAATTCGCGGCGTACCCAAGGACGAACTGGTGGTCAAGCTGGCTGGCGGGGCGTCGATGTTCAGCCAGTCGCGGGTGATCCAGGTGGGCAAGGACAACATTGCCACCGTCCACGCGGCGCTGGAACAGGAAGGGCTGAAACTGGCCGGCGAACACGTCGGCGGCAAGAAAGGGCGCCGCGTGACGTTGGATTGCAGCACGGGGGAACTGACCGTCTGCATCGCCGGGCAGGAGCCGGTGGTCATCTGACCCCTCCGCCCTCACCAGCGGTGTCGGCCCCGGCCCCCGGATGCTCCGCATGCGACTGACTTGCAAGGACCGGAAACCATGAAACCGAGAGTACTGGTTACAGACGACGCAGCCATCATCCGCCAGTTGATCGTCGATACGGTGACCGAAGCCGGCTGGCAGGTCGTCGATCAAGCCACCAACGGCCAGGAGGCGGTGGAAAAGTACATGCAGCACCGCCCCGACATCATGACCCTAGACCTGGTCATGCCCGAATACGACGGACGCCACGCGCTGAAGCACATCCTGGCGGCCGATCCCCAGGCCAAAATTGTGGTCGTCAGCGCGCTGAACCAGGCGGAGATTTTGCGGGAAGCCATCTCGCTGGGGGCGGCGGAGTTCGTCGTCAAACCGTTCGATCCCCCGGTGCTGCTGGAAACACTGCGCCGCGTACTCCAGATGGAACCGACTGCCCCGGCCCGCTGATGCGCCGGCGGTTAGGTCTTGCGTCTTGCGTCTTGAGCAAGGAGCTGCCGCTCCGGTGCAAGAACAAACGCTGATTCTTGCAACCGGGGAGCCGCCAGCTTGAGCCGGCGGAGGACGGCACAGTCGTCGGCGACTGGGTGCTTCCGCACCGGGCAGGAATAAACGCTTTCTAGGAAACGGCGAGCCCCGAGCTTTAGCTCGGGGAGGACGACGCGGCGAGCCGGGAGCTGAAGCTCCCGGAGGAAAAACAACAAGCAAACGTTTTTTCTCCGGCTTCTCCAGTTCTCCCCGGACTGAAGTCCGGGGAGAGCCGAAGTACCGAACCGAGCCGTCTGCTAATTGGCTCAGCTCAAAAACAATTGCTTAGGTCTTTAGAGGCTGTCACAAAACTTCCACCCGCAAGTGCCACGCCCCAGGATTGGAGCAAGACCGGAGAGTTTGACGACACGCTCTTAACCTTTTACGCACTCGGCACTTGGAGCTCATCGCCCGTTTAGTACCCTGGACAGGAAAACGTGAGGATAGGTCGGACGTCTTTGGTTGGTGTTGTTTGACCCAAGACCGATCGAATTAATACCGCCTGGAGAGGCAGGAGTACACAAAAACCAGAGCTGTACTCCCGCAGAGACAAACGCAGAGCAAAGCTGATGCCGAACCTGAAGACTCCTCGTCCCGTTGCACCGGCCAAACACGACACGGGGTAAACACGACACGATACGGGAGAAACAGGCGACAGAGAACGTTGTCAACCCTGGGTTTACTCCGGTTCCGTCGGGAAAAGAAGAAACCCATAATTAAACGGCCCACCGCCAGGTCATCTAGAAGCCTGCGTCCACCTCCCCAGATTGGACCGCAGTCCAGTTCCACTGCCCACGCACTGCAGAACAACCAAGAACAGGGGCGAATCGGGCGGAAGTGCCCCAAGATGGTGTTGGTCCTAATTCCGCTTTGTGCCGCGACTTGCCACAAGTTTTGTTGCCACAAGGGCTTACCGACTGGGCGGCACAGGACTCGAACCTGTGACCTCCACCGTGTGAGGATGGCGCTCTAACCAACTGAGCTAGCCGCCCGATGGGACCAGTCCGACTCGGGACCAGTCACTCCCCTATTTTATCCCTTTCGGCTCTTCTGTCACGGGGGAAGCAGCGATTTTTCTCCTCCGGTTACGGCGCTTCGGGAACTGTTCGGCAAGGTTCGTAAGGACGAAGCAGCGGTTTTTCTCACTCTCCCGGTTCCGGTTCAGGGCACGGCGGGCCGAAGTGCACGTGCACCTGGTCGTGCATCGTGTAGAGCCGGAACCGGCGGCCGTCGTGCACCAGGATGCCACTGGATTTGTTCTCTCGCGGCGGCAGCAGCGGATTGCCCGGGTACTTGACCCAGTGCCGCAAGTCGGTGCTGGTGGCTACGCAAGTGCACCACAGGGGCTTGCGGCCCCGGCCGTGATAGTAGGCGTAGTAGCGGCCGCGGTACTTGAGAATCTGGTTCAGGGCAATCAGCTCCGCTTCGTGCTCGGCCGGGCCGGGCACGAGCACCGGCTCGTCCTGCACGTTGGTCCAGATTTTCATGTCGCGGCTTCGGGCCAGCCACACGCCTCGGTCGCGGCGTTCGTAGAACAGGTACCAGGTGCCGCGTTCGCGCCACAGCGTGGGCGTGCCGTAGGGGCCCTCGGGGATCGGCTCGCCGGAGCGCAATCGCACGTCCAGTCGGCCCAGCCGCTCCCAATGGACGCCGTCGGCGGAACGGAGCAACTGGGCCCGATCATGCAGCCCTTCGGCCACCATGTAGAATGTGCCCCGGTGGCGGACGACCATCATGTCTTCAACCCAGTGCTGGGAATAGATCGGGTTGTCGGGGAATCGGGTCCAGTGCAGCCCGTCAGTGCTGATGGCATAGCCGAGCATTTTCTTGCCCGGCCGAGTGCCGTCGTAGCCGGTGAACCACATGTGGTACAGGTTCCCCTGGCGGAGAATCCAGCCGCGTTCGCGAATGCGCACGTCCCAGTGTCCCGGGCCGGCGGCGGTGAAGACCGGGTTGTGGGGATAAGGGGTGAACTGGACTAGCTCCGGCGGAAACAGGGCTTGCGAGTCGGACTGGGCCGCCGCTTGAATAGCAGCCAGACCAACCAACGCACCGCATAACAGGCCACATACAAGCCGGGCAAGGGAGCAATTCACCGCGGGATTCTCCTCCAGGAGTGGAAACCTTCAGGGGAAAACCGGCCACGTGGGGCCGTTTCTCTGTGCGGAGGATTCTACCGCACCGGTGCCTCGGGGAGCAAAACGCCCGGGCGGGGAGAAGTTCGCCTCGCCAGCGGGCCGCAGGGAACGTAGATTGGAAAGGGCAGCCGTTCCAGCCCGCCCGAGTAACCTACCGGATGAAACCATGCGGAGAAACCAACGATGCGCTACGTGATTGGAACCGTTCTGAGCGGTTTGTTCCTGGCCGGCGCCGTGCAAGCCGCCAAACCGGCAGCGGCCCCTTGTACCGAGTATGAATCGCGCTACCTGAAAAACGTCCGCCAGGTAACAAGCGGGTTCGTCAAGGCCGGCGAGGGGTACTTTTCGCCCGACGGGAAGACCATCATTTACCAGGCGGTTTCGCAATCGTATCCGTTTTACCAAATCTATACCCAGGAGCTTGCGGGCGGTTCGCCGCGGCTGGTGAGCACCGGCCGGGGACGCACCACCTGCGCGTATTTCCATCCCAGTGGGAAGAAGATTCTGTTCGCTTCCAGCCACCTGGACCCGCACCTGGCCCGAACCGAAGCCGAAGAACGCCGCCGGCAGGAGGAGCTGCGCCGCAGCGGACGCCGGGAACGGTATCGCTGGGTGTTCGATCCGTACATGGACATCTTCGAGGCCCGGCCCGACGGCTCCAACCTGCGCCGGCTGACCACCGCCGCAGGCTACGACGCCGAAGGGGCCTACGGCCCGCGGGGAGAATGGATTGCCTTTTGCAGCACCCGGGACGGCGACCCGGATATTTACGTCATGCGGGCCGACGGCACCGGGGTGCGGCAAGTGACCAACGCCCCGGGCTACGACGGCGGGCCGTTCATTTCGCCGGACGGGCGGTGGATTGTCTTTCGCAGCGACCGGAAGAAAGAGGGCTACTTGCAGCTCTACGTAGTCAGCTTCGACGGCAAGCGGGAGTTTCAGCTCACCGACGACCAGGGCGTGAACTGGGGGCCGTACTGGCATCCCAAGCAGCCGTGGATCATCTGGGCCGGAGCGGACCACTCCAACCCCAAGCGTCGCCCCAACTACGACCTGTGGATGATGCCCTACCGGGTGCGCAATGGGCGGTTCGAGGTGGGCCGCCGGGTGCGCATCACCGACCACCGGGCGGCCGACGTGCTGCCGGTATTTTCGCCCGACGGGAAGTACCTGATGTGGACCAGCACCCGGACCGAAAACCACTCCAGCCAGTTGTTCCTGGCGGAGTTCACCCTGCCGGAAGCGAAGTTCGACCCGGCCGAGGCGAAACATCCTTAGAGCGGCTGCCTCGCGGCGGTCAACCGTCCGGTTCGTCCCGGGTGTTTTCTTCCACCCATTGCAAGTAGGGCGGGTGCCCGTCCTGTACTGGCAGTGCGATTAACTGCGGCAGCTCGTAAGGATGCCACTGAACCAGGGCGGATTTGAGCTGCGGGAGCCGCTCTGCGGTGGTTTTGACCAGCAGCAGCCACTCCTGGGCCTGCTCCACCCGGCCTTGCCAGCGATAGTGGCTTTGCAACGGGCCGAGCACCTGAACGCAGGCGGCCAGGCGTTGTTCGACCAACTGCCGGGCAAGCTGTTCGGCTTGTTCCCGGTGTTCTACGGTGGTTTGGACCTGCACGACGTTCATGGCGTTTCTGGGGCTTTTGCTGCAGTAGCGTAAGGGGCCGGGCAAGCCGCAGGTGGTTCTTGAGGAAGGCGGCCGCCGGTTCCGATTCAGCAGAACGGCGCGGCACGAGCAAGTCAATCCATCTGCGGAGCGGGGGGCAGGTGGTGTATAATGCGTCGGCTCTGCTCCAAGCCACGGGCGGCTTGCGTGCAGGAAACACGGCCTTCGGCATCTTAGGGAGACGGAAGCCATGCGGATTGGCCTCTTTTGTAGCGGCGGCGACGCACCGGGAATGAACGCCTGCATCCGGGCGGTGGTTCGCGCGGCGGTAACCGGAGGGCACGAAGTCGTAGGTATCCGCCGCGGCTACCAGGGGCTGCTGGAAGAAGACTTCCACCGCAACGCCCAGGGACAACCGCGGATGACGCTTCGCTGCGTGAGCAACATCCTGCAACGCGGCGGCACGATCCTGCACACCAGTCGCTGCCCGACCATGCTTCAGGAGGAAGGCCAGCGCCGGGCGGCCGAAGTGCTTCAGCGGCACGGGATCGACGCCTTGATTCCCATCGGCGGCGACGGGACCATCCGTGGGGCAATGGCCTTGAGCCGGTTCTACGCCGGGCGGATTGTCAGTTGCCCGGGCACAATTGATAACGACCTGTGCGGCACCGACGCCACCATCGGTTTCTACACCGCGGTAAGCACTGCCGTAGAGGCGATGGACAAAGTGCGCGACACGGCCGAAAGCCACGAACGGCTGTTTCTAATCGAGGTGATGGGCCGCCACAGCGGCTACATTGCCCTGTACAGCGCCTTGGCCGGCGGGGCGGAAATCGCCTGCATTCCCGAAACCCCGACCGACATCCCGGCCATCGTCGAACAGCTCATTGCCATGAAGGCCCGGGGAAAAACCTCCGTGCTGATGATGGTGGCCGAAGGGGACGAACTGGGCGGGGCCTACGACATCCAGCGGCTTCTGGAACAAAACGGCTGCCCTTACGGGACGCGGGTGGTGGTGCTAGGCCATTTGCAGCGGGGCGGCTGCCCGGTGCCGGAAGATCGCCTGCTGGCCTTGCAACTGGGAAGCTACGCCGTGGAGTGCCTGGAACAAGGCCACAGCGGCTGTATGGTCGGCGTGCGCAACGGCCGCCCGGTGCGCGTGCCCTGGGAAGAAGCCATCGCCCAGCACCATCTGGTTCCGCCCGAGCTGGTACGGCTGCTGGAAGCCATGGCCCGGTAGAGGGGGGCCACGGAGAAAGGCAGGACGGAAGCATTGCGAGTCCATTCCGGCACGCGCCGGCAGGCAGAAGGTGTGTCAGGATGTCGCAGACCAGCCCCCTTGTGTCAAAATGGCGCATAAAAACGGCCATCTGCAGGGATTTTCCGCCGGTAGGGAAAAGTAGCGGGTGCGGCTTGCGAGCTGTAAGCGTGGCAGTTGTAGCGAGTTCTGGAGATTAGTTCCTTTCTTCACCAAGCCGCGGCGCGCCGTTTGCACCCTGGGGCAGCGGACCGGTGTCGGCTGCCGGGCCGGGTGTCCGGCCCCCAGAAGCTGCGAAAGCCTTCGGTTTGGGAGAAGCGGTGGCCTGCCCACTTGCTACGGTGGTGCTTGAACGTGTCCATGCGTCAGGGAAACCCGCAAAGAAAAGGAGCTGGACGATGAACGCCGGACAGTTGTGTTCCCGAGGTGTGGATACGATCCTGGCCGACGAGTCGGTGCAGGTGGCCGCCCAGCGGATGCACGACCATGTGGTTGGGTCGCTGGTGGTGCTGCGGGACGATCAGCCCGTGGGCATCGTGACCGACCGCGACTTGGCCGTGCGGGTGGTGGCCCAGGGGCGCAATCCGGCCGAAGTGGCCGTGGAAGAGGTGATGAGCCAGCCCCTGGTGACCGTTCCGGCCGAGGCGTCGTTGCAGGAAGTAACGCAGGTGATGGCCCAAACCCCCTGTCGGCGGCTGGTTGTCGTTTCGGCCCAGGGAGAAATGGAAGGGGTCATCAGCCTGGACGACGTATGGAACCACGTGGCCCGCGTGCTGTGGGGCTGCCACGGCGTGCTGGAAGCGGAACGCCCCAGCGCCTTGGCCCGGGAGTGAGCGCCCCCCTTCCTTGCCCCGAGCGGGAAGTCCCTTCTTCTCTTGTGGTGGAAAGGAGAACCATGATGGCCACTTCGACCAAACCGGTGCGGATCAAGGACATTCTGACGCGCGACGTGGTGGCCGTGGAGCCGGAGGATTCGCTCTACGAAGCGTTGACTCTGATGGCCGAAAACCGCGTCAGTGCCCTGCCGGTGGTCAACGGCAAGGGCCAGTGCGTGGGCATCATCTCCAGCACCGACATCATCTCGCTGACCCGCGAGCTGACCGAGGAGCTGGACGAGTATCCCATGTTCGAATCCTCCCACCAGTGGTTGTTGGACCAGTTGGAAGAACACGACCTGGGTCGTCGCCAGGTGCATGAAGTAATGACCCCGGACGTGATTACCGTCGGTCCCGAAACCACGCTGGTGGAAGCGGCCCGAAAGCTCCTTGCCAATCGCATTCATCGCCTGCCGGTGGTGGATGAGAAGAACCGGCTTTTGGGCGTGGTTTCCACGACCGACCTGCTGGCCGCGTTCGTGCAGCAAGCCGAACAGGGCGCCAAGTAGCCGGGAGGGCCGGCCGAAGAAGGGGCACACGGACGGCTGGATTGGTTGCCGCTTTGCCGGAGGGAAGCCACCGGCTCGCGGCGCCCGGCGTTGCCAGCCGTGGCGGCGTATTCTACAATCCCGCACACGTTCTCCGCAGAAGCACCCGCGGGCTTGGGCACGATGTAACCATATTCCGCGCCAGGGGGGAGGGCTCATCGCCATGCTGCAACGCCGCCCGATCTTTCCCAACGTCATTGAGATGAACTTCCAGGCCCGGGAACGGCTCGGCTGTTGCGTCTATTTGGTGTACGACGGCCCGGAGTGGATTCTCATCGACATCGGCTTCGAAGAGACGGTCGAGGAGATTGTCGAGCTGATCCGCCAGATGGATTTTCCGCTCTCGCAGTGCAAACTGATTGTGGCCACCCACGCCGACGTGGACCACGTGCAAGGACTGGCCAAGCTGAAGCAGATTCTCCGCGCCCCGGTGGCGGCTCACCCGCGGGCGGCCGAGATCCTGGCCACCGGCGACCCGATTGCCACCTATGCCCATATCCCGGCCCAGGACATCTTCATGAACATGCCCGCGGTCAAGGTCGATCAGACGATTAACGAAGGCGACACGCTCCAGGTGGGCAACCTGACGCTGGAAGTGTGGTTCACACCCGGCCATACGGACAACCAGCTTTCCTTCCGCATGGGCGAGCTGCTCTTCAGCGGAGACAACATTTATCGGGACGGTTGCGTCGGGGTGATCGACGCCCACCACGGCAGCAGCATCGAGGATTTTCTCAATTCGCTACGCCGCATCCGGCAAAGCGACGTGAAGTGGCTGCTGCCCAGCCACGGGCCGCCGTTCCGCAAGGACGACGCGTTGCTGGACGCCACCATCGCCCGGCTGGAAGAGTACCTTTACCGTGCCGATTTCGGCACCTGTGCCAAGGACTGGCCGCTGTTGGACCAATGGGACCAGGAACTGGCCGAAGGGAAACTGCCGGAGTAGTCCAAGGCGGTTTCCTCGAAAGAGCGCAGAAAAAAACAGCCGGGCGTTTGCGGCACCCGGCTGTCTTCTGCGTGGCCTGGTTGACCCCCACGGGGTGAGTGTTACTTCTGGCTTAGAGCTTCCCCGGGCGAACGCACGGGGCGTTTTCGTTCTTCGGCGGCTTTTTTCTCGGCCAGTCGCACCATGAGCATGGCCGCCCGCAACTGTTGGGGCGTGAAGTACGGGTAGCGCAGCCCGCCCAGTCGCCGCACCTGTTTGGCAGCCAACTGCTGCCAGCTCATCCGGTTGGCGATATGCCAAGCAGCCGCCTGGGCCACTTTTTGCGGGAAGGGACTCTTGGGATGCACCATGCTCAGCAGGTGCTTCAGCCGTGGGTCAGAAGAGTATTGTTCCACCGGGATGAGCTTGTACTGGATTGCCGGCCGGGGCTCTTTCTTACCGTGTTCCAGGCAAACGCAGCGGACGGGCAGCTTGCCCACCTTCTGGGCCGGCACGTTGAACATGCCGCCCATTCCCCCCATGCCCATGCCGCCAAAGCCGCCCATGCCTCCCATGCCGCCGAAACCGCCGCCGAAGGACTGGTTGCTACCGCCACCGCCACCGGCGTCCCCACCGCCGAACGGATCAGCACCACCCCCGCCACCGGGAGGGCCGAACTGCTTCATCACCGCCACAAATGCAGGAGGCAGCTTCACGTTCAGTGGCTTCTCTGTCTTGTTTTCCACCAGCACGATGGCCTGGGTGGAGTCTTTGGCCACCACGCGCACGTTCAGCACGCCCTGTTGGATTCCCTGGAACAGCTCAACGGTCTGGTGTTCCGGGTTGTAAGGCTTGGGGCTGACGAACCGCCGCCCTGCTTCGGCCCGCGGCAAAACGCCCACTACGGCAATCGCCGCTGAGCACGCCAACACGAGGATCGGACGCCGCATGACATGTTCTCCTGATTGGACGTGGAACTCTTCCCTGCCCGATACGCCGACTTCCGGCCCCCACGCCGCAAGCGCATACCACCTGCGAACATGCCAAGCCGGTAAAGCCATCTCCAACATAATCAAAAGCCCTGCCGACTGCCAAGAAAAATCCGCCAAATCGCAGGACTGCTCTTTTCAATCCCTGCCAAGCTCAAGGGACTCCACCATTCGGGAAGAAACTCGATGGAACAGACTGCTCGGCAACCTGCCTGTTCTTCTCACGCAGCATTTGGCCATCTCCGCTTAGCCCACGAGCCGGTTGCAGGCCATGAAGCAGATCCCCGATTCTCATTCCTGCCAGGAAAGGCGCACTTGCCGACTCCCACGTTGGCCCTGCTGATGAGCAGAGCGACTGCGGGTTGGTCAGTTCTTGGTGTATGAACCCTGGCGGCCGACAGTTCTGATCTTCTGCCTCTGAGATCAGGTTCACCGTCACGATCAGCGCGACGGTGGCTTTTCGAGACGCTCGGAGTGCAGAGGAGCGGGCGGTAGTCCTGATCCCAATCGTGTGCAGGTACGGGTGCCGCATCAGCCAGGCCGGAGCAAACCCCAGGCGGTAAAGCAGAAGGCCAAACCGCTTGAACGGCTCACCGGCCGGCGTTCTGGTTTTACGGAATCCCTCCGCCTCCCTGAGTCGCATGGCGTTCAGCCGTCTGCCAGACCATCCTGGAGGAATATGAAAAGGGGAAAGGTCAACACAACCGTTCCTCCGCCTTTGGCTCTCGAGCCTAAGCAGGACATGGTAGACGCACCGGCGCGACTGGGATTAGAATCCCAAAAAAACTGGGAATTTCCATCAACGCAGTGTACATTGCTAAGTATCGTGTAATGCGTCGGTTACGGCAGGAACTCGACGGGCTGCTGGACTGAATCGGGGAAAACTTTCCCCGCCGAGTGAAAGGTCGGCCTGCGTCAGTGCGTATCTCTCCGTAGCAGCGATCTCCATAG
>WFOE01000053.1 GCA_015488215.1 Planctomycetales bacterium
CCGGGGAGCTGTACCGCCTGCGTCTGCTTCAAAACCGATTCGTACTCACTTAGGCTAGAAAGCCGGAAGCGTTTGTCCCGTTGTCGTTCTGTTCTCCTGTGAGGAAGGTTGCCCGTGCCACGCCCGACGAGTTGGACGCTTGTGCTGTTGGTGTTCGTGCTGGTTTGTTGCCGCGGAGCCGAGGCCGAATCGTCCCGGCGGCCCAACCAGCTTACGCCTCAGGAAGTGCGTGAAGGCTGGATTCTGCTTTTCGACGGGCAGACGCTCTTCGGCTGGCGGAAGATGAGCCGGGCCAACTGGCGCGTGGAACAGGGGGCGATTTGCGTGGATAGCGGTTCGCCCGGGCTGCTCCGCACCGGCAGCCAGTTTTCCGACTATCATCTGGCCCTGGAGTTCCGTGCCGAGCCGGGAACCAACAGCGGGGTGTTCGTGCATACGAGCCCTCGGCCCCGAAACCCCAAGACCGATTGCTACGAGGTCAATATCGCCGACCCGGACACCAGCCCCTTTCCCACCGGCAGCCTGGTGGGGCGCGTGCGCGGGCGGGAGCCGCCTCGGCTGGATGGAAAGTGGCACGCGATGGACGTGGTGGTTCAAAACGGCCGGGTGGAAGTGCGTGTGGACGGTGTGCTCATCACCCGGTACGAAGACCCGCGCCCCCTGGGCCGGGGCTACGTGGGTTTGCAATTCAATCGGGGAGCGGTGGCCTTTCGCTCTGTGCGGCTTAAGCCGCTGGGGCTGCGGCCTCTGCTGGATCGGGAGCTTTCCCGCTGGCGTGTTTACCCGGACAAGCCGGCCCGATTCCAGGTCGATTCCCACGGGGTGCTTCAGGTACGCGGAGGGCCGGGCCAACTGGAAACTCGCGACGTGTTCGGCGATTTTGTGCTGCGTCTGGACGTGCGGGTCAACGGCCGGGGACTCAACTCCGGGGTGTTCTTTCGCTGCATCCCGGGCCAGTTCTGGCAAGGCTACGAGAGCCAGATTCACAACGGGTTCCGCGGGCAGGATCGCACCCAGCCGGTGGATTGCGGCACCGGCGGTTTTTACCGCCGCCAGAACGCCCGGTGTGTGGTGGCCGACGACCTGGAATGGTTCACCATGGTGCTGGTTGTCACGGGCAACCACATGGCCACCTGGGTCAACGGCTACCAGGTGAGCGATTGGACCGACCGCCGCAAGCCCCATCAGAATCCGCGCCGCGGTTGCCGCCGGGAACCCGGCTCAATCGCCCTGCAAGCGCACGACCCGAGCACCGACTTGTCGTTCCGCAACATCCAGATTGCCGAGCTGCGTCCTCGGGGAAAGTAACTCGGGGCAAGTAAGCCGAACCGGGGGGCGTTCCGTCCGTTCGGGAGTGCAACAGACCGCTTGGCGGTTTTCGTTCGCAGGTCTAAGCCGCCTGGCTGCGCGGGCGCGGCGTGCCGTAGTGCTGGCAATAGGCGTCGATTACTTCCGAAGCCGGGCCTAGCATCTGCATCCGCCCCTTTTCCAGCCAGAGGATACGGCTGCAGAAACCTTCCAGGGATTTCAGGTCATGGCTGGCCAGCACGGCGATGCGGGCTTGCTGGATCATCTCCTGCATCCGTCGCCGGGCCTTTTCGCGGAACGAGGCGTCCCCGGCGGCCAGAATCTCGTCCACAACAAGGATCTCCGGCTCGATGGCCGTGGCGATGGAAAAGCCCAGGCGGACGATCATCCCGGAGGAATAGTACCGCACGGGCATCTCCAAGTATTCGCCCAACTCGCTGAACTCGGCGATTGTCTCCAGCTTTCCCTGAAGCGTCTGCGGGGTTTCGCCCAGCAAGTAGGCCCGGTAGCGGATGTTTTCCCAGCCGCTGGCGTCGCGTTCAAAACCCAGCGTCAGGTCGAACAGCGCGGCCACTTTGCCCCGGATGATGCAACGCCCTTGGGTGGGCGGATAGACCCCGGCGATGAGTTTCAGCAGGGTGCTTTTACCCGCCCCGTTGTGCCCAATCACGCCGAGGCACTCCCCGTCCCGGAGCGTCAAGGTGATATCTTGCAGGGCGCGGACGACGATGCGCGGGTTAACCCGGCTGCGGAACAGCCCTTTGAGCAAATAGTCCTTCAGCCCCACGTTCTTGAAACGCCGGGTGGAAAACTCCACGGATGCTTTTTCCAGTTGGATCAACGCCATGATGATTGGGGGCGTGCAGCGGAAGATTCGCGTTCAGGTTACAGGTAGAAAATCAGCTTGCGTTCCACTTTCCACAGCAGCAAAGCGGCTAGCGCAATCATGGCCAGAGCCACGGCGGCCAGAAAACCGTAAGCAGAAAGCGGGGCGGGCTGCCCGTGCAGCACAGGGGCACGCAACACGTCCAGGCAGGCAGCCAGGGGGTTCCAATCCACTACCCAGCCCAGCCCGTGCTTGTGGAGCATCTCCCCGTCGTAAAACACCGGTGTAACGTAAAACAATGCGCGAAGCACCACTTGCGAGAGCTGGGCCGTGTCCTCGAACCACACGTTTACTACGCCCATCACTAGCGCCGTGGTCCAACCCAACACCGCGAACAGCCCCAGGGCCGGAATAAGCAGCCACAGGGCATGCCAGGGGACGGTGCCCCGGGCAAGCCACACGGTGCCCAACAACACCACCAGCGCCATCAAAAAGTGGATGCCGACGACCAGCGAGGCTTTCAGCGGGTAGATGGCCAGCGGGGCCGGATGCTGGCGAATGTAGGCTTCGCCACGGCGGAACGAGTGGCATCCGTCCATGACAATTCCGGTCAAATAGTTCCAGAAAGCCAGACCCGACAGCACGAACGGAGCATAGGTGGCCAGCGGCTGGTGGAACAACTTGGCAAACACCAGACACATGACCATGGTCATCAGGATGGGATTGAGCAGCGACCAGCCCAGCCCCAGGTACGTGCCGCGGTATCGCGTACGCAGGTCGATTTTGACCAGGGACCACCAGAAATAACGACGCCGCCAGATCTGGTAGAAGTAGTCCGCCACGGCCTGAACCGCCGCGGGAACGGGCCGAGCCGGTACCTCGGACGGCAAAGCTCGAACCGACATGAATGCCCGCCTCCTCCGTGATGATTGTTCGTCTTCTGCTCGCCTGCGGTGTCAGCTATGCTGCCATGAAAACAGAACAACTCGTATCACACCGCAGGCGTTCGGGCTTCCGTACCTCAAAGCCAGAGGGGAATTGTACTCCTGCCGACTGTCCCGGTGCAATCGGACTTTCACCTTGCAGAACGAAGCCAGGGATGAGGCTTTTGGCGGCAGAGCGTTTTGCTTCAGCGCTGGGCCGAAACGGTCAGCACGAACTGCCGCAAGTGTTCCACGGCTTGCAGCACATCCTGGACGGAAACGTCGGCCCAGCCAGTCTGCTTGTGGTGCAACACGGCCAGTTTGAACGCTTCCAGCGGCTCGATCAGGTCTTCGGGCAGCTCGGGCAAGACGGCACCACTCAGTGCCACGGGCTTGGACCTGGCCGGAGGGGCACCTGGCTCCGCTTCGTCTCCAGCATCGCTTTCCGCGGCGGGGGTTTCCTCAACCGGGGACGATTCGGCTGCTTGCACTGCCTGCGCCGCCTCGGACACCGCCGGCTCGGGAGAAGCGTCGGCCTGAGGCTCGATTTGCGTCGGCCCGTCCGGCTCGGCACTCTCCGTTACCGGAAAGCTCCAGGCAAAAACTTCCGGCTCCTCCGGCGCCGGCGGGGGCGGCTGTTGCAGCGCCCGGGAGCGTTGCTGCTGCATCTGCTGCACGGTCCAACGATTTTCCACTGCGCCTTGCAGCCACAGCTCGGCGTCGTCCCAGTCCAACGCCGCGTAGAAGTGGCTCCAGTACAGTCCCGGGTAGGTTTCGTGGCTGTCGCCGAACCGCTCGAACACGCGGCGCAATCGGCCCACGTGCTGCGGGCTGCAACGCCCGCCGACCAGGCGGCACCAGGCCGCGTCGGAATACTGGGAACGCGGCAATCCCCGACGCTTCATCTCCGTGCGCCACTGGTGGATAATCCGCCCTCGCTCCCAGGCGGTGAAACTTTCCAGCTCGTACCAGCGATGCACAAACGGTCGGGAACAGCTTTGCGTCCGTGGGTCCAGTTCCTGGGCATGTTCCACCTCGGGGGCGGTCATGGTTCGGGCAGTCTCCTCGCAGGGGGCAACTCGCAGAAAACGACGTGAAGTGCCACTGTAGCCCCTCTGGGGGCGTACCTACCACCGGAGGGCGGACCATCCGTCCCGTGTGGCTTCCTGCTACGAGAAGCAACTGCACCTCAGACCGGAAGTTGCCGCCGGTTTCCGGCACTGCGGTCCGTGGGGAAAACCTGTCGGCAAAACGTCGGCAAGTTGTCTGCAAACGGTAGATAGTTTCCCAAACTGCCGGTAAGAAAATGCAGCGGCTGCCGAGTTTCGCGGGGCGCCGTGGGCCGGAAGCGGAAGTCTCCTCTTTGGAAGGAAGCGGTCCGCGTCACGGGCTTTCCACGGCACAAGACATAAGACCGGGTTCAATCTGTTCCCGGTTGTAACGCTTGTGCCGGTGGTGCGGAGCGAAGGTAGGAACGGTTCGCCTTTCCGGGTGCGTTTTTTCTTGGTTCGTTTCCGCTGGTGCGTCTCCGGGGCGCAAATCGTGGCGTAGGGTTCAGTGGAGGACGAAGGGCCGTTTTCGCGTGCCGGACGGCGTAGATTCTTACGGTCTCGGGAGGAGACTCTGATGAGCATGAGCCCCATTCGCGTGCTGGTGGTGGACGATTCGGCCGTAATGCGCGAGCTAATCTGCGACATCTTCGGCCAGGAACCGGGAATCGAAGTGGCTGGTACCGCTTCCAGCGGCCTGCGGGCGCTGGAGCTGATCCCCAAGCTCAAACCGGACGTGGTCACTCTGGACGTGCAGATGCCGGGCATGGACGGGCTGGAAACCTTGAAGCGAATCCAGGCCAAGCACCCGTTGCCGGTCATCATGGTCAGTTCGCTGACCCAACTGGGCGCCGAAACCACGCTGGAAGCCCTGGAGCTGGGGGCGATGGACTACGTGCCCAAGCCCCAGAACCTGCACGAAAGCCAGGCCGAGTTCGCCCAGGACCTGGTGCGCAAAGTGCGGGTGATGGCCCACATCGACGTCCGCCGCCTGCTCGAAGTGCGGCGGAAACGCAAGCAGAAACAGGCCCGGCAAGCGGCCGCTCCTGCCCCGACCCGAACGGCGGCAAGCCCCCTGCTGACCGAATCTCAATTGGCCGACAAGTGCATCGCCATCGGCATTTCCACCGGCGGGCCGCCGGCGCTGCTGCGGGTGTTCGAGACGCTGGAACCGCCCATGCCCCCCATCCTCATCGTCCAGCACATGCCGCCGAAGTTCACCGCCGCGTTCGCTTGGCGGCTGGACTCGCGAAGCTCCCTGAGCGTGAAAGAGGCCCGCACCGGCGACCTGCTCCAAGTGAACCACGTGTACCTGGCCCCTGGCGGGCAGCATCTCCAGATTCGCAAGGACCTGCAGAAGGTGAAAACCTGGGTCCGCAACGGGCAGCCGGTCAGCGGGCACAAGCCTTCGGTCGATGTGTTGATGAACTCCGTGGCCCGCATTTACGGTCCCAACGCCATCGGAGTCATCATGACCGGGATGGGCCGGGACGGCGTGGCCGGCTGCGCGGCGATTCGCGAAGCCGGCGGCTACGTGCTGGGCCAGGACGAACAGTCCAGCGACGTGTACGGCATGAACAAAATCGCCTACCAGGAAGGGCACGTGGATCGCCAGTTCTCGCTGGACGAAACGGCCGAAGTGCTGCGGGAAGTGATGGCCCAACGCTGGGCCCAGGTCCCGGTCGGCTAGTCGGACGAGCCGAACCGGTCCACGCGGAACGGCTCCAGTTCCACGGCCGGGGGGCGTCCCAGCAGCAGCTCGGCCATCACCTGGGCGGTGCCCGGCGAAAGCGTCACGCCCCCGCGAAAGTGCCCCGTGGCCACAAAGACGCGGCGCCAGCCGGGAACGGGGCCCAGGCAGGGCCGCCGGTCCGGCGTGCAGGGGCGCAAGCCTGCCCAGCAGCGCTCCACTTCGGCCCGGGCAAGCGACGGCACCAACCTGGCGGCCATCTCCAGCAGCGAGGCGACGGCCTGAGACGTGGTCCGCTTGTCGAACCCGGCGCGCTCTTCGGTCGAACCGACCAGTACCCGGCCGTCGGTTCGGGGGACCAGGTAACGCGGGCCCAGGTTGACCACCGGCTGGAACTCTCGCCGGGGCAGCCGCAGCAGGGCAATCTGACCGCGAACCGGTTCCACCGGCAGGCGGCAGCCCAAGCGTTCGGCCACTGCGCCGCTCCACGCCCCGGTGCACAGGCAGAGGCAATCTCCTTCCAGCTTCCCTTGCGGCGTTTGTACGCAAACCGTGCCGCCGGAAGTTTCGCTCACCTCAAGCAGCGGGGTTCCGCGCAGCAGACGCACTCCTTGTTGCAAGCAGACCGAAAGCAGCGCGCGCAGATGCCAGGGGTTGCGCAGTTGCACGTCCTCGGGCACATAAACGGCCGCAAGCACGTTGCCGGTCGATTGGCCCGGGGGGAACAAAGCCGGCTCGGCCCGGGCCAGTTCCTCCTGCGAAAGCCACTGGGCCTGCAAGCCCTGGTGCCGGCAGTGGTCGAGCAGTTGCCGCAGCCCGGGCAGTTCTTCTTCGGCCACGGCCACGTAGAGCCCGCCGCAGACGTGAAAGCCGGTGTCGATTCCCGTCTCCTGCCGCAGCAGGGCCGCCCATTCGTGGTGCAGCCGGTAGCTCAGCGCGGCCAGGCGTTGTTCGGGCGAAGCGTCTTTGGTGGCTCGGGCCGCGGGCACGATTCCAGCTCCGGCCCAGGACGCCTCGCTCCCCGGCTGGCCTTGTTCCAGCACGGTTACTTGCGCTCCCTGGCGCACCAGTTGCCAGGCGAGCGAAAGCCCGATAATTCCTCCTCCGGCAATCAACACGTGCATTGCGGCTGTGTCCTGGACTAGCAGAAATCGACTAGGGGGCGTTACGTGCGCACTTCTTCCTCGTTACACCAATGCCATACGCCCCATTGGCCTTCGCATTCGTCCACCGCCACCTGGAGCCACTGAGGCCGGTACTGGCAACCCTGGGCTAGCCGCTGAAGCAACTGCTGTCCGATCCAGCGGGCCAGCTCCTCGGCCGTGGTGTTTTTTACCGGCAGCAGCCGGCAGTCTTCCCGAGGAAAGACCCAGCGGCGCTGCTCGAACCGGGCCACCACCTCCACGTCGCCTTCTTCCACGCGGATGAGCGGATGTTCCGTGGGCAACAGCACGTGGTGGTCCAGGTAGCGGACCACTTCCCAGCACTGGTCGCGCAGGGCGATGAAATCGACCACATAGGCGTTTTCGTCCAGCGGACCGCCCACTTCGACGGCCACGCGGTAGTTGTGCCCGTGCAATCGCTCGCACACGTTGCCCTGGTAGGTGATGAAGTGCGCGGCGCTGAAGACCAGAAAATCCTTGCTCACGCGTACGTGAAAGCGTTCGGGCATGGCGGTTCTCCCGGGCCGGCAGGGACCAACGGCGCGCCGTTCATCTTGCCACGAGCCGCCCGGGAGCAACAGCCCCCGGGGAGCGAACCGGCGCGTGTTCCGCGGCCGCAGCTTGCACTCGGGCGGGGACGCGGGCTCCACCCGGGGTCAAAGGGGTGCCCCGCGGCTTCGCAGCGCCTGGGCTAGTTCCTCGGCCGTGGTGTAGAGCACCGCGTCGATGCCCAATCCTCGGGCGGCCGCCACGTTGGCCGGCGTATCGTCCACAAAGAATATCCGCTCAGGCGGCACGCCGGCGGTGCGGATTGCCTGCTCGAAGATGGCTTCCTGCGGCTTGACCGCCCCAGCCCGAAACGACAACACATGGTGCCGAAAGACCGCGGGCAGTTCCGGGAACCGTTTGGCTACCCAGTCCCAATGGACCGCGTTGGTGTTGGACAACACGCCGGTGGGCAGCCCCTGTGCGGCAAGTTGCCGGGCCAGGGTGATGACCGGCCCGTTGGGTTCGAAGATGTCGCTCGCTGCCTGGGCCAGTTGTTCCAAGGGGGGCCAGGCCCCTAGTTGCCGGCAGAGCCGCCGGTACAGCTCCTCGGTGCCGATGCGTCCCATTTCGTACTGCTGCTCCAGCCCGCTGGCAAAAAGGGCTTGCCAGACCGCTTCGGCGTCCGTGTCGGCTCCGTGGCGTTGGAACACCTGGGCCAGTTGGCGGCAGCCGCGGTGGTGGTCGAAAAAAAGCAGCACGTTGCCCAGGTCGAAGTACCAGAACTCCGGCATCGCAGCGGGTCCTTCCGGCAAGGGGGGAGTGGCCGATCACAAGCGTCATCCGAGGAGTTTTCCCCCGGGCGGTCATCCGCGGGATTCCAACGCCCGGGGCGAACGGGCCAGGCCGGGTTGCGGATGCTGGGCCAACCAGGCTTCGAGCCGCTCGGGCAAGTCGCCTTCCGGCGGCACTTGTTGCCGCAGCACCGCCTTGCCTTCGCGCAGGGCTTGGGCCAGACGTGCCAGCCAGTCGTGCATCCGCTCCAGAAACTGCCTGGATTCCACTTCGTTCAAGGGGCGGCTCACCAGTTGGGTTTCTTCGCCGGTGCGGCGGCGTACCATTCGCACCAGTTTGCGCTCCTGGGCCTTGTAAAGCACGCCCTGATAAAACGCCCGACGCAACTGGCCGGCCGCGTTGAACTGGTACACTTCCTCGGGGCCGAAGTAAAAGCTCGGTCCCCCGCGGTGCCGGAATCCGACAAACACCGGCTCGGGACACCCGGGCAGCAGGAACTCGCCCCGGGGAACCAGGCGCACCGCCTCGCGCATCAGGTCTTCGCGGTCTTGTTCGAATCGGGCCATGGCCGCTGGTTTCGGCAAGTGGGGACAAAGGATCGCTTGGGAACAAACGCACCAGTCGCGGGGGCGGACTTCCCGGGCAGTGATTCCCCGCGGGCGGAAAACCACGGGGGGCTACTTGCGCCGACTCAGGTCGGCACAGACGATTTCCTTGTCGTTGCGGGCGAACACGCAGCGGTAGGCGTAAGCCGGGTGGGCCCAGCACACTCCCCCGCGACGACGGAGCTGTTCCCGGGTTGGTTCGATCAGCTTGGCCCGGCTCAGCTCCTCGTAGCCCCGGGGGCTTAAGCGGGCGATGATTAGCTCGCCGCGTTCGTTGAACATCCACACCCGATCCTGGTGCCGGACCATGTGAATTGTGCCCCAGCGGACCTTGGGCACCGCTTCGAGCGATTCCCAGATGCGTCGCCCGGTGCGGGCGTCCAGGCAGCGCAGCTCTCCGTAGCTGTCCACCCCGTAGATGTAGTCGCCGTCCAGGATGGGCGTGGAGATGATGGAGTGCAGGGCTTGGGTGTGGCGTTCATCCGGCCCGGCTTTCTTCCACAGCACGCGAGCCGCGGGACGGTCCGGGTCCAGGGCCAGCATTAGCGAGCCGTCGTAGAACGAAGTGACGAACAACCGGTTGCGATCCACCACCGGGGTGGTGATGCCGATAACCATTCGCGTGGGCGGGAAGGGGACTTTCCAGAACACCTTGCCGGTGGCCGGGTCCAGCCCCGCCACGTGGTCGCCGGTCCAGCAGACCAGCACGTCCTGGCCGCCTTGCTGGATGACGATAGGGGCGGAGTAGGAGGCGCGGTCGCTCAGGGCTACCCAGCGCTCCTTGCCCGTCGCCTTGTCGAAAGCCACCAGGCAGGCGTCGCGGCCGCCGATCTGAAGGATGACCAGATTGCGATAAATCAGCGGGGCGGCGGCCAGTCCCCAGATGGGAAGCTGGATTTCGTATTCCAGCAGCAGGTCTTTCTTCCACAGGATGCGGCCCGTGGCTGCGTCCAGGCAGTGGAAATGCCCCACTGCTCCCAGGGCGTAGGCGCGGCCCTGGTCCACGGTGACCGAAGCCCGCGGCCCGGCCGTGTAACTGATGCCGCTGTACTGGCACGGATAAGCAACCCGCCAGAGCGGTTTGCCGGTTTGGGCGTCGAAGCACAGGATGCGTTCCTGCTGCTCCGGTTCCACCACGCGGTCGAAGACGAACACGCGGCCCTGGGCCACCGTGGGCCCGGCGTAACCGGAACCGATCGGCTGCCGCCAGCGAATGGGGATTTGTTTCCAGGGAAAGTGGTCGATGATACCCGTTTCGCGCCACACGCCGTCGCGGCGGGGGCCGCGCCACTGGGGCCACTCGTCGGCCCCGGCCACCGCCGGCAGCAGCAATCCGAGGCCGACGATTGCCAGCAGAGCAAATCCGACTCGTTGCATGGCAGGTTCTCCACGGGGAAGTTTGGGAACGGTATCAGTCCGGCTCGCCGATTGCGAGTTTCGGCGTTTGTTCTTGCATTGGTGCGGAAGCACCCCCTCCATCCCCCCACGCCTCCAAGCCTCCACGCCCTGCACAAGCCGGCGGCTCGCCGCGTTGTCGATTCGCGATAGCGGATTCCGAGCTGCCGAGTACGAGCACGAGTACGAGCGTTTGTTTCTCCGTCGGAGCGGAAGCTCCTCGCAAGGCGCAAGCCGCAAGCCGCAAGCCGATTCGCACCCGGTGCGGAAGCACCCCCTCCATCCCCCCCACGCCTCCAAGC
>WFOE01000054.1 GCA_015488215.1 Planctomycetales bacterium
CCGCAATGGGTTTTCGCTACCGTGTACGCGAATCCGCATTCCGGAGATCCTCAGTCGGGCCCTGCTGATTCTGGCCTTGGGTTACATTCTGCTGTTGGGAATTGGGCTCCATGCCAAGGAGCACTACGCTCCTTCCAGTTGGGGCAGCTCGACCCGGGCGGACGGTTGTAGCTACTTCATCATCGGGCAGCGGATACTGGATCAGGTCCAACTCCAAATCATGTCCAAATCATGGCAATGCTTCGGGCCGTCTGTCAGGCCATCCTGGAGGCGTGTGAGAAATGGGGATGGGGCAGGGAACCATTCCTGGTGCAACCCCATCTAAAAGAGGGTAAACTACAGCACGGGGGCAGCGGTGTATTGCCGCAAGGGGGCGTCCACCGAACCGAAAAAGCGGGTTGGGAGAACAAACCATGCGATATCCTGTGGTCTGGTTCCTGGGCGTGTGGCTGACGGTGGTGCCGGTTAGCGCCTTGTGCGGAGCGGAGCCCGTGGCCGAATCGAGCCGGGAAAGTTCGCTCGTGGAGCTGGTGAGCCGGTTGGACCACGACCGTTACCAGGTGCGAAAAGCAGCCGCCGATGCCCTGTTTCGCCGAGGCGTCGAAGCAGTGGAAGCCCTGGAACGGGCCGCGGTGGAAGGTTCGCTGGAGACGACCCACCAGGCTTTGCAGGTGCTGGCCCGCCTGTACCGGCAAGGCGAGCCCGCGGCCAAAAAAGCCGCAGGCGAAGCTCTGCATCGCCTGGCTCAAAGCAAGCACGCGGCGGCGGCTCGCCGGGCCCGATTAGTCGTGGGCGGACAGCCGACGGGGCCTCGGAACGTCCAAGCTCAGCGGGTATTGCGAGTGGGACCGGGGGGAATCCGCCTTCAAATCGGACCGGCTGCCCGCAAGCCAATAGCCAACGGGATTGCCATTAAACGGCAAAACGGCCAATTGGAGATTCGCCGCACCGTACCCGGGAAAGAGATTCTCCTGCTCGAAAACGCCAAGGGAATCAAGCTCCAAGTAACCCAAGTGAAAAACGGCAAAAAACAAACCCAAATCTACCAGGCCAAAACGGCTGAGGAGCTCAAAAAGAAACACCCGCAAGCCTACAAGCTTTACAAGGAACTCAAAGGATTCGAGAAACTGGGCCAACTGCGCCGAGCCATCCGGATAATTCCCGGCGCGCCTGTACCCGGCTTGCCGCAGATTCTGCCCGTGCCGGTCAAACCGCAGCGAGCTGTGCCGCAAAAAGCGCTGCCCAAGGCCGTGCCTCAGGAGAAAAAGGCGGCGATTCCCAAAGCCGTCCCCCGAAAAGCCGTACCGAAACAAGCCGTGCCCCGGTAACCGGAAACTGAGGGGCCCGGTTCCGCGCGGGGCATCTGCTCAAGCCACCGCTTCGTTTCTACAAAGGCGCTGCTATTCCGGGCAGCAGCGCTTGATTGCCACTTCTTTCTGTAGGGGCCGTTTCCCAGGAGCCGGGGAAGCCCCTGCCCCCTCGGGGGCCGCTCTGCTAGATTAACCGGCACGGTTCTTGTCCGTTTGCCGTCTTGTCCTCAAGGAAACGAACCTGTGCCCGGTGCGCAGCAGAGCCCCCTGGCTTATCTGAACGGTCGCTGGGTCCCGGCGGAACAAGCGGCGTTGCCGGTTTGGGACGCCGGCGTGGTGCTCGGCGCAGCCGTGGCCGAGCAGGTGCGGACCTTCGGCCATCGCCTGTTCCGGCTGAAAGACCATCTGCTCCGGCTCAAACGCTCGCTGGAGCTGGTGGGATTTTCCCCCGGCATTTCGCTTGAGCAGTGGGAACAGATTGCCCGCCGGGTGGTGGAGCATAACGCGAAGCTCATCGAGCCGCATCAGGATTTAGGGCTGGTGCTGTTCGTTACGGCGGGCCCCTATCCGACGCTCTTTCCCGGCCAGGCTCTCCCGCTGGGCAGCCGCCCCACGGTCTGTGCGCACAGCTATGTGCTGCCGCTGAATCGCTGGGGCGAGTCGGCCCGCCGGGGCGTGGCCTTGCGGATTGCCCCCGTGCGACAGGTCCCACCCGAGTGCTGGAGCCCGCAGATCAAAGCCCGCAGCCGCCTGCACTTCTATCTGGCTGCAGCCTGGGCTGCCGAACAGGAACCGGGGGCTCAGGCCCTGTTGCTGACGCTGCAGGGCCAGGTGGCCGAATGTCCCACGGCCAACGTGGTGCTGTTGAAGCAGGGCCGCCTGCTCACTCCGCCGGACGAGGTGGTGCTGCCGGGCATCAGTCTGCGCGTGCTGGGCGAGCTGGCCTCGGGGCTGGGGCTGCCGCTGGAACAACGCCCCTTGCAGCCCGAAGAACTGTTCGAAGCGGAAGAAATCTACCTGACCAGCACTCCCTACTGCATGTTGCCGGTGGTGCGAGTCGATGGCCGGCCTGTGGGCCGAGGCGAGCCGGGCCCGGTTTACCGTCGGCTGCTTCGCGCCTGGTCCGAATGCGTAGGACTGGACGTGTTGGGCCAGATGACTGCGGAACTTTCTGCCGAGTGACCTGTTGCCGACAACGACGAAGGACGCCGCGACGATGAAAATGGTCCTGTACCCGCCGGTGGACGACGAGCGGCTGGAACGGATTGTGGAGGCGGCCGGGCCGATGCGGGTGGTCAACACGCACAGCGAAGAGGAGGCCGCCCGCGAAGCAGCCGACGCCGAGGCGTTTTTCGGCAAAATCACCCCGCGTATCCTGGCTTCGGCCCGGCGCCTGCGCTGGGTGCAAGCGGCCACGGCCAGCCTGGAACACTACATCTTTCCCGAACTGGTCGAGCACCCGCTGACGCTGACCAACATGCGAGGGCTGTACGGCGACGTGATTGCCGATCACGTGATGGGCTACGTGCTCTGCTTCGCCCGCAACTTGCACCGGTATCTGCGCCAGCAACTGCAACACCACTGGGAGCCCGTGGGCGGCGAGGCCAGCCGCAGCGACTTCGCCTCGGGACCCTGCCGGGTAACGCCCATGGATCGGGCACACTTGCACCTGAGCGATTGCACGCTGGGAGTGGTGGGCGTAGGGCACATCGGCGCGGAGGTGGCCCGGCGAGCCGCCTGTTTTGGCATGCGCGTCTTGGGTGTGGATCCGCGGCGGCGCGAGCCGCCCCAGGAGATGGAATCCCTCTGGCCCCCGGACCAGTTGCCGCAACTGCTTCGGCAGAGCGATTTCGTCGTGGTGGCCGCCCCCCACACGCCCCAGACCCAGGGCTGGTTCACCCGCGAGGTGTTCCGGCAAATGAAGCCCACGGCTTACTTCATCAACGTCGGTCGTGGGGCAATCGTGCGGCTGGACGATTTGGTGGAGTCGCTTCGGGCCGGGGAGCTGGCCGGAGCGGCCCTGGACGTGTTCGAGGTGGAGCCGCTCCCTCCGGACCATCCGCTGTGGGACATGCCCAACGTGCTCATCACCCCGCACGTAGCGGCTGCCTCGCCGCACATCGCCCGACGACACCTGGAGACGCTGCTGGAGAACATCCGCCGGTTCGTAAACGGCTTGCCGCTGAAAAACGTGGTGGACAAATCCCAGTGGTTCTGAAATCTCCCCTGGGAAGTACACCACCACTCCCAAAAACGCCTGGGCCGAAGAGAACACCCCGCGGTAGTCGCTGCTCCGCGTCTGGGAAGAAAACAGAGATTTCTTTCGGCGTTTCAGCGCCGGGGCGGAGGCATGTCGGGATCCAGCGCGGTGGCCAGTTTACGCAGCGCTTCGGTTTCGATCTGGCGTACCCGTTCGCGGGTAAGCCCCAGCATTTGCCCAATCTGCTTGAGCGTCATCGGTTCGTTCCCTTCCAGGCCGAAGCGGAGCTTCAGCACGGTGGCTTCGCGGGGCTCCAGTTCGTCCAGCAGGGAGAGCACACGGCGCAGGTCGTCGGATTCCACCAGGCGTTCTTCCGGTCCGGCAGAACGGTCGTCCACGACCATCTCGCCCAGGGACCATCCGTTTTCCGACTGATCGGTATGGGGCGAGGCGTTGTAAATCTGGATGGCCTTCTTGATGATAGGCAGTTTTTTCTTGGGGAGGCCGAGCACGCGGGCGACTTCTTCCAGCGTGGGGCTTCGGCCCAACTCTTCGCTCAACCGGGTGGAGGCACGCCGCCACTTGGAGAGCAGTTCGACCATGTAGGCGGGGATACGGATCGTTTTGGCCGAGTTTATCAGTGCCCGCTTGATCGACTGCTTGATCCAGTAGCTGGCATAGGTGCTGAAGCGGGTGCCCATGGCCGGGTCGAACCCTTCGACCGCCCGCAACAAGCCCAGGTTACCTTCTTCAATCAGGTCTTGCAGACTGAGTCCTTTGCCGGTGTAGCCGCGGGCAATGTTGACCACCAACCGCAAGTTGGCCCGGACCATGCGATCTCGGGCTTCAGGATCTCCCTGAGCCACCCGGGCGGCCAGTTCCTGTTCTTCTTCGGGAGAAAGCAGGGGGGTTTCGTTGATTTCCCGAAGATACGTCTCCAGCGGAGACTGGACTGCGGCGTTGGAACGTCGGGACGCCTTCACTTTGCCCATCAAACGTCGCCTCCCAGAACGACAGGGTTCTCTGGCCTTGGCACAGAAAACCTATCGGTGAGGCGACCGGAACTTCTCCAGTACGGGCAGTCGATGGCAGAATGCACGGGTTGTATCCCGCAGGCCGCTTGTAGGGAAAAAGTCGCCCACCGCTCGGGAGCGTGAGGCCCAGAAAGCTTGCTCCGGTTATGCGGCCCGCAAGAAAGGAAAAAAGCCGTGCAGAAAATGCACGGCAGTCGCAAGCGACAGCGAGCTGGCTATCCGAATCAGGGAAAACCGCAACGCCGGGAAAGGCGCATCAGGGCCGAGAACGCCTGTTTCGGGACCTGTCGGAACCGGGACCCCCTCTCTCTTCGAACAAACCAAGACCTTCTCCCCCCTGGGGGGTGCCCAGGCCGCCGAATTGTTGGAACGGGTCGTCTGTTTTCGGTTCCGTTTTTTCTCCTTTGGCAGCGGCGGCCAGTTCGGCCAGATGTTTCTTGGCCAGCTCATAGTGGGCATCCACATCTTCGTTGATCTCACGCCGAACTTCCAGATGCCCGTCCTCGTGGAGCACCAGCACCTGGCTGGGCACTTCCACCGGGCGGTTGCCAAGTCCCGGTACGGATTCCCCACCCATGAAATCGAGCACCAGGATATTTGTTTGAATCGGATAGTCTCGCAGGAGTTCGACCGAATTGTGGGTGGGGTGCTTGCGATACACTTCGCGAACGGTGGTGTTGAGCACATGACCGCGATAGACGCGCATCTCAGAAAGGATGCGGGCGCCGTTGTCCGGATCGCGAATTACCACCACCACGGTTTCCCGATCTCGCACTGGCGACGGGCGAACACGCCCAGCGATGACTTCCCGAGTGGCCGTAACGCGGACCGGTTCGGGAAGCTCGACCCAGTCGGTTACCCGATAGCGTTGTTTGGCCGAATCGCGGTTGACCAGGTAGCGGGCGTTGATGCCGTAGTTGGGATTATGGAGGATCAAACGCACGCGGTACACGTAGTCGTGTCCGGGTTCGACGTCCAGGTCGATGAACCGCAGGAGGATATCCGCATCGGTGCGGCTCCCCAGTAATGTGCTGGATCTCCCCGTGAAACTGCCGCCGGGCATCTGCATCCCCCCAGGACTGGTCATGCCCATCCCTCCGGAGAGGTTCATGCCCATGCCGGGGCCGGCTCCTCCCGGGCTCCCGCCAGGGTTGGGGAACGTTCCCCCGGGGCCGCCATACCCACCGGGAAAGTTCCCGTATTGTCCGGGAAATCGGCCACCGGCTGGAGATCGGAGCCCAGGACGTCCGGGGCGGGTTCCGCCCTGCGGGGACGAACCTTGCTT
This sequence comes from Planctomycetales bacterium, assembly GCA_015488215.1. Lineage (GTDB taxonomy): Bacteria > Planctomycetota > Planctomycetia > Pirellulales > S012-138 > S012-138. Next base: position 5,830 of record WFOE01000054.1, read on the forward strand.
GCCATCTGGCGAGGAGGGGGCCGAAGACGACGAGGATGTTCCCCCGGGAAACAGCGGTTCGTCGGGGAAGAGCTTTTCGTCCGGGTTCGGTCGCTGCCGTCGGGTATCGATATCCTTGTTTTGGGCTTCGGAGAGCAGGGGGATTTTATTTGTCGTGGCTTCCGGTCCCCAGTTCTCGTCGGCCAACAGAGGCAGCGGACAAGTGAAGCCGGTCCACCCACGGGTACCCCACAGCTGCAACGGTACAACGTGTTCCGGCGCCACGATTTCCGTGGCGGGAATCCAGACCGGCACATCCCGTTCTAACAGGATGCGGACGCTGATGGGTCTCCACTCCTTTTCTCCGGCGGTCAGGTCGCGGCGTTGGATATTAAACGTGAAATAGTTGGGATAGTCCCGGTTCGGATCGGTGATGCGGCAGTCTTTGAACGCCTTTCGGTAAAGCTCCAGTTGTTCCTTCAAAGGCACCCGTCCGGTTACGACGACCATGTACTTTAGTTCGGGTTCAGCGTTTCCGTCGAACGACGAGCCGGCCACTCCCAGCATGCCACGCCCCGCATTGCCCATTCCCATCCCCATTCCCATCCCCATCCCAACCATTCCCCCTTGCTCGGGTCCTGGGATGTTTCCACCCAGGTTGCGCCCCGGGGAACGGCTGCCGCTACTTGCCGACGCAGATCCGGTGGTCTGGCGCCGCGGATTTCTCCTTTGGGAAAAACCAGGGCCGCCCGCAAAGCCAGGACCCTGCCCCGGGGCATCTCCTCCAGCTCCGGCGGCCGCATCGCCAGCGGGGCCACCCGTCGCGTCACGGACCCGATAGAGGAGACTCCCCTGTTTAGAATGAGCCTGGAGATCTTTTACGGGGAGCAACTCTGGGTCGGGACGTTTCTTGCCCACGTCACTGCCTCGATCAAACGGCCCGATATCCGTAATGTGGAGCACTAATGGCTCGCGGACCTTTTCGGCGTAGGGAGCAACTTGGAGCTTTTGGAAGTTTTCGTCCTGGGCCGGATCGTTTGCCAGGAAGGTTTGCCGTTTTTGTTGTACTGTGCTTATAAGTTGTTCGGGCTGGTGTTGATATGTTTCCACAGTGAACACGGTGGCAAGACACCAGGCCAACACCAACAACACGACGGCAAAGCCGATCTTTTCTCCGTGCAGGACGAAAAACTGCAGGATTTTGTCTTTGGCCGTCATGGACTCGGGCTTTTTGGGGACCATGGCAAACTTTCCTGTGTTTGGACCAGCGTCTGCCTTATTTCCATCGCCAGTGGCTGCTGCGGAATCGATCTGACACTAGGGGGCCATCGGCGGAGCCCCCGACGACGGCGTACTGGCTCCAGAAGGAGCCGAATTTGCTGGGTTGCTCCCTGCCGGTAAACCGCCCGGCGCCGCGCCTCCTGAATTGCCGGGAACCGCCCCGCCACCCGGTTGCGTCGCCTGCGGAACGGCGGGGTTTGTCCCGCCCGGGGCCGCAGTACCGGGAGCGGGACGCTGCTGCGGTTGCTGTTGCTGTTGCTGCTGTTGTTGTTGTTTTTGTTGTTCCACGGCGGTGAGCACTTCTTCCGCTCCGCCTTGGGTCCCAAGTTTCTTTTCGTCCGGAGGGCGGAAGATAAAAACCACACCGCGAATTTCCACTTCCCAATCGTAAGGGCCTATTTCGTAAGGCTGGGAGACGGAAGTCGTGGTTCTGTTACTCAAAGTCCCGCCACCGAAGGTCCGGCCCCTGGCCGTGGAAGGCAAGCCCGGGCCCGAGGATCCCCCGCCCGCAACAGAAGACGGCGACAGTCCGGAGGAGCCGGTCATCGCAGAGCCAGCACTGCCTCCGATCCCCATCATGTTTCCACTGCCGAGGAGACCTGGTCCTTTGCGCGCAGTGGGGGAGCGCATGTTGACCAGACGCACTTCGACGGGAAACGGGGACCGAGCCGCATTGGCCAAGAACTGTTGGACCTTACGGTGGTCCATGATGAGTATCAACTGAATGGGCATCATCATGAACTCGGCATAGGGAGCCTTGCGAGGATCTTTGATCGGGTATCCTTCGTCGTCGACGTAGCGGTTTTCAAACAGTTTGATCGGGTCCGATGGCTGCAATCCCACCTCGAACCCACCGCCTCCGAAACCTCCCATGGTAGCGCCAAGGTCTCCCCCAGAGGAGATCTCGCCGGGACTACTGGGACCGCCGCTGCCGGTCATCATTCCTGCTCCCGCTCCTGCAGCCCCCCCGCCGGAGGCATTAGGCCCTGCGCCGCCGGTGTTATTCGCCTCAGCTCGGGGGCGCGTTGTCAGCGGGGCGGCCAGTTGTCCCACACCCATTCGAAGCACAGCTTTGATCGTCGCCTGGGTGTGCTCCGGAACGTCTCCGTTGGTTTGCGCAATAACGTCGCAGAGATTGCTCAGGACCACGTATTCTTCCACGGCGTACTTGACTTGAAGTCGGGTGGGCAGTTCGGGCCAGGCAAAACGCTTTTCCAACGCCCGGGCACGGTCACTGGGATCCCAGTACACCAACCCCCGCCATTCGGCGGTGATTTGGGGTACGGTGCTTGGTTGGCCGTTTCCGCCATCGCCTTGGCCCCCCGAAGGCCCGGGTCCGAAACCGACGTTTCCCGGCTGTTGTCCCGGTCCGGTGAGGCCCCCGCCGGAAATACCTCCGGGAAGTCCAGATCCAGGCCCGGCTGCCCCACCGGGAAGCCCGGACCCCAAAGAGCCAAGCCCGCTAGCCACCGAAGTGGAGCGAGTGGGTGGTTCCACTTCGTTTCCCTCGGCATCCACGTAGACCAAACGCCGCAGATTGAGCCGCCGGTACAGCGGCTGGATCATTTCCTTGTCGAAGTCGTTTTGATACTTAACCAGGATGTGCTGGGGCACGGGAGTTCCGGGAGGGGACTTCAACAACAGGTCGGCAAACTCCAGCCCGCCAATGATCCGGGCGTACAACTTCCGCTGTTGGGCAAAACGGTGTTCCCACGCAGAAAACACCGTTTTTTTCAAGACGTCCGTTTTCTGTTTAAGCTGCTGCACGAACTTTTCGTTGGGCGCCTGGTGGGCAGCCAGACCGGTAACCTGATTGCGGATCGAGTCCCGAGCCTGTTTGTCCTTTTCATACTGGGCCTGCAACTCCCCCGCGGCCAAAAACCAGACAACCACCAACACCAAAAGTGTCACGCCGCTGAGGACCCAAAAGCCGTGACGTCGCAAAAACTCCAAAACCTGTTGCAGTTGGTCCATCGTATTTTCTCTCCCGAAGAGAATGCCTTCCTCTCACGGCCCCGATGCCGGCGAGCCGGGGGACGAAGCTCCCGCTCCCGACGGCAGCCCTCCGCCCAAGGCGGCGTTCCCACCTGCCGCTTCGCCGGAGGAGCCAGCCTCCGTATTCTGCAAGCCGCCGGGAACCCACAAGAATTCCACCTCGAAATCATAGCGCGGGACTTTTAGGGTCGGCGGCACGTCGGAATCGGGATTCATCGGATCGTAGTCCGGATTGGGGACTTCGTATTCCCGGTTGATTTTGCCGATGTTCACCTGAATCGGACAACAGATGCCGATTCCCACCGGGCAGCAGATTTTATTCGGACCGTGCTGGTGCTGGTTGTTGGGACATTGTTGTCGCAGGCTTTGCACCAGCGTTTTTTCTACATACAGGGGCCCCTCCTCGCCTGGAGTGGCATTGTGGTAGTGGTAGCCTCGAATCCGCACCCTCCAGGCGTATTCTGGATAGCCACGTTCCCGACGCAGATTTTCCAAGGCGGCACGTATCTGGGGGTCCACTTGTGTTCCACCGCTCCCCATCATTCCCGCAGAGGCCCTCTGTCCTCCCGCAGAGGCTCCTGGATTTCCGGTCGCTGCGTTTCCGCCTGGTCCCGCTCCTCCGGCTCCTCCTCCGCCGACAGCGTTTCCGCCGGCGGGCACGTCGTCCTGTTGTGGTAGTTTGTCGCGAAGTTCCTTCGGCAGCCAACGCACGTTCCGGGCCATCCAGTCCACCACGCGGATTTCTTCGGCAAACACCTCTTCCACGTGGAGTTGTTTCTCTTTGGTGAGGTCTTCCACAGGCTTACTGGGATCGTCCTTCGGGATTGCCGCATTCAGCACCGTGAGCAACTGGAACCAATGCTGCTGCCGCTGCTGGGTTTGGATAAGGTGCTGGCCGATTTTGTCTATCGTTTCGAACTCTTGTTTGCCCTGGTCGAACTGGCTCCGGTACTGGTTTACTTGCCCCACGAAGCTTTTGGCCTGAGTTTCTGCAGAAGCGAACTTCTGCTCGTCCACGGTGTAGAGGGCCAACGCGTGGCTGGAAAGATGAATGCCAAACCCTAACAACAACGCGGCTGCCGCTGCCACAGTCCAGGGCTTTTTGGCCCGAATCAGGCGTTCCCGAAGAATCTCCGGAGGCATCAGGTTCGTGTTCAGCCGTCCTACCCCCAGTCCCTGGATACAAAGCCCATACGATACTGCCAGCGACAGCATGTTCTCTTTAAAGGCCGGGGAATCGATGACCTGGGCCCCCTGCAACCGAGAGTACTGTTCCAGCCGTTCGACAGGCAATTGGAGGTTCTGGGACAGGAAACGCATTAAGCCCGGTAGTTTCGCCGCATTGCCCACGGCAATTCCTCGCTGGATTTTTGCCGTCCGGTTGATGTTGGAAAAATAGTTGAGCGACCGCTGGATCTCGCTGGCCAGGTCGGTAAAGACCGGTCGCATGGCCTGGAAGAGGGCCTTGGGGTTTTCGAAGTGAGAAGCGTTCCGCTTGATGTGCTCCGCCTTGGCGAACGTCTGCTTGAACTCCTTGGTGATGGCCTTGGTGAAGTGATTGCCGCCAATGGGAATGGGACGCTGCCACACGTGGAACCCGTCGGTAATAACCAGATCGCTATTTTCGGTCCCGAAAGAAAGGATCATAATCGACGGGGGCGGATTCTCCGGATCGTATTCCGACTCGTCCATCTGCGGCAGGATGTCGAAGGCGGCGAAGTTGAACACGGCCAGTGGGGCCAGTTGGATGATGTCCACCTCGATCCCCGCCTGGTCGAACGGTTCCAGGGCGCGGAACACCTGGTCCCGCTTCATGGCAAAAAAGCCTACCCCCGCGTCCGTCACGAATCCTTCGCTCACCTGCCCCCCGGCCATCCGCTGGTAGTCCCAGACCACTTCGCTCAAGTCGAAGGGAATCTGCTGCCGGGCTTCGTAGCGAACGATGTCGGGAATCCGGGAAAGTTCCACAGGCGGGATTTTGACAAACCGCGCCAGGCCCATCTGCCCCGGTACGCCCAGCACCACCCGATCCCCACGAATCTCGTTCCGCTCCAGAAACCGCTGCAGGGCTTCCTGGACCATCTCGTCGGCTTCGTCCGGTTCAGCCTGGCGCAGCGGCTTGGGATACTCATAATACTCGAACGCGTTGACCTCCACGTGCTCCTTGTCTTCGCTGAGCAGGCATCGGAGAGCCTTGAACGCGTATTGCCCGAGATCGATTCCCCAGACGGCCTGTTGCTTTGGCATGGACTGACCAACCTCTTCGGTTCCGAAGGAGGGACGAGGTGAACGAATTCACACACCCGACGAGAGTACCAGCCCTGCTCGGGACGTGCAAAGCAAAACAATTGAAAAGACTTGTAATACCATCCTACTGGGCCAGTGCAAGCAATGTCAACCAAGTTATGCGGGACGCGTCCCGGTTTTCGGCCCAGAAACCAAGCCCACCTGCCGCACCGGGCCACCCAGCGCAACCCGGCTTTCCTTGTCCCCTGCCCGAACCTTGCCGTTGCTCCCTATAATAGTCCGGTAGAGGGGGCGTTTTCTTGCAAACCCAATCGGACTCTTGGCAGGAAAGGAGCCGGGGGGCCATGAACCCCAGATGGTTGGGCGGCCATTTTCTGATTGCAGGGCGTTCGCTGCTGGACCCGAACTTCTTTCGTTCCGTGGTGCTCATCCTAGAACACAACGAGCAGGGCGCCTTGGGCCTGATTGTCAATCGGCCCACCCGGTTGCGGCTCAAGTCATTGTTCCAGCAACTAGACCAGTTGCCCGAAGTGGACGGCGAAGTGTACATCGGCGGCCCGGTGCAACCCGGGGCCGTGTTCCTGCTGCACAACGTGTCCGGGCTGGAAAACCCGGGCGAGGAAGTCTGTCCGGGCGTGTTCGCCGCCAGTAACGTGGGCGTGTTCCGCCAAGTGTTCCAGGCGGTGGCCAGCGGGTACGAAAACGTACGTTTCCGGGTCTGTGGTGGATACGCCGGCTGGGCGGCCCAGCAACTGGAAAGCGAGCTGGCCCGGGCCGACTGGCTCGTGCTGCCCGCCTCGGCCGAATGGGTCTTCGAGCACGATCCCTACGAGCTTTGGGAACGCCTGTACCAGAAAGCTTTGGAACGCAACCGGTTGCTCCCCCATCTGAAAGGCAACCCGGAGTGGAACTAAGCGACACGCCGAGGCGGGCGGAACCGGTCGGCTCCTCGGGCGATAGCTCAAGCTATGCTTGTGCGTAGCGGTGGCTGCCCCGCTTCCCCCTGGGGGATTTTCCCCAAACCGCGACAGGAGTCCGGGCAGCCGAATCCGTTGGGAAGCCTTGGCAAAATCCGCACTTGCAGTCAATAATTAAGGTCGGATTCGTGAAACGGCGCAAGCTTTCCTGCCCCCAGGGAGAGCCGTGCGCTGCCGGTAGCCAAAGGGTAGTTGTTTCTCCC
>WFOE01000055.1 GCA_015488215.1 Planctomycetales bacterium
GCCGGAGCGGAAGCTCCTCGCGCAAGGCGCACGGCGCAAGCCACAAGTCGATTCTTGCCCGGAGCGGAAGCTCCCTGCTCAAGACACAAGACGCAAGACTTTCCCAAGTCGGCAGCTTGCCGAAAGGTTCGCGCTGGCCGGAGGGTTCGCTACCCTCCGCGGGGGCGGGCGGCGAACTGGATGCGCTGGAATCCCACGGCCCGGGCCAGGTCGTAGCTTTGGATTACCTCGCCCATGGGGACCTGGGGCTCGGGGTCCAGAATCACCGGGATGCGGTTATCAATTCGGGCCAGGCGGCGCAAGGCGGCAGCCAGCTCTTCCAGGGTGCGACACGGACGCTGGTTGACTTTCCAGCGGGGCGAGCTGCCCGGACCGTAAAGATACACCACCACCTGTTCCAGTTCTTCCAGTTCCTCTTCCAGCGGGGGAGCTTCGCTCACCGAACCGGGCAGGGAAAACATCGTCGGCAGCCACTGTTCCGGCGGTTGGAAGCTGGCCGTGCAGACGAAGAAAATCAGCAGCAGAAAGATGACGTCGATCATCGGCGTCATCCGCAACTGCATGCGGTCCCGGTCGTCCAGACGGTGGTGCAATCGCACGGCGGAAACGTTCCCGGTCAGTCGTTTTTCGGGTACACGGCAAAGGCCACACGCCACACTCCGGCCCGGGCGGCAGCGGCCAGCAGCGGCTCCACGCGCAGGTAGGGCACTTGGCGGTCGGTGCGGATCAACAGTTCCAGCTCCTCCCCGGCCGTTTGGCGTTCCTGGCGCAGCATTTGTTCGAGTTCCTCAGGCCCCACGCTGCGACCGGCCACCACGGTGAGTCCTTCGGGTAGCACGTTCACCACCACGTGCCGCCGGGGTTGCCGGGGAGCGTCCAGGCCGGTTTCGGCTTCCGGCAGTGCCAGCTCCCAGCGGCTTTCCTGCTGGGCCAGATGGCTGGAGACGAGGAAGAAGATAATCAGCAGGAACACCACGTCGATCATGGGGGTCATGTTGAACTCCAGCCCCCCGCTGCGCGCTACCTGCGGCGGCTTCATCCCGAGTTCCTCTCCCCCGAACCGCGTCGCCGTTTGAACGGGGTGAACACGTGCAGGGCCGTATAGGCCACTTCGGCCATCAGTTGGTCCACCCGATTGCGGAAGATGGCATAAGCGGCCAGCGAAGGAATGGCCACCACCAGCCCTTCCACCGTGGTAACCAGAGCCAGGTAGATTCCCTGGGCCAGATCGGCCGCCCGGGCCGCGCCTTGCGTGGCGGCCACTTCGCGGAACGCCTGAATCATCCCGATCACCGTGCCCAGCAGTCCCAGCATGGGGGCGATGTTGCCGATGACCGACAGGTACTCGATCTTGCGGTAGAGCCGGGCGGTTTCGTGGGCCAGGGCGTCTTCCATCGCTTTTTCCACGGCGTTCCAGCGGCCTTCCAGCTCACTCAGCCCGGCCAGTAGCACCTGGCTCAGCACCGAAGGCTGTAACTTGCAGTGCTGCACGGCCTGGGGAACCTGGCCCGCCCGAAGCATGTCGCGAACCTGCTGCGCCAACCCGGAAGGCATCAGCACCGCCGCGCGGATGCTCAAGGCGTGCTCGACCACCAGGGCCACGGCCACAATCGATAGCACGATAATCACCCAGCCAATCGGCCCGCCGGAAAGCAGAATGTGAATCCAGCTATCGCGAGCCGGGGAGTCGTCTCGGGCATCGGCTGTGGCCGGTTGCGCATCGGGCTTTTCCTGGGAGGCGGCCTGCGCCGGGGCCTGGTTCCCCTGGGCGGGCGCTTCGGCCGGCTGCTGCGCCTGTAGCGCTGCACCGGCCTGGAGAAGGATCGCCAGAACCACCAGGGCTGCAACGAAACTGCGCCACGCCAAGGGAACGACTCCTTCTGCTCAGTGCGCTCAAAAGAGAGTTCGGACCGCCCGGGGCGGCTAGCCAGGCGTTTCTGCTCGGGCCGTGCCGGGCCGTTTCAAGCCTAGCTTGTGCCCGTCGGCGGTGCTTGGACGGCCAGTTACGGCTGCTGGGGTTTGTTTTGTTCTTGCAGCATGCGCCGGGCCTGGTCGGCCTCCGGGGTGGAATCGTACTGGATTGCCAGTTCCTGCAAAAGGCGAGTCGCTTCGCGCCGCTGGCCCAGCCGCTGCAATTGTTCGGCCGCTTGCAGCAGGGCCCGGGCGGCCAACTGCCGGTGCTTGGGAAACAACACCGGCACGCGCAGCAGGTGCAACGCGCTTTGCTGGGGCTGAAACAGCCGGGCGTGGGCTTGGGCCAGCACCCAGTGCCCCCCGACGCGTAGCCGCGGCGGAAAACGGCGGAGATCCCGCTCCCAGCTTTTCACTTCCTCGGGAGTTACCTGGTGCAAGTGCCCCTGCCACCACAAGGCGTTGGCCAGCGCGGCCACCCGCCCGTCGCGGTCGAACCGGAGTTGATTCACTCGGGCCAGGGCTCGCGGCCGGTGCGGTGTGTGCATCAGGAACGATGCCCCCAGCACCACCCGCACGGCGTCTTCGCTCTCCAGCCACCGCTGGGCTTTGGCCACCAGCGAAGGGCTCGGCTGCATCGGGGCCCAAGGCGTCGGGATGCAGTCGAAGTAGGGCGTGAGCCGATCCTCCGTGTAGAGGGCCAGAAACAGCTCGGCGGCCGACTCCCAGCGGCCCAGATTCTGCAAGCACCACACCTGCTCGGCCAGCAGACGGCGACGGACCCAGCGCCGCGTTTCCTTCCGCTGGGCTTCCTGGTAGGCGGCCAAGGCTTCTTCCAGTTTGCCATGGGCAAAAAGCTCGTCGGCCCGGACGTGCTCCGGCAGCCAGGTGGCTTCTACCCGGAGCACGTGATTGGCCGGAACGCGTTCCGAACGGCCGTCCGGATGTTGATAAACGAGCCCGGCGCCGGAAAAGTCTTTAATCTCTCCCCCGGCCCACACCTTCGGATCGCGGAGCGAACCGGGCGGGCGGTGGTACACTTTGTCGGCGCAGGTGGCCGCGGCGCACCAGAGCACTGCCAGCCAGAACCCCCAGCAGCCGAAGCCGAGCCGAATCATCGCGCTTCCCCCTGCGAAGCCCCGGCGGGGACGGCTCCCAGGGGCGAAGCGGCCCGACGCTGGGCGCGGATCAGGTCGTAGATGTCCACGTAGCGGAACGAGCCGCGGTTTTCCCGAGCCAGTCGGGTCAGGAACGATTCGCTCCGCAACAGCGGCCCTTGGCCAAACTGGATGACGTGGATTGTCGTGCCGAAAGCGGCGGCACGGCGGCGGATTTCAGCCAGATCGGCCGGGCGCAGAGGCGGGTCGTCTCCGTCGGTCAGAAAGAAGATGACGTCTGGTTGCAGGCTCAAGGCTTTCAGCAGGGCTTCGCGGTGCTCGGTGGCCCCTTCGGCGGTGATGGAGTCGATGAACCGCATAGCCAGCACCTTGTTGCGCGAGTTGGCGAACACCAACCCGCGACGATTGCTCGGCACGCGAAACAGCTTGGGCACGTCGTTGTAAAAGATGATGTAGAACAGATTGACTTCGCTCAGGGCGCCCAGGCTGGCCTTCAGTTGCGCTTTGGCCGCCCGAAGCGGCACCCCGCCGGCCGAGCCCATGCTGGCCGAACGGTCCAGCACATAGACGAAGCTGTTTCCTTCGCCTTCCACGCCGAAGAAGCTGGTCTTGGTTTTGGTCGTCCCGGCCGGAGCGCGCCGGGAAGGGGGCATGCCGCTGACCAGACCGCTGGCACCGCCACCACTGGTAGCGGTGCCGCTGCCCGGGGCCAGCACGTCCAGGTTGGGCAGGGGGTTTTCCACCTGGGGCATTTGGGCTTCGGAGAGCAGGTCCTGCGGCAGTGTCTCGGACTCCGAGAGCGGTTGTTCCTGGGCGGCCGATTGTTCGGCAGGGTTTTCGTAGTAGGTTTCGCCCTCGGGGTCCACGTGTTTCAGGGCCACCTGGCCTTCGAAGACCAGCTCTTCGGCCCCGGACTGCCCCTTGGGCACCAGCGGCCACAGCAGCCCCAGAGCGACCACCAGCGCCGCGTGCAGCACCACCGAGGCAATCCAGCCGCGCCAGGAAAGGCCGGTGTTGGGAGCCAGCGGGCCGCGTGGCAGATGGACCCGGGGGACGCGCACGTTCCAGCTCATGCCCGAGCATGCTCCAGGGGAGAAAAGAAGTGGGTTTTCTTCAATCCTAAGTCGGCCAAGAACTTGGGTCAACTTCAACCGGCCCCCGGCGGGGTCCCCCGCGCGGCGAGCCTCCGGAGAACCTGGCCCTGGGGTCTGCCATCGTTTTCTCAGGCGAAGAGCTTTCCTTCCCAAAGCCACCGGCCAGGTGGAGAGTTTTGCTTCCGGTCGATCCTACTCGTGAAGCACGAGCTCCCCGGTTGCCGCACCTAGTCCGAGGGAAGCAGCCGCTCCATTGTTCTTTCCGAGCCGACGCACCCGGCTTCCCGATTGCCGATTCGCGATTAGCGATGAGATAACAAGCTACCGAGTACGAGCACATGTTTTTCCGCTGGAGCGGAAGTTCCCGCGTAAGGTGCAGGTCGCACGCCGCAAGCCGATTCCTGCCCTGGGGCGGAAGCACCCAGTGGCTGCGGCGGGAGCCGCCTCCGCCGACTCAAGTCGGCGGCTCCCCGAGTGCAAGAATCGGCGTTTGTTCTTGCGTCGGAGCGGAAGCTCGCCCCCAAGCCTCCATGCCCGTAAATCCTGGCGACATTCCGGACCATTTGGTGTATAATGAGTCGGCATTCCCCGGAGGTTTCCGCCCGCGGGGCAAGCCTCCGGTACGATTTCACGCCTTGCACTCCGCTTTGGCCGGCACGGCCAAGTAGGGCCGCTTCCCCTGCAACGGGAGAGTGAAAGCCATGGACCTGAAAGCCCGCTATGCTCAACTGCTCACCCGGCGGCACTTTCTGTTGCAATCCACCCTGGGGACGATTGCGTTTTCGCAACTGCTCGGCTCGGCCCCGGCGGCCCCCAACCGCCGGCAGAACCCGCTGGCCCCACGCCCGCCACATCATCCGCCGCGGGCCAAGCATGTGATTTATATTCACATGGCCGGTTCGCCCACGCAGTTGGACCTGTTCGACTACAAGCCGGAGCTGGTCAAGCACCACATGCAGCCCTGCCCGGAAGAACTGCTCAAAGGGCAGCGGTTCGCGTTTATCAAAGGGCGGCCCAAGCTGCTGGGCACTCCGCACAAGTTCCGTCCCCGGGGCAAGTGCGGCATGGTCGTCAGCGACCTGTGGAAACACTGGGGCGAGGTGGTTGATGACGTGTGCCTCATCCGTTCCATGACCACCGACCAGTTCAACCACGCCCCGGCCCAACTGTTTCTCTACACTGGTACACCCCGGTTCGGCGGGGCTTCGATGGGCTCGTGGATCACCTGGGGGCTGGGTTCGGAAAACGAGAACCTGCCCGGGTTCGTGGTGCTCATCAGCGGCGGGACCGATCCCAGCGGTGGCAAAAGCCTCTGGGGGTCGTCCTTCCTGCCCGGGGTCTATCAGGGCGTGCAGTGCCGCACCACCGGCGAGCCGATCCTGTTTGTCAACAATCCCAAGGGAATGAGCCGCACGCTGCGAGGGCGGACCATCCAGGCCCTGGAACGGCTCAATCGCCAGGAACTGGAGCTGTTCGGCGATCCGGAAACCCTGACCCGAATCCGCCAGTTCGAGCTGGCCTACCGCATGCAACTGGCCGTGCCTGAGGTAATGGACCTGAGCAAAGAGCCGCAGCACGTGCTCGACATGTACGGGGCCAAGCCGGGGCAGGGATTGTTCGCCAACAACTGTCTGCTGGCCCGGCGGCTGGTCGAACAGGGCGTGCGTTACGTGCAGTTGTTCGATTGGGGGTGGGACCACCACGGCACCGCCAAGGGGAACGACATCGTCCACGGGCTGCCGGGCAAGGTCAAACAGGTCGATAAGCCGCTGGCGGCGTTGATTCGGGACCTGAAGCAGCGCGGGCTGCTGGACGAGACGCTGGTGGTCTTCAGCGGCGAGTTCGGGCGCACCTCAATGAACGAAGCGCGGAACGGGTCGAAGTACCTGGGCCGGGACCACCACCCGCACGCCTTCTCCATCTGGATGGCAGGCGGCGGAGTAAAAGGCGGCCTGAGCTACGGGGCCACCGACGAGCTGGGCTACTTTGTCGTGGAAAACAAGGCCACGGTGCGAGACCTTCAGGCCACCATCTTGCACCTGCTGGGACTGAACCCCTACCGGCTCTCGTTCCCGTACCAGGGCTTGCAGCAGCGGCTAATCGGACCGACCAACGAAGCCCGCGTGCTCAAGGACCTGTTCGCCTGAGCCCTGAGCCAACCGCAAGCCCGGCGTGGCAGGGGCCGTTACTTGGGCCGGGCGTGGGCTAGGGCCAGCAGGGCGTAGGCGGTCACCAGGTTCGGGTCCCCTTCCAGCCAGCGGGGGTTTTCGTTCACCCAGGAGCCGTCCGGTTGCTGGCGGCTGGCCAGCTCGCGGATTAGCTCGTGCCGCCAGTGGTGTTTCCGGCCCTGGGCATCCTCGAATACGTCCACTCCCAGGGCGTCCAGCGCCTTGGCGAACGTGTGATAGTAGTAGTAGAGTCCGGCCAGTCCCAGCCCGGGGTTGCTTTTCAGATCGTAGTGGCGGCGGCACCATTCCACGGCGGCTTTCACCCGGGGGTCGTTTTTATCCACCCCGGCGTAAATCATGCTTTTCAATCCCGCGTAGGTCATCGAAGCGTAGCTACGCAGCCCCCCCTCGGGCGTTTTGCCCGCCTGGCTTACCCCGCCTTCGGCTGGGGTGTAGTAGAACCCGCCGTCGGGATTCTTCGCGGCAAACGGTGTGGTGTTGTGTTCGGTTTCCAGGTTCTGGCAACGGGAGACGAACTTGAGGGCCTTTTTCATGGCCGGGTCGTCCGGCCCGGCGCCCAGTTCCTTCAGCGCTTCGATCAGGAAGCTGGTGTTGGACAGGTCGGGCCGCTTGTGCCGCCCGTAGCCGGCTCCGCCGTAGTAGGGGTCCGACGGGTCTTTCCCCTCGGTTTCGTCCCACTGAATCTTTTTGAGGAACCGCTCGGCGTTTTTGAGCACCTGGTCGTAGCGGCCGTCCCGATTGGCCGCCTTGAAGCACATGACGGCCACGCTTGTTTCGTAGTTGCGGTAGCGGGAACGCGGATGATGAATCCCCCCGCTGGGCTGGATGTAGCTTTCCAGGAACTTCAGCGCTTTTTTCACCACCGGATCGTTGACGCTGCGGCCGTGACGCAGCAGCGCCGTGCAGACCAGCGCCGTAACAGCCGGTCCCACCTGCTTGGAGAACGAACCATCCGGTTCCTGATGCTGTTCCAGGTATTGGATTCCCCGGGCGACAGTCCGTTGGTAAAGCTGCTGGATGTCCTCGGCCTTGGCCGGGGTTTGTGCTCGGACCGCGGATGCCAGAGCTGCAACCATTCCAAACGCCGCCGTTGCCAACAACCAGGTGCGCAACAGTCCGGACATGATGCCTCTCCTGACAGGGGGGAGCTTGTCGCTTCGGCTTGTGGGGGTGGCCGTCCAGCCCCCCGCGTGGTTCAACGAGCCGGGGCGGAACGAACCACCGAAATTGTAACTTGCCGTTTTCCGGTTCGCCGCGCCGCAGCGGGTTTATTCCCGCAAAACCGGTTCCGAACACCTAACCCGAACAGGGCGTGCTGGTTCCGGCAGGCTCAAAGC
>WFOE01000056.1 GCA_015488215.1 Planctomycetales bacterium
CCCCAAGCCTCCAGCCCCCCACGCCTCCGCCGACTCAAGTCGGCGGCTCGCCGCGCCTGCGAGTTGACGCTTCGAGGCTGTCACAAAACTTCCGGCCCCAATCGCCACGCCGGAAGATGGAAGCGGCGCCGGTGGGTTTTGTGGCAGCCGCTAAAGCGTTTTCAGATACTCCAGCACCGCGCGGCGCTGGTCCTCGGTGAGCTTTTCCGGATAGCGATGCCCGGCGGCACTTTTGCCGAAGCGGCGCGTGTCGAACCACTGGCGGCGCTGCCAGCGGGAGAGTCCTTCGGGCAGGCGGTCGCGCTGCTGGATGACCAGGCCCACGCGCTCCGTATCGTAGCCATCTTCGCTGCTGCGGCGCCAGAGCACCGGCCGCTTGTCCGGATGAAGCACGTGCCACAGCGTGGGAACCGAGCCGTTGTGGAAATAAGGGGCCGAAGCCCAGATGCCGTCCAGCGGCGGGGCTACGTACCCTTTGGGTTCTTCGATCACTTCCAGCTTGCCGCCGTGGGCAAACCAGCTTCGGGCGTACTGGCGGCGATAGTCGCTCAGGGCTTGCAGGCGAACCGGGTCGGTGCCCAGTTCCTCGATGGGCACCACGCGGTTGGGATACTTTCCTCCCGGGCCGTAGGTGCCGTGGCAGCGGGCGCAGTGGCGATTGAACACCCGGCGTCCCCGTTCGGCCAGGCGGTGGTCCACCGGGAAGGGATACTTGGGCGGTTCCAGCGAGAGAATCCACTGGTAAATCTGGCGGAAGTCGTCTTCCCAGGAGCGGATTTTTTCTCCCGAGTTCTGCGGCACCATGACGAAGGCCATCAACGGGCGATGGTCGCGGGCAACGAACCCGTCGCAGTAAAGCCGTTTTTTCTTTTTCACGTTCCACCAGGGGGGCGGGTCCATGTCGTGGTGCACGAACCGGGGCATTTTGAACTCCCGCCGCCGGTTCAGTTGCAGATCGCGCAGCGCCCCCAGCGCCACGGCGAACATCACCGCGTTGGTGGTCCCGCGCGTGGTGTTCATGGGAAAGAGGGCTTCGGCCAAATCGTACCGGGAAAGCCGGCCCTGGCGCGATTTGACCAGGCGGATGTCTTCCCGCAGCGTCTGCATATCCAGCAGCGTGTTGGGCGCCCCGGGCACCACGGTGCCCAGCACCCGCCCGCTGTGGCAGAAGAAGCAGTTGATGGCCCAACCGCCACGGGAGTTGCGCACGTGGGACAGCGGCACCGGGCCGCCGTCGGGCCGGGGGGGAAGTCCGTAACGCCTCAGCGTCATCTCGCGGCGCTGGGCGGGGGTGGCCTGTCGGGCTTTTTCCCGCAGCGGCTTTTCCCACACGGTCCAGAGCTGGTCGAAAATCTCCGGCGTGACCGTCTGGTTTACGTAGGGTTTTTCCAGCAGCAGGCGATAGCCGGGATGCTGCTGGTCGAAATGGTACTGAAACGCCACCGCCGCAGGACGGCTGCCCGGGTCGTTCTGCGGAGCTTCGGCCCCAGCAGGCAAAGCCGCCAACAGGACCAGCAGCCCCCCGGCCAGCGGAGCCAGGGGGCCGATACCCGATTGCCACGTGGTTCCAGGCCGCATACGCCGGTTCATCCCTCTTTCTTGCCCAGCAGTTGTTGCACTACCGCTTCCACGTCCTTGTAAGTGAAAGTCTGCCCGCCGTCCTGGTGAAAGGTTTTCACCAGCTTCCCCTGCTGGTCGTACACTTGCACCACGGGAATGGCCGAGGCGCCCAGCTTGGGCATCAGGTGTTCGATCGGATCCTTGCTGAAGATTACGTTGTCGAACGTGGCCTTTTGTTTTTCCAGGAAGGCGCGCACCTGGGGTTCGGCTTCGCGCGGGTTGCCTTCGCCTTCGTAGTCCAGCGAGACGGAAACACAGGCCACCGTGTCCGCATACTTGTGCGACAGCTCGACCAGGTGCGGGAACTCTTTCATGCAGGGGCCGCAGAACGTGCTCCAGTAATCGACCACGACCACTTTACCTTTGTGCGAGGCGATGAGCCGCTGCAAGCCTTCCCAGTCCAGGTACTGGATTTTCACCGCACTGGTTTCAGCCGAAAGGGGTTTTTGCCCGCCGTTTTCTTCCCCGGCAGAGGGGTTCTCCTGCGGGGATTCCGCCGGAGAGTCTTTGGCCGAAACAGCCGGGGACGAGCCGGAATCGGCCTCGGGGCTTCCCGGCTGCTTGTCGGAACATCCCACGGCGGCCGCGGCTGCAAGCAGAGCCAGCACAAAGAAGCACATCGGGCGTCGGATCATCGGAGCGTTCTCCATCGGAAGTCGTATCGTCGGGTGATGGTTCGGAACCAATGGGAATCAGGACTGGAACACCTGGGTAACCACTTCGCCGCCGTCCACGGTGGCTCGTTCGTCGCGTCCGTTGTGCAGGAAGGTGAGCTTCCGGTGGTCCAGCCCCAGCAGGTGGAGGATCGTGGCGTGCAGATCGTGCACATGCACGGGATGTTCTACGGCGTAAAGTCCCAGCTCGTCGGTCGAGCCGACGTACTGACCTCCGCGCACCCCGCCGCCGGCCATCCAGACGGAAAACCCGTAGGGGTTGTGGTCGCGGCCGTCGCCTTTTTCGCTCATGGGCGTGCGGCCGAACTCGCCTCCCCAGATGACGAGCGTCTCGTCCAGCAAACCGCGTTGTTCCAGGTCGGCCAGCAGGGCGGCCACGGGGCGGTCGCTGCCGCGACAAAGCGCCGCGTGATTGGTTTCGATCCGCGTGTGGGAATCCCAACGACTGCCTGAGCCGCAGTACACCTGCACGAAGCGCACGCCGCGTTCGACCAGCCGCCGAGCCAGCAGACACGCCCGGCCCATGGCCCGCGTGGCTTTGTCCTCCAGCCCGTAGAGCCGGTGCGTGGCCTGGGTTTCGCGGGAGAGATCGACCGCCTCGGGGGCTCGCATCTGCATGCGGAAAGCCAGCTCGTAAGAGGCGATTCGGGCTTCGAGCTGGTCGGTCTGCTCGCGCTGCTGGGCGTGCAGGCGGTTCCACTGTCGGAGCAGGTCCAGCTTGGCTCGCTGGCGCCGGGGGCCCACCTGCGGCGGAGGGTTCAGGTGCAGCACCGGCTCGGCCCCGTCGCGGAACCGCGTGCCCTGGTACGTGGCCGGCAGAAACCCGGTGCCCCAGTTGCGCGCTCCGCCCGGGGGTTGCTGTTCCCGGTCCAGCAGCACCACGAACGCGGGCAGGTTGTGGTTTTCGCTACCCAGCCCGTAAACCACCCAGGCTCCCAAGCTGGGCCGGCCGTGAAGAATGGAGCCGGAGTTCATCTGGCACACCGCCCCCACGTGGTTCAGCCCGTCGGCCTGACAGGAGCGGATTACGCACAACTTGTCGGCGTGCTGGGCGATGTGGGGAATCCAGTCGGAGAACCACAGCCCGCTTTCTCCGTATTGTTTGAACTTGCGGCGGCTGGGCAGCAGGGGATTGTCCGAAACGCCCATGGGCGTCAACGGCCGCTCGAAACTTGGCGGCAGCTTCTGCCCGGCCAGTTGTTGCAGCTTGGGCTTGGGATCCAGCAGATCGATGTGGCTGGGCCCTCCGTCCATAAAGAGCCAGATGACCGACCGGGCCCGGGGACGAAAGTGCCCGGGAGCCGCCGCCACGGGATTGCCCGGTGCGGCCTGGGCTTCCCGACCCAGCAGCCAGGCCAGAGCCAACGCCCCGAACCCGCCGCCGGCCCGCGTCAGAAACTCCCGGCGCGAGGCGGCTATCACCCGGTGGGGCACGGACACGGTGCGGCGTTTTTCGGCGTTCATCGCGTCCTCTGCAGGGCGAGGGACACAGGGCGGTTCAATCCACGAAAATCAGTTCGTTGCTGTTGAGCAGCACGTGGCAAAAGTCCACCAGTGCGGCAAACTCCGCACCGGCTGGTTCTGCCGCCCGGGCATCGTTCGGGCCGGATTTTGCTTCCGCAGCGGCGCGTTGGGCCAGCAGCCGCTGCTGCTGCCGCAGGAAGCCGAGGGCCAGTTGCAGTTCTTCCTGGCGAGGAGGGCGCCCGTAGGCTTCCCGCACGGCTTGTCGTACCTGTTGGGCCAGGTCGCCGGGGGCCTGGGCTTGCAGCCGGGAGGCCCAGGCCCGGGCTTGCTCCAGAGTCCAGGGGCCGTTGAGCAACAACAACGCCTGCGGGGCGGTGGTGGTGACCAGGCGGCGGGCACAACTTTCGCTGGCCTGAGGCAGGTCGAACACCTCCAGCAGCGGCAGCCGCTCGTTCCGTTTGACCACCAGATAGATGGAACGCCGCCGCTGTTGTTCCGGGGAATCCATTGCTTTCCACAGCGGGTGGATGGCCAGCGCCTTGGGGAGCTTCGGCCACACGCTCGGGCCGCCCAGTTGCGGATTGAGCCGTCCAGTGACGGCCAGGATGGTGTCGCGCACCACCTCGGCTTCCACGCGCCATGCGCGCTGCCGCCACAAGAGGCGGTTGTCCGGATCGTGTTTTCGGGCCGCGGCGCTGGGCGGCACCTGGCTTTGCTGCCGGTA
>WFOE01000057.1 GCA_015488215.1 Planctomycetales bacterium
CCCCCCGCCCCGGCCGAGCTGCTGGACGTGGAGCAACTGCCCCCGCTTTACGCCGACCGGTCGTTCTGGGGGATGACCGTGACCCAGTTGCTCGGGGCGTTCAACGACAACGTGTTCAAGCAGGCCGTGCTGCTCATCTGCGCGGCGGTGCTGGTGGCCGGCGTGCCGCAGGACCGGCAGCCCTGGGCCCAGGCGGTGTTCGCCCTGCCGTTTGTGTTGTTTTCGGGCATTGCCGGCTACTGGAGCGACCGGGTGAGCAAGCGGACCATCGTCGTGTGGTGCAAGGTGGCCGAAATCGCCGCCATGGGCCTGGCCACCGTGGCGTTTCTCACGCTGCCGGAGCGGCAACCGGCTCCCCAGGGACAGCACGCCGTCATCGTGTCCATGCCCTGGTTCCTGTTGCTGGTGCTTTTCTTGATGGGCACGCAAAGCGCCGTGTTCGGTCCGGCCAAGTACGGAATCTTGCCGGAGATGGTCCGCAAGCGCGATTTGCCGGCTTTCAACGGGGTGATTCAGATGACCACGTTTGTGGCCATCATCCTGGGTACCTGGTTCGGCGGATTCCTGCTGGACCTGTACGGGCAGGAGGACCACCACACGGTAAGCAACGCCCATTTGTGGAAGATCGGCGCGGTGTGCGTGGCGATTGCCGTGCTGGGCACGGGAACTTCGCTGCTGGTGCGACACACGCCGGTGGCCCAGCCCGATGCCCCGTTCCATCCCAGCGCAGTGATTTTGGCTCCCGAGACACGGCACGTGCTGGCCAGTGACCCTCCGCTGCGGCGGGCGCTGGTGGTCTATTGTCTGGTGTGGTTCGTCGCCGCGGTGTTTCCCATGGCGGTCAACTCGCTGGGTTTGAACTACTACGAGCTTTCCTACGAGCAAACCAGCCGGTTGCTGGCGTTTATTTCCATCGGGCTGGCCGTGGGGTTCATGGCCGGGGCGTGGATTTCTGGCCCGCTGGTCCGCTTCGACCTGGTCCGCTGGGGAGGCTGGGGGCTGCTGGCCTGTATGCTGCTGCTGAGCGTGCCCGTGCCGCGGCAGCCGGAAGCCCCCCGGGCCAAGCGCCCCGACCCGGCCAAAGCCGCCCCGGCGGCTGCCGCCGCGGTGCCGAAAGCCCCCGCTGAGGAAGGTCCACCCCCTTCGATTACCCGCTGGCGCCCCTGGCTCGGCTCGCACGATTCGCTCTGGGCCCCGGCGGTGGTGATGGGGCTGATCGGCTTTTTTGCTGGGCTGTTCTGCCTGCCGGTCCAGGTGTACCTGCAGGCCCGGCCCCCCAGGCAGCTCAAAGGACGCGTCATCGGTTCCATGAACCTGATTAACTGGGCCGCCATCCTGCTGGCCGCCGGCTACTATTCCCTGCTGGAGGCCCTGTTGCGGTGGCTCGCCCTGCCCTACTTTCTGGTCTTCGGCGTCTCGGCCCTGTGGCTGCTGCCGGTGGTGCTGTTCTATCGCACCGACCGGGTCCGGGCCGACCAGGTGGAACTGCCGTGGACCCCCGCGGAACCGATGGAGTAAAACAACACGGCGGGCACCGCCTGTTCCACTTTGCGGATGAGGACCGAACCATGCGATTGGGCAGCACGCTCACGGTGGAAGAATACCTCGACCGGGTCAAAGCCACCCTGGACCAACTGGATCGCCAGGCCATCCGTACCCTGGCCGATCTGCTCTACCAGGCCTGGCAGCAGGAGCAGTTCGTTTACATCTTCGGCAACGGCGGGTCGGGCTGTAACGCCACCCACATGAGCGAAGACCTGGGCAAAAGCACCCTCCGGCCCGAAGACCTCCACGACGAATCCCGCAAACGGCTGCGGGTCATGAGCCTGACGGACAACCTAGGCTGGATCATGGCCGTGGGCAACGACGTCGGCTACGAGGACATCTTCCTCCAGCAACTGATGAACTACGGGCGGCCCGGCGACCTGGTGGTGGCCATCAGCGGCTCGGGCAACAGCCCCAACGTGCTTCGGGCCGTGGATTGGGCCAACCGCCACGGGCTGATCACCTACGGCATGACCGGCTACTCCGGCGGCAAGCTGCGGCAGATGCAGCAGCACGGACTGCACGTACCCCTGGACGACATGGGCATTGTGGAAAGCATCCACCTGACCGTCTTCCACTGGGCGCTGGACGACGTGTACGCTCGGATCAACCGCCTGGGTCGCTACGAGGCCCCCGCTCCCGTCTCCGGCTAAACCACCGCGAGCCGGAGACTTTTACTTTTACCCGCGGGAGAAAAACGCGCTACGAGGACCCCAATTCTGTCTCCGGAAGAGCCACCGCACCGGGGACGTTTCCCCATCGGGCAAGGAGGCCGCCGATGCACGCTGTTCGCCGTTTGCACGCCGCGTTGGAGCTGGCTCGCCGGGCAGGCTACCAGGTGCGCCACGAGTGGCTTGACGGCGTCAGCTATCCGGCCTGCCGGCTCGGGGGGCGGAAGCTGCTGTTTGTCGATCTGGCCCTGGACGTGCACGACCAGTTGGAGCAGGTGCTGTCCGTGCTGCAAAACGACCCGCGGGTGGACCAGCACCAGTTGGAACAACTCCTTGCCACCCCGGACCAGCCGGACCGCTCCTCCCAGGCGGCGTGAGCCCCTTGATTGCCGGGCCGGGAGCGGGGAAGCTACACGGGCGTTCCTCGCACGGCAAAGAATACGGCAATCAGGGAGTACGGCAATGACGCTCAAAGACCAGGTGGCCGTCGTGACCGGCGGCGGGACCGGCATCGGGGCCGCTACGGCGCTGGCCCTGGCCGAAGCGGGCGCCCAAGTGGCCGTCGGCGGCCGGAGGCTGGAGCCGCTGGAAGCGGTGGCCGCGCGCTGCTCGGGCCCGGGCACGATTCGGCCCCACCGGCTCGACGTGGCCGATCGCGACTCCGTCGAAACGTTCTTCTCCTGGGTGGAGCGGGAACTGGGGCCCGTGGCCATTCTGGTCAACGCCGCCGGGGTGAACGTGGCCCGACGCACAATGCGCGAACTGGACCCCGCCGACTGGGACCGCCTGCTGCAGATCAACGCCACCGGAGCCTACAACTGCATGCACCGGGTGTTGCCGGGGATGCGGGCCGCGGGCCGGGGAACCATCGTCAACATCTCCTCGGTGGCCGGCAAACGGGCCGGCCCGCTGGGCGGGGTGGCCTACAACGCTTCCAAGTTCGCCATGACCGCCCTGGGGCTTTCCGTGGCGGCCGAAGAGGCCCAATCGGGCATCCGCGTCACGAACATCTACCCGGGCGAGGTGGACACGCCCATCCTGCGGCAGCGCCCTCAGCCGGTCAGCGAAGAACACCGCCGCCGCATCCTGCAACCGGAAGACGTAGCCGCCGCGGTGATGCTGGCCGTAACGCTTCCGCCCCGAGCCCATGTGGCCGAGCTGGTCATCAAACCCACCACCCAGGTGTATGTGTAGAACAGGCCCCGCGGTGGGCTCGGCCCCGGTGCGGCTATTCCACCTTTTCGGGGAACAGCAGGCGTTTAATCTCGGGCGTGTCCATGTTTTCCGGCGTGGCCAGATACTCGCCGGTGGAAATGCGCTTGGGCACCTGCTCGCCGCGCAGGTGCTGGACCATCGTCTTGACGGCCAGGTAGCCCATCCGCACCGGGTCCTGGAGCACGATGCCGTGCATCTTGCCCTCGCGCAGGGCATCGACGAACCGCGGGTCGGAATCGAAGCCGACGAACTTCACCTTGCCGGCCATTTGCAGCGATTCCAGCGCGGCGAGCATTCCGCGGTTGTTCGGCTCGCAGACGGTAAACACGCCGTCCACCTGGTCGCCGAACTGCTGTAGCAGAGCGGTGGCCCGCTTCTTGGCTTCCAGGGCGTCGGAGTTGGCCCGCTGATTTTCCGAAAGGATGCGGATTTCCGGGAACTCCTTGCGGAGCGTGTCGAGGAAGCCCGCTTCGCGCTGTTCGGTGCTTTCGCTACCGGCCTGGTAGCGCAGCAGGATGACGTTCCCTTTGCCCCCCAACAGCTTGCCCAGATAGCGGGCGGCGATTTCCCCTCCGTGGCGGTTGTTCGTCGCTACGTAGGAAACGTAGTTCTCCGGTCCGTTCAGCCCGCTGTCGAACACCACCACGGGAATGTTTTGTCCTCGGGCGAACTTGACCGCGGGCACCAGCGCGGCGTGGTCGATGGGAGCCAGGCAGATGCCGTCCACTCCTTCCAGAGCGAAGTTCTGCACCAGCTTAATCTGCCCTTGCTTGTCCGTTTCATCCAGCGTGCCTTTCCAGATAATCTCCACGCCCAGCTCTTCGGCCGCCTTCAGGGCGCCGTAGTGGACCGACTTCCAGAAATCGTGCGTAGTACCCTTGGGGATGACGGCGATTCGCAACCGTCGGGGCGCAGTTGCCTCGCCGCCGGAATCCGCCGAAGGCTTGCCCGAATCGGCCGAAGAACAACCCCCGGCGATGGCCGCAGCCGCCAGGGCCAGTGTTGCAAGCAGGCGCATCATGGCAAATCGTCTTTCCCAAAAATGAGCCACAAAAGCTGTTGCCCAAGCCAACCGTCGAGACACGAGACGGGAACACTTTGAGGATACCCCGGAGCCGTGGAGCAAACAACCGACCCGGTGTGTTCACTTTTTCCGGTGGAGCTTCAAGCTCTGGCGTAGCTGGCGCACCACCTGCGTTTTCAGCTCCGGTGGCTCTAGCACCTGCACCCGTCCGGTTCAGGAAAGCCCCCATCAGAGGATTTCGTCTAACCCGTCCACTTCAAACTCCGCCGTAATGCTCCCGTCGGCGTGGGAGTGGACCTTTTGGGTGGAATGCCAGCGCGCTTCCTGGACCAAGGGGGCCGCTTCGACGGTGAACTTCAACCGCACTTTCCGCGATAGACGGCCCACGCCTGGCCGAAGAACTCCTCCACGTCGAACCGCTCGGGAACCTTCGCTTTCTCGTCCCGAACTCGCAGCGATTTGAACCGGGCAATCCGCAGGCAGACGGGGCGCCCGGCTTCCTCCGACCGGGCGATCAAATACCATGCCTGGTTGACGAGGCAGAGCCGGTACGGGTGCAGTCGCAGCCGTTTGGGCTGTTTCTGACACGGTGTGCGAGAGGTGCTCTGAAGCTGGTGCCCGTGAACCAGCGCCAGCAGCACTTCGTGCAGCATCTTGCGGTGCTGGTACCTAGAATGCTCGGCCACTTTGAGTTCCCGGACCACGGCCATCTCCTGGGCCAGGTCGAGCAGTTCCGAGACGTCCAGTCCCAATCCGGCCTGCTCGGCCAGTCGGGCCACATAGTGGTGCGCCCCGGTGCCGATGCCCAGGTCCGGGCATCGGGTCAGGGCCACCGTCAGGGCCAAGTCGAGCACCCCTTCCAACGAAAGGGTGGGCGGGGGCAAGAAGCACTCTTTGGGGATGCGATAGCGGCCGTTCTGGCACGTCGGGTGAATTCCTGCCAGGCGGAGCACGTTTAGGTACCGGTAAACCGTCCGCACCGTGACGCCCAACCGCGCTGCCAGGCGGTCGATGGTCCAGGAACCGGGTCGGGCAACAGTTGGGCCAGACGCACCATCCGGGCCAGGTGTTCGGCCTGCTTGATCCGCCGTTGGCTATCGGAACGGGCCATCGTAAGAGAGAGTTTCTTGTTCCATACTTAAACAACTGTCTAAAAGCTGGATGGTTGAAGTCGTGGTTGATTTCGGTGCTGTGCCTATTTCGACTTCGACGTACAAAAGAACCGCCTTGTTCCTGAATAGCTTTTTAACCTCGAAGATATGAAAGCAGCTATAAAATCGAAGTCAAGAATCCCTAGAACGAAGCCATGTCCACTTCGCGCATGCCTCCAGGATGTCTAAATAGCTCCACAGATTACCGAAAGTGATCTTGTAGCGAATACTTCGTGATTCACCGCTTTGTTGCTTGGCGGGCACTTTCCCTTTCATGTGGAGCTATTTAGTAAATAGCCTGAAGCACAGTCAATTTTCAATTGAACATGGTATTCGTTAACCGATGAAAAACTGCGATTGTCCGTTCGGCTTGGCCCCCTTCAATTAAGTGGGTAACAATTAGTCTTTGAGCAGGCGCAGGTGGCGTAGTCTCCCGGCGAGCCGCCAGAGAGAGGTCTCTTGTGTTCTGAGTTTTATGTCTTGGGCAGGAGCTTCCGCTCTTGGCGAGAAAAAACGCTGATGCTTGGAAACGGCGAGCAGGCACTTCAGTTCCCGGAGAAAAAAACAAACGCGTTGCTCCTCCGCTCTTTCGGAGTAGAGTCCGGGGCTGGCCGAAGCGCCAAGTAGGGTCGTCTATTGGTGCGCTCAAAGACTATTTGACTGGGTACTTAAAGGAAACGCAGCGCTGTTTGCGGGGAAAGCGCCGCTCGGACGGGTTTATGCCGGTGGGGTTTTCCGGGGCCCGTTTTGCCACCAGAGCAGCACGCCCAACACCGCGGCGCTTGCCAGGGCCAGCAGCGCCAGGGCCAGAAAGTTGGCCCAGTCCGTGGGCATCAGCCCCGAGAGCGTGGCCCCGAACGAACCCACGCCGAAGGTGAGCGTGTTGCTGATACCGTAGCCGAAGCTGCGCCGGTGCGCCGGGACGAACTGGGCCACCAGGCTGTTGTAAATCGGCTGCTGCATGAACAGCACCAGCGAAACGGCTCCGGCGGCCAGGGGCCGCCACAGGGGCGGAGCCACGCCCATGGCCAGCAGCAGCGGCACCAGCACCAGCAGAATGGCGGCCAATTGGCGTTCCAGGCGTCCGGCCCGACCAATCCGCCCGGCCAGATACTGACCCAACATCCCGACGACCAGCACCCCCGAAGCCACAAAGTTGCGCAAGCTGGCCCGCTCGATCCCCGGCAGGTATTGGGCCACCGGGTCGAAGTACCGCGGCAGGAAGTTCAAGTAAGCGGCGTAGATAACCCCGCCTACTGATCCTGAAAACACCAGCAAGGCGAATGCCCCCCAGTGGCCCGAGTGCGGCTCGTGCGACTGGGCCGCCTTGGGGGTGCGGTGTTTCTGGTTGTCCAGCCGCCGGAAAAACACCAGGGCCAACAATACGCCCGGGACTGCCAGCACGGCGTAGTAGCCTCGCCAAGGCAGCACGGCCAGAAACAGCCCGGCCACCAGCGGTCCCAATGCGATGCCCAGCGAACCCATCACCCCGTGCAGCCCCAGGGCCCGCGGACGCTGGTGGACCGGCACGCTGTGGGAAATCAGCGCCAGCCCGGCCGGATGATAGATGCTGGCAAACGCCCCCATGACGAACATCAGCACGAACATCGCCCCCAGGGAGGTAACGCCACCGACGGCCAGACACGCGGCCGAGCAGCCCAGCAGGTAGGCAATCAGCAGCCACTTGGCCCCGAAGCGATCGACCAGCCAGCCGGCGGCGAAGGCTCCCAGCCCGAACGGCAAACGCCACGTGTTGCCCAGGTAGCCCATCCAGGCTTTGGTCGTGTGGAACTCGGCGGCCACGAGTTGTTCCACCCCGGGAAAAGCCTGCTCGTACACGTGCACCAGGGCATGGGCGCAGGAGATGAGTAATACGAGGCGGAACGTTTCGGTACTGACCCGGGTGGTGTGATTCATCGCGTGAGTTGGATCCAGCGTTGCAGCAGTTCCCAGGCGGCTCCCTGGTCGAGGGCTTCGGATGCGCGGCGCACGCCCTGGTCCACGCTCTGGCAAGCTCCGGCACACCACAGCGCGGCGGCGGCGTTGGCCAGCACAACGGCTCGGGCCGCGGAACGCTCCTCGCCCCGGAGCACTTCCGCAATCCGCTGGGCGCTTTGCTGCGGCCCGGCCACCCGGAGCTGTTCCACCTGTACCGGTTCCAGGCCGAAATCCTCGGCGGTCCAGCGCAGCTCCCGGCTTCCCTGCGGCTCGGCCAGGGTGACTTCGGTCGGGCCGCTCAGGCTCACTTCGTCCAGTCCCTCCTGGCCGTGAACCACCGCCACGCGTTTGCTGCCCAGTTCGGTGGCTGCCTGGGCCATCAGCCCGCGCAGTTCCGGGCGACCCACACCCAGCAGTTGGTACTCCACCTGGGCCGGATTGCACAAGGGGCCCAGCAGGTTGAAGATCGTCGGCACGCCGAGCTTCTTCCGCACAGGAGCCACGTGCTTCATCGCCGGATGGAAAAGCGGCGCAAAGCAGAAGCAGATGCCCAGCTCTTCCAGGCAGCGGGCGGTCTGTTCCACCGGGATGTCAATCCGCACGCCCAGGGCTTCCAGCACGTCGGCCGAGCCGCTGCGGCTGCTTACGCTGCGGTTGCCATGCTTGACCACCGGCACGCCGCAAGCGGCCACCACCAACGCGGCGGCCGTGCTGATGTTGAACGTGTCCGAGCCGTCCCCGCCCGTGCCGCAGGTGTCCAGCAGTCCTTGCCGTCGGGTGGGCAACCGAACCATGAACTGCCGCATGGCCTGTGCGGCCCCGGCGACTTCCTGGGGGGTTTCGCCCTTGAGCCGAAGCCCCATCAGCAGCAGGCCAATCTCGCCTTCGCTGCACCGGCCGGCCATAACCTGTTCCACGGCCCAGGCCATCTCCTGCCGCGACAGATCCTCGCCGGCGGCCAGTCGGCCCAACAGTTCTTGCAGAATCAAGGCCATCGGCTCGGCAACGTCTCCTGGTGGCAAGCGTTTCCCCGGCCGAAAACCGGCACCGCGAGGCAAGCGGCGGGCTGGCGCGCCGGGGGCGGAGCTTCCAGCATACGCGGCCGCTCGACGGCGGCAAAGGACCCCGTGGCGGCAGCAAAAGCCCGCCGGCGGCCACCCCGGCCCCGGGCGTTCAGCCCAGCGGTTGGATTTCCTGCTGGCGGCGACCGGTGACGTGAACCGTCCCGCCGGGATCGACGAACACGTTCACTTCGCTTCGCAGGCCGAACTGCCCGGGCAGGTAGATGCCCGGTTCCACCGAAAAGCAGCACCCGGGCAGCACGCGGCGCGAGTCGTGGGTTTCCAGGTTGTCCATGTTGGCTCCGTTGCCGTGCACTTCGCGGCCGATGCTGTGCCCGGTGCGGTGCAGAAACGCTTCGGCGTAGCCGGCCTTGGCAATCACTTCCCGGGCGGCGTCGTCCACCTGCCAGCCGTAAAGCGTCCCCTGGTTGGCGAAGGCCCGTTCCACGAGAGCAATGGCTGCTTCGCGCGCCTCGACCACCACGGCGAACAGCTCGGCCACCTGGTCGGGAATCCGGCTGCCGGTGTAGGCCATGCAGGTCAAATCGCTATAGACCCCCTGGGGCGAATCCACCTTGGCCCACAGGTCGATCAGCACCACCTGGTCCGGCTCGATGGGGGCGTTGCTTTCCGGCGAGGGTTCGTAGTGCGGGTCGGCGCTGTGCGGTCCGGCGGCCACAATCGGCGGATGCTCCCACACCAGGCGGCGTTTTCGCAGAAACTCCTGGATGGCCGCTTGCACGTCCAGCTCGGTAACTTGCCGCCCGGTGCGAAGTCGCTCGCAAATCAGTTGCCAGGCCACGTCGAAGGCGGCCACGGTCGATTCGGCGGCCTGCTGGTGCAGTTGCCACTGCTGGTCGGTCCAGGTGGCTTCGAACACCTGCACCAGATCGCCGGAAGAAACTACCTCGGGGCCCAGGCTGCGCACCAGTTCCACGGTTCCGGCGTCCACGCGGGCCACGTAGGGGATAGCTCCAAAGGGGGAATACTCCATGGCCACCTGGCCCGCCCCGGCCAGCAGTTCCTTGAGCCCCTGCTGAAGCTCCTGCCAGCGCAGGTACTCCACGCGCCGGCCGGGCAAGTGGTCCAGCACCGCCGGTTCGATCCGGTGGACCAGCTTGGCCGGTTCTCCCTGCCGGGGAATCCAATAGAACCACCGCCGCGAAGTGATTTCCCGCGGCTCCATTCGCAGCACACGGCGGGCCAGCACGTTGCTGCCCCGGAAGTCGTAAAGCAACCAGCCGTCGATGCGGAACTGGTCCAATGCCTGCTGGATTTGTTCCAGAGGGAACGCATCTGCTCCGGCTTGCTCGCTCATCTTCGCTCATCCTTTTCGGGGAACCGGCGACACGACCGGGGGCGGCTATCAAGGCCGGGTTCATCATACGCCAGGCGGTCCGGCCTGCCAGAGCTGATTCGGCGCGGGTGGGCGAAGGAAAGTGGAAGCGGACGCCCAAAGGGCGGTTGCTTGCCGGGGGCGGCTCCGTGGTGGATAATCGACCGGTGGCAGGATGGGTTTTCCCTTCTTTCGGGTAACGATTGAGAATATGCCTCTGGATACGTCCATCCGGGTGCTGACCCCGGAGAATATCGCCTTCGAATACCGCCTGGCCGGCCCCTTTCAGCGCCTGGGAGCCTACCTGCTGGATTTGCTGGTTCGAGGGCTGGTAATCTTCCTGTTTTGTTGCACCTATTCCCTGTTGGTTACGGCGAGCCGGGGCGGGTTGCAGTTTTTGGGGATTGCCCCCATCACCATTCTGGCCTTTTTGCTGGACTGGTTCTACGGGGGCGTGTTCGAGACGTTCTGGAACGGTCAGACCCCCGGCAAATGGGCGTTGGGACTGCGGGTGGTAACGGTGGAAGGGCAGCCAATCAACGGGCTGCAAGCCGTGCTGCGGAACCTGTTGCGAGCCGCGGACGCCATGCCGGTAGCGGTGGCCATTACGTTTCCGGTTTCCATTTCGTTGCCGACGTTCATGCTCGGGCTGCTGGTGGCCAGTTGCAACCGGCGTTTTCAACGGCTGGGCGACCTGGCCACGGGAACGATGGTCATCTGCGAAACGCGCGAAACGGCCCAAGGCACCCTGCGCATCGAAGACCCTCAGGTCATTCAACTGGCCGAAAACCTGATGGCGGTGGCAACGCTTCCGCGGTCGACGATAAGGGCCATTGCCGCTTACGTTCAGCGGCGGGGCTTCTTCGGCCCGGGCCGCTGCCGCGAAATCGCCTCCCCTTTGGCCGAGGTGCTGATCCGCCGCTGGGAGCTTCCGCCGGAGACCGACCCGGATTTGCTGTTGCTGGCCGTGTATTACCGGCATTTCTGGTACGAAGAGGCCCAATCGGCCGGCGCCGGAACCGAATCCCCGGTCCCAACACCGCCGCAGCACGCCGTCCCGGCGCATGGGCGCATCCCGGCAGAAGCCGTTCCGCCGGTCCTGGGAAAACACCTGTAAGGCGAGGGCGAGGGCCGAACCATGCGAGCCGTCGAATACCTGCACAGGCGTCAGTCCACCTGGGCGGAGCTGGAATCGCTTTGCCGACGCTTGCAGCGCAGCCCGCGCAGTCTCAGCCCGGAAGAATTGGTCGTCTTTGCCAAGTTGTATCGGGCCACCTGCGCCGACCTGGCCCTGGCCGACGCCCATCAGTTGCCCGAGCCGACTGTCCGCTACCTGCACCAACTGGTGGCCCGAGCCCATAACTTGTTGTATCGGAGTCGTTTTTTCCGCCTGCGGGAATGGCTGCGCGAGCTGTTGTTCCGCCTGCCCCGGCGGTTGTTCCACGATCCGTATCTGCGCGCGGCTGCGTTCTTGTTTTACGGGCTGTTTTTGTTTTCGTTCGTGGTGGGCTGGGCACGTCCCGGCCTGGCCGAAGCCCTGCTGGGCCGGGAAGAAGTGGACCAGTTGGAGCAGATGTACGAAGAGGGTTTCGAAAACTCCGGCTCCGGGCGTTCCCTCGTCGGCCAGGGAGCGACGAGGGCCAGCCTCTACATCAGCCACAACACCAGCATCGGTTTCCGGTGCTTCGCCGCGGGTCTGCTGATGGGCGTGGGGGGGCTGTTTGCCTTGACGTTCAACGCCGTGGTGCTGGGCATCATCTTCGGCTACATGAACACCACGCCCATGGCGAACAACTTCAACCAGTTCGTTACCGCCCATGCCCCGTTCGAGCTGACAGCCATTGTTCTGTCGGCTGCAGCCGGAATGCGGCTGGGCTTTGCCCTGCTGGTTACCCGAGGCAAGACGCGGGCCGCTTCGCTGCGTGAGGCCGGAAAAGAGGCCCTGCCGGTGATGATGCTGGCGGCGTTGTTGTTCCTAGGAGCGGCGGTAATCGAAGGGTACGTTTCGCCTTCGCCGCTCCCCTATGCGGTCAAAGCCCTTGTGGCCATCGGCTCGGCCATGTTGCTGGCGTTTTACTTCGTAATGCTGGGCATGGCAGGAAACGCGGAACGCAGCGAGCCAGAGCGTGAACTCTCCTGGCAGGAAATCGTACAACGGGAGGACTCACCCGCACCGGCCACTCGCTAGATGCGCCGGCTTAGAACACGAACCAAGAAAAGGGGTTCCCTGGAATGTGGGAACAAAGCCTGGTGGTGATTCGGGAACGGCGTTTCGGCGACGTTCTGGACCTGGCCCTGCACGTGTTTCGGGACAACGCCCTGGCCATTCTCGGCTGGGGGGTCGTGGGCGTCTTGCCCTTTGCCCTGCTGAACTACTATCTGTTTTCCGGCCAGACCAGCCAACCGTTTTTCGACGAGGGGGATGCTTTCCTCTACATCATATTCTACTTCTGGCTGGTCAGTTGGCAGGCTCCGCTGGCCACCGCGGGGGTTACGTTGCTGCTGGGCCAGCGGATGTTCCGGCAGCGGGTGCAGCACGTCCAGGTGGGCAAGCAGTGGCTCGGTTCCCTGCCCCAGTTGCTGGTGATTCAGGGTCTGGTTCGAGGAGTGATGCACCTGTTTTGCATCAGCTTTTTCATCCCGTACATCCTGTTCCCTTACATGAACGAAGTCATCCTGCTAGAGCGTAATCCGCTGCTGGCCCGCGGCAAAATGAACACCCTGCGCCGCAGCGGGCAGTTGCACCACGCCAACCTTGGCGAGCTGTTGCTGCGCTGGGTGCTGGCCCTGGGAGTGGGACTGGTGTTGTGTTTCTCGCTGACCCTGGCCTTGGGCACGCTGACGGCGTTGCTGCAGGCCAAGGTGCCGCCCCTTTCGTGGTGGATTGTCGGTTTCTTTCCGGCCGCGGCGTGGATTACCGTAGTGTTCATGACGGTGGTGCGCTTCCTCAGCTATCTGGATCTGCGAATCCGCAGAGAAGGGTGGGAAATCGAACTGCAGCTCAAAACCGAAGCGGCTCGGCTGGCCCGAACCGAATGGGTGAATCCATGAACCCGCTGGTCCGTCTGCTTTGTTTAGCAATCCGCCTGCTCTGCCTGGCGGGCGGTTTCCTGGGGCCGGTGGCAGCACCGGCACAGACGCCTGCTCGGCAAGCTCTTCCGCCCGAGTCCGAACAAGCGGTGCAGGAACTGCACGACGTGCTGGCTCGCGGCTGGCTGGGACCGACCCATCCCTGGTACGACGAACTCTCCCAGGACGTGCGCCCCTACGTGTTGCCGCCGGAAAAGACCAAATCCGGGCCGTCGTTCTGGAGTCGGCTTGTCGATTGGATTGTCCAGGCGTGGGAAGGCATGGCCGATTGGCTGGGCCAGATTCGCTGGGAAGGCGAGTTGTTCGGCTACCGGTTTGCCATCAGTCTCTACCACGTTCTGTTGGTGGTGCTGGCCCTGTTGGTCGTCTGGCTGGTGGTGCGCCTGCTGCGGCGATGGTACAGCGCCTACCTGGCTCACCAGCAGCCCCAGCAGCAAGTGGAACGCTCCGGCCAGGGTGCGCCGGAACGGATTGATCAACTGCCGGTGGCCGTCTCCACCGGCTCGGCGGGATTGTGGGAGTTGGTGCAACAGGCCGTCGAGCAGAAGCAATTCAGCCGGGCAATCGTCTTCCTTTACAGCTACCTGCTGCTGCGTCTGGACCAGCAAGGCCGCATCCGGCTGGAAAAAGGGCGCACCAACCGCCAGTACCTGCGGCAACTGCGCAGCGACCCCCAGTTGCAGCGGTGGATGGCCCGTATCGTCGCCGCGTTCGAGGAGGTGTTCTTCGGCCACCGGGAACTGGAGGCCGAAGCGTTCCAGCAGTGCTGGGAACTGGTTCCACAGATTCAAAGCCGCGTGGAGCAGAAAGGGGGCCCCGGGGCATGACGAGCCGACCACGCTACCTCTGTTTATTCGCGGCGCTGCTGCTTGCGTGCGGCTGCGGCCGTTCCGAGCTGGACACCCGCTACGCGTCGCTCTCGCCCGGTAGCGCGGAGGTGAGCGTCAACGGCCTGGGCGTCTGGAGCGAGCTGCTGCGCCGCCAGGGGCACCAGGTGCGGCGAACGCGGAAGCTGACGCCTACGGTGTTCCGCCGGGCCGATTGCATCGTGTGGTTCGCCCGCCAGTACACGCCCCCGGGACCGAGAGAAGTTCGCTGGCTGGACGCCTGGCTTTCGGCCCGTCCCGACCGCGTGCTGGTGGTGGTTCTGCCCGATGCGGATATGGCCTGGGTTTACTGGGACAAAGCGGCCAGGCGCGTGCCGGCCGGTCGCCGCGCCGCGCTGCAGGCGGAAAAACGCCGGGCTCTGGCCGATTTCCGCTCGCTCCGTCCCAGCTCTCCCGGCCCGATTACCTGGCCTTGGTTCCGCTTCCTCCCCCGGCCGCAGAGCTTTCCGCCCCAGCCGGCCGAAGCTCTGCGTGGGCGCTCCACCTGGCTGCAAGGGGTCGATGCAAGCAAGGCCGAAGTCTATGTCTGCGGCACGCTGCTTCCGCTTGCCGAGCCCACGGCCGAGCGGTTCCAGGTGGTGGATGAAGAAATGGAACTTCTGGCCGAGTTGCTTTCCGACGAAGACTCCGTCTGGCTGTTGGAAGCGGAGTGGCTGGTGGACGAAGAACCGGTGGAACAATCGGTCGTGCTCCGCTGCAAGCAAGGTCTGTTGGCGCTCGAACAGCGGCGGCTCGACGGCCGCGTGCTGGCCCTGGTCAACGGCTCCTTTTTGCTGAACCTGGGACTGGTCAACCCGGAAAACCGCAAGCTGGCCTGGGCCCTGGCTCGGGAACTGGAGGCGTGTCCGACCATCTATTTTGTGGACTCTCCGGCCGGGCTGGAAATCGGCGGAGAAAAACCGTTCGAGTATCCCAGCTTCGTGCAATTGCTTACCAAACCGCCGGTGAACCATCTGCTGGGGCACTTGTTGCTGCTGGCGGTGCTGGTCTGCTGTGCGTTGTGGCCACAGTGGGGCCGCCCGCTGGAACCTCCTTCGGAAGAAACGACCGATTTTGGCCGTCACGTGGAAGCCCTGGGCCGGCTGCTGGCGACCTCCCCCACCGGCTCCGACTGGGCGCGACGACGCCTGCAACAGTACCGCCAGTTGCGGGAGGAAATCGGTTCCGGCTCCGTGCAAAATACGGCGAGACCGAAAGGAACCAGGTCGTTGTTGGATTCCAGTTAACAGAGACTTCGTCCTGGGCGACTCCCCGGGGCGTTTTGTTCATTCTCTTGCCATCTACCCCAGAGAACCCGAAGCCATGAGTGTTCCATCCCAAGGACCTGCAACCGGTGCCGACGTGCTGCGATTTGCTTGTCCCCAGTGCGGGCAGTTGCTCCAGGTGGGGGCCCGTTTTGCCGGCCGGGCGGTTCGCTGCCCGCATTGCAAGGCCAACTTCACGGCTCCGGCGACCGGAGCGGGTTCGCCTTCGCCGGCTTCCTCGGGTGCGGCTGCCGGGCCGGGCAATCCGTCCCCTGCGGCAACTGCTTCCGCCGGCGCGTCTCCTCCGGCCTCCGGCCAGGCCAATCGGAACACCGCCACGCCGGGCATCCTTTCCTCGGCCTTGTTCGATCCGACCCAACGACGCGAAGCCACCGGGCCGCTGGCCGAAGTGCAACGGCTCTTCGACGCGGTGATCCGCCAGGTGCAGAAGGTGTTCGTGGGCCAGGAAGAGCTGGTGCTGGGCACGCTGGTGGCCCTGTTTTCCGGCGGGCACGTTCTGATCGAAAGTTTTCCCGGCCTGGGCAAGACGTTGTTTGTGCGCACGCTGGGGCGGATTCTGGGCTGCCAGTTTTCCCGCATCCAGTTCACCGCCGACCTGATGCCTTCGGACATCACCGGCGCGCCGGTGTTCGACATGAAGAGCCAGGAGTTCCGCTTTCGTCCCGGGCCGGTTTTTACCCAACTGCTGCTGGCCGACGAGATTAACCGCTCCCCGGCCAAAACGCATGCGGCCCTGCTGGAGATCATGCAGGAGTACCGCGTGACGGTCGATGGCACGAGCCATCCCATCCAGCGCCCCTTCCTGGTGCTGGCCACACAGAACCCAATCGAATCCGAAGGCACGTACAACCTGCCCGAAGCCCAACTGGACCGCTTCATGTTCAAGCTGGTTGCTTCCTATCCGGACGAACAGGAGGAAGCCCGTATCCTCAAACTCCATTCCCGCGGCCAGAACCTGGACCGGCGGCTGGAAGAAGAGCTGGAACAGGTCACCGGCCCGGAAGAAATCCTCCGCGTGATGCAGCTTTGCGAACAAGTGACCGTGGAGGACCGGCTGGTGGACTACATCAACCGCGTGGTTCGCCGCACGCGGCAGTGGCCGGCGTTTTACATGGGGGCTTCGCCGCGGGCGGGGCTGGCTCTGATGCGAGGCGCCCGCACCCTGGCCGCTTTCCAGGGCCGTGACTACGCCGTGCCGGACGACGTGGTGGAACTGGTGCTACCGGCCCTGCGCCATCGCGTGATTCTCTCGCCGGAAGCCGAAGTCGAAGGCCGCACCGTGGACGACCAACTGCGCGAACTGCTCCGCACGGTGGAGGTGCCCCGGCTGTGATCTATCTGGCTCTGGTCGCGGCGCTGCTGGCCCTGTTGCTGCTGTTGGCCTGGCGGTGGAACGTCTATCCGGCCGTGCCGCTGGCTCTGGCCGCGGGCGTGCCGCTGGCCCTCACGCTGCTGGTGCCGTTCTGGCCCCGGTGGATCTGGGGCGTGGCCACGCTGGACGCCGCCCTGGCCCTGGTGGCGCTGCTGGACCTGCTCACTCTCCCCCGAAGCCGCTCGTTCCGTGCGGTGCGCCACGTGCAGCGCGTCGCCTCGTTGGGCAAACCGCATCCGGTCGAGTTGGAGTTGTTCAACGAATCTTCCCGCACGTTCTTCGTCCACCTGCAGGACGACCGCTTTCCGGAACTGACCGCCGACCCGGAACGGTTTTCCTTCGCGCTGCCCGGCGGAAGCCGCGTGCTGCTGCGGTACCGGCTCCGCGCCCAACGCCGTGGGGCGTTCACGCTGGAGCACGTCTATTTGCGCGTGCCCAGCAAGCTGATGCTCTGGCAGCGGCTGCTGGTCCTGCCGGTCCGGTCCGAACTGCACGTCTATCCGGACATGCAGCAGTTGGGCCAATACGCTCTGCTGGCCCGAACCAACCGGCTTGCCCTCCTGGGCGTGCGTCGCACGCGGCGCGTGGGTCAGGACAACGAGTTCGAACGCCTGCGCGACTACACCCAGGACGACAACTACCGCCACATCGACTGGCGGGCCACCGCCCGGCGACGCAAGCTCACCGTCAAACAGTTCCAGAGCAACCAGAGCCAGACGGTCGTCTTTCTGGTGGACTGCGGCCGGATGATGGTCAATCGCTCCTCGGGCCTGAGCCTGCTGGACCACGCGCTGAACGCCCTGCTGATGCTCAGCTACGTGGCGCTGGAGCACGGGGACAACGTGGGGCTGCTCTGCTTTTCCGACTCGATTCAGAGCTTCGTCCCGCCGGGCAAGGGCCGCCGCCAGATGAACCGGCTCATTCACGCCTGTTTCGACCAGTTCCCCAAACTGTGCGAGTCCCGCTACGACGAGGCGTTCCTCTATCTGCAGCGGCATTGCCGCAAACGGGCCCTGGTGGTGCTGATAACCAACCTGATTGACGAGCTGAACGCCCAATTGGTCGGCCGCCACTTGGGTACCGTGGCAGGCCGCCATCTGCCGCTGGCGGTGCTGCTGCGCGATCCGAGGCTGTTCGAGCCGCTGCAGCCGTCCGAGCCCGAGCGGCACGACCTGTTCCGCGGTGCCGCAGCGGCCGACATCGTGCTGTGGCGGCACCAGGTGCTCACCACCTGGCAGAGTCAAGGCATCCTGCATCTGGACGTGCTGCCGGAGCACCTGACCGCCCCGCTGGTGAACCGCTATCTGGAAATCAAAGCCCGGCACTTGCTCTGAGTTTCCAGTCGTTGAGTGTCCGGGGCGCTGAGAGGCTTGTCCGTCCGACAGCTTGGCTTTCCTGCCCCGGGGCAATTTCTGTTCCTGCGAGAGGAAAACGCCGTCTCCCTCAATAATCTCCCGCTTGGCTATGCTCCAACTTCTCCTGGTATGCTAGAAGGGGTTTCCGGCGTGTGAAGCGGCAATCTGCATCGGCGTACGGGAAAGCTAAGCGAGTAGCAAAAGTATGAACAGACACGGGTGGTGTGGTTTCCCGCCGAGCAGCGGCGTCTTTGGTCGGAAGTTTTGTGATAGCTTCTTCGTTCCGCTTGCTTCCCCTTCGAGTCCATGATTCCTGCTTCTGCCACGAAAGTTGCCGCCGGGGTTGCCGTCCGGGAGTTTTCTTGCCGGGAAGTGGCGGAACACTTCTTGCAGCAAATCCAGCGGCTCGAGCCGTCGCTTCGGGCTTGGGTGGTGGTCGATGCCGAAGCAGCCCTGGAGCAAGCCCGACGCCTGGACCAGCAGCTTGCCGCCGGCTGCCCGCCCGGGCCTTTGTGCGGTGTGGTGCTGGGAATCAAGGACATCATCGACGTGGCCGGCTGGCCCACTCGGGCCGGTTCGTCGCTGCTACCGCCGGAGCCTGCCGCCGCGGACGCTCCGGTGGTAAGTCGCCTCCGCCGGGCGGGAGCCGTGCTGGTGGGCAAGACGGTCACCACGGCGTTTGCCTGTTTCGATCCGCCGCCGACCCGAAACCCCTGGCACGCGGACCACACCCCCGGCGGTTCTAGCAGCGGCTCGGCCGCGGCAGTGGCCGCCCGAATGTGCCTGGGAGCCCTCGGCTCGCAGACCGGCGGGTCGATTGTCCGCCCGGCGGCCTACTGCGGCGTGGTGGGCTTCAAAGGCTCTTTCGGCGCGGTGAGTCGCCGCGGGGTGGTGCCGGTTTCGCAGCATCTGGACCACGTGGGCCCGCTGGCCTGCTGCGTGGCCGACGCGGCACTTCTCTGGTCGGTGATTGAAGGCTACGATCCGCAGGATCCCTGGTCGGACGAAAGCTGCCCGGCACGCTCGGCAGTCCCGGCGGGGCCGCTGCCGCTTGCCCTGAAAGAGCCGCCGCGGCTGGGCGTAATTGAAGCCCCGCTGCTGGAGCTGGCCGCCCCCTCGCTCCGCCAGGTTTACCAGCAGGCGCTTGCCCGCTTGGCCCAAGCCGGCGCGGAGCTGGTGCCGCTGCCGCTGCCCTGGCTGGACGAAGAAGTGGTGCGGCACCACTGGTGTTTGATGGTGACCGAAGCCGCCTGCTGGCACCTGGACCGCTTTGCCGGGGGCAAGCGCGAGCGGATGCCTTGGGCGGAATATCCGCCGGGGCTACGCAAACTGCTCCAGGAAGGTTTGCAAACCCCGGTGGAGCAGTACCACCGGGCAATCGCTTTCCAGCGGGAGTTCCGCCGCCGGGTGCAACTTGCTCTGGAGCCGGTTGCGGCGGCCGTCATGCCCGCGGTGCCCGACGTGGCTCTCGCCCCGGCCGAACGGGGAACCGGCGATGCCCGGTTCAACCTGCCCTGGTCGCTGGCAGGGGTTCCGGCCCTGGGCGTTCCGGCCGGACTGCTCCAGGGGTTACCCTGGGCCGTGCAGCTTATCGGCCGCCGGGGAGAGGATAGCCGCCTGCTCCAAGTGGGTGCGTGGGTCGAAAACGTGCTGGGGCCCTTGGGCACACCACCCGGGGTGGATGAAAGCGGCTGAAAGCCCCGGGCCGGGGCGGGCTGCCGGCGGTTGTTTCCTTCTCGGGCCGGTTGGATGCTGCCGGTGGGAGCCTTCTGGGGTGCAATTGACCCCGCGGGAAAGGCCTTCCTATAATCCCGCCCCTTTTGCCAAGGACCTCCGGCACGAACGCTAGCACCCGCTGCTGATGACCCCTTCGGCAATTCCCCGCTGGGGAGTGTGGCTCTTGCTCGGGGCTGTGGCCCTGGGCGGGTCGCCCTGCGCGCTGGCCCAGGGGCTGCGCGTGCCCAGTCCCCCGCTAGCTCGGCCGATCGTGGTCCAGGCCGTGCGAGGGAGCTTGCACGAAACTCCCCAAACCAGGCGTTGGGTTCTGCTGGGGCCGGTGCTGGTGCGCCAGGGGGACCTGACGCTGCGGGCCGACCGGGCCGTGCTCTGGCAGCTCCGAGGGCGGTACGGAGAGCCGCTGCCCAAGCTGGACGTGTTTCTCTCAGGCCGGGTGGAGCTGCTCCGCGGACCGGCCGCCAGGCCCATCGCCCGCTGGCAGGCTTCTTCCTGGATCGGGCGATTGGAATCCCTGTACGAACCCCAGGTACAAATCGGCCGCAAGCTGGCGGCGCCGGCACCGCAGGCGCTGCTGGCCCAAGCCGAAGCGGCCCGAGCGCACTTCCTGCGGGAAGAGCCGTCCGGAGAAGACACCTCGCCCGTGCGGCAAGTTCGCTACCTGCGGCTGGCGCAGGCCCCCGGCCCGGGAGCCGAGCCGGTTCCCGGGGTTCCGAACCCCGTGGCTCCCGGCACGCGGCGACTGCGAGCCTGGCCGCGGAGCAGCGTCCCGATCCAGGCAGCTTGGTTTCCCGATCAGCAGCGGGGCGAATGGGTGGCGGTGATTACCTCCGGAATCAACCTGGTGATCGAAGGGGCGGGCGAACTGGGCCTGCTGGACATCGCCGCGGATCGCATGGTCATCTGGACCACCGGCAACCAGCAGCCCGACCTGGCCGGCGGAACCACCCAGGGCGCGGAAACTCCGCTGGAAATCTACATGGAAGGCAACATCGTCTTTCGTCAGGGAGAGCGGATCGTCCAGGCCCAGCGGATGTACTACGACGTAACCCGCCGCGTCGGGGTGGTGCTAGACGCCGAGCTGCTCACGCCTTTGCCGCAGCAGCCCCGGGCCGGCATGTTACGCATGCGGGCGGCCGTAATCCGCCAGTTGAACCAGAACCGCTTCCAGGCCCAGGACGCCTGGATTACCACCAGCCGGATGGGCCAGCCGACCTACCGCATCCGGTCCGACACAATCACGCTGGAGGACCGCCAGCAACTGGTTACCGATCCCGTAACCGGCAGCGTGATTACCGACCCGAATACCGGCGCCCCGGTGGTGGACCACCGCCGCATGGCCACGGCGGTCAACAACTTCGTGCTGCTGGGCAACGTGCCGGTGTTCTACTGGCCGGTGCTGGCAGCCGATTTGGAGCGGCCCGAGTTCTACATCCGCCGCGCCAGGCTGAAAAACGACCGCATCTTCGGCACCCAGGTGCTCACGGACTGGGCCCCGTACCAGATCCTGGGCATCGAGAACCCGCCGGCCGGGACCGACTGGGACCTGAGCCTCGACTACCTAAGCAACCGCGGCTTGGGGCACGGCACCCGATTCGAGTATTCCCGCGAAGGGTTCTTCGGCCTGCCCGGCCCTTATGCCGGATTCATCGACTACTGGGGCATCGCCGAGCAAGACCTGGACACGCTGGGGGCGGACCGCACGGCCTTGGTGCCCGAGGCCAGCTACCGCTACCGGCTGCTGGGACGCCACCGCTGGTTCCTGGCTCCTGGCTACCAGCTTACGGCCGAGGTGGGCGTGATCAGCGACCGAAACTTTCTGGAACAATACTTCGAAACCGAGTGGGACACTTTCAAGGACCAGACCACCGCCCTGGAGCTGAAACGCCTGGACGGACTGCGCAGTTGGTCGCTGGAAGGGGCCGTCCGCACCAACGACTTCTTCACCCAGACCCAAGGGGGCCAGTGGAAACACACCTGGTTGGGCCAGCCACTCCTGGGCGGGTGGCTGCACTGGTATGAGCGCACGCAGTTGGGCTACGTGGACCTGCGAACCGCCAGCACGCCCACTGACCCGGTCGATGCGGCCAAGTTCGCCCTGCTGCCCTGGGAACGCGACCGCCGGGGGGCCCGGCTGGTCACCACCCACGAGGTGGAAATGCCGCTCCAGTGGGGACCGGTCCACTTCTCCCCCTACCTGATGGGCCAGTTGGGCCACTGGGGCGAAGACCTCACCGGCAACCAGCTCGACCGGGCCTACGGCCAGGTGGGGCTTCGGGCCAGCTTGCCCATGTGGCGCGTGGACCCGGCGGTGGAAAACGAGCTGTGGAACGTCCACGGTCTGGCCCATAAGGTGGTGTTCACCTTGGACGCCTTCGCCGCGGACGCCAACGAGGACTTTACCTCGTTGCCGCTTTATGACCCGCTGGACGAGGACGCCCAGGAACACTTCCGCCGCCGGTTCCAGTTCAACACCTTCGGCGGAAGTATCCCGGCGAAGTTCGACGAACGCTACTACGCCCTGCGAAGCGGGCTGGGTACCTGGGTCACTTCGCCCAGTGCTGAGATCGTGGACGACATGGCCGTGGTTCGCCTGGGTGCCCACCAGCGATGGCAAACCCGTCGCGGGATGCCCGGCAGCCGCCACGTGGTCGATTGGATCGTGTTGGACACCCAGTTTTCCCTATTTCCCAACGCCGATCGGGACAACTTCGGCCAGGAACTGGGGTTGGCCGAGTATGACTTCCGCTGGCACGTGGGCGACCGGCTCACGCTGCTCAGCGACGGGCTGTTCGATTTCTTCGGTTCCGGGGCCCGGTTCGTCCGCGTGGGGACGCAACTGACCCGACCCCCGCGAGGACACGTTTACCTGGGCTTTCGCTCACTGCAGGGACCAATCAACAGCCAGGTGCTGGTCGCCTCCTGGAGCTACTGGATGAGCCCCAAGTGGATTTCCACCTTCTCCACCTCGGTCGATTTCGGGGAAAACAACAACATCGGCCAGGCGCTGACGCTCACCCGCATCGGCGAATCGTTCCTCATCACTATGGGCGTCAACGTCGATGCCAACAAGAACAACGTAGGCATCAACCTGGCCATCGAGCCGCGATTCCTGCCCGGGGTGCGCCTGGGCCGGGTTCGCGCCCGCGCCGTGCCGGTGGCCGGATCCCAGGGACTGGAGTAACCGCGGCCATTCCGTCCGGAAAGCCGCCGACGCCGACGGAAGTCCCCGGTTCGCCGGCTGCGAGAATCGGCGTTTATTCTCGCATCCGAGCGGAAGCTCTCCCCCCATCCCCCCACGCCTCCAAGC
>WFOE01000058.1 GCA_015488215.1 Planctomycetales bacterium
AGTCGCAGTGGATCGTCACGTCGGTGGCCGGGATGCCCAGCGGGCCGGCAAACTGCCCGGCCGTGCCGCTCACGTTCTGCGTGGACAAATGGGCGATCAGCTTGTCGCCCTGCCACACGCAAGTGGAACCGTGCGGCTCCAGACACATGTGCGTGATGACCGGGATGCCGTACTCGCCTTCCACCACCACATCACACTGCTTGAACAGCCGCCGCAGCTCCTCTTCTTCCCAGGCTTCTTCGTCTTCGACTTCGTCGCCCGGTTCGTTTTCCAGCTTGGTGCTCTGCCCGGCCCGTCGGGTGCGTTTGGCCTTCTGGGCCGCTTCCAGATCGTCGTCCTTGGCGAAGGGTTCCAGCACCTCGTACTGGACCTTGATGGCGGCCAGCCCTTCGGCCACGGCGCCTTCAGTCTCTCCGGCCACGACGGCCACCAGGTCGCCCTGCCACTGGATTTCGTCGCCGGGCTTTTTCAACGCTTCGGCAGCCACCACGCCGGGCACTTTCAGCGCCGGCTTGACGTCGATGGACTTGACCCGGCAGTGGGCATGGGGGCAGCCCAGCACCCGGGCCAGCACCATGTTGTCTTCCAGGATGTCGTACGCGTATTTGGCGGCTCCGCT
Source organism: Planctomycetales bacterium (assembly GCA_015488215.1). Lineage (GTDB taxonomy): Bacteria > Planctomycetota > Planctomycetia > Pirellulales > S012-138 > S012-138. The sequence goes on from WFOE01000058.1 coordinate 620, forward strand.
GGCCTTGGCCACGCCGTCGATGCGGTCGTGGCGTTTGCCCAGCAGAGAGGCTTTGCCTTGTTCGGGCCAATCGAGTTTAGCCATGGTTTGCTCCTTTCACCGCTTCCAGGACGGCGCGGATGACGTTCACGTAGGTGCCGCACCGGCACAAGTTTCCGTTGAGTCCCTGGCGCACTTCCTCTTCCGTGGCGTTGGGGTGCTTTTTCAAAAAAGCCTTCACGGCCACCACGAACCCGGGCGTGCAGAACCCGCACTGCATGGCGTCCTGGTGCACGAACGCCTGCACCACTTCGTCTTTGGCACCAAGCCCTTCGACGGTGGTAATCTGCTTGCCCACGCAATCCATCGCCAGCGTGGTGGCGGCGCTGATGGGTTTGCCTTCCAGCAGCACGGTGCTTCCGCCGCAACAGCCGTCGGTGCTGACCGGCTTGGCCCCGGTCAGGCCCAACTGGTAGCGAAGCACTTCCAGCAGCGTGGTCCGCGGCTCGATCCGCACGCGGTGTTTTTTGCCGTTGACGGTGAGCGTGACTTCCTCGCTGCCGCGCACCAGCCCGGCCACTTCTTCAGCCGGAGCCACCAGCGGAGCCCCCACCACGGCCGTGGCCGCCGCCGCGGCCCCGGAACCTTTGAGAAACTCGCGGCGAGAGACTCCCGAAACGGAACGCATCGAATCGGACATCAGGCGGGACCTCCTTCGGCACAGGGGGAGTTGCCTGGCGGGTGAACTTTTCTTTTGGCCGACTCCAGGCGCGGTTCCACCGCTTGCCGGCCGAAAAACCAGGGAGGCTTGTCGTTGCGGATGCGATTGTAACGGTTCAAGGGGGCTTTGCAACAAAAAACTCCGCACGCACACCCGGGACCGGAACAGCCCTGGATGCGACGGGCCGATTGTAGAACCTACCGGCCGTCTCTGGTACGATTCCCACTGGTTCCGGCGGCAAGCGACCGCTTGGGCCTCTTTGCGCTGGCCGGTGTTGTTCGTCCGAGTGCAGCTCTGCTGCGAGGGGGGAAGCCATGCGCGTGTTTCTCACCGGGGGAACGGGGCTGGTGGGGCAGGCGGTGGTTTCGTTGTTGAACCGGCAGGAAATCCTCTCGGTGGTGCTGACCCGGAACCCGCAACAAGCCGAAAAACGCCTGGGAGCGGCTGCTCATCTGCTTTCCGGCGACCCGACCCAGCCGGGCGACTGGATGAACGAAGTGGATGGCTGCCAGGTGGTGGTCAATCTGGCCGGAGAGAACCTCTTTGCCCGGCGGTGGAACTCCGCGTTCAAACAACGGCTGCGAGAAAGCCGCATCCAGGCCACGCGCAACGTGGTGCAGGCCATCGAGGCCGCCTCGCGCCGTCCCGACGTGCTGCTCAGCGCCTCGGCCATCGGCTATTACGGCCCGCAGCAAGGGGACGATCCCCTGGACGAATCGGCCCCGGCCGGTCAGGACTTCCTGGCCCGACTCTGCGCCGACTGGGAAGCCGAAGCCCGGAAGGCCGAATCCCTGGGCGTGCGGGTGGTGCTGATGCGGCTGGGCATCGTTCTGGCTCGCGAAGGCGGGGCGCTGCGGCAGATGTTGCTTCCGTTCAAGCTGTGCCTAGGCGGTCCTGTGGGCAGCGGCCGGCAGTGGATGAGCTGGATTCATATTCAGGACGTGGCACGCGCCGTCCTTCACGCGATGGAAAACGAACAACTGCAAGGGCCGGTCAACTTCACGGCTCCGCACCCGGTTCACAACGTCCAGTTCGCCCAGGCGCTGGCCAGGCAGTTGCGCCGCCCGGCTGCGCTGCGCACCCCGGCGTGGCTGCTGCGGCTGGCCATGGGCGAGGTGGCCGAAGTGCTAACCACCGGGCAGCGTGTGGTGCCGGAAAAACTGCTCCGCAGCGGCTTTGAGTTCCGCTACGAGCACCTGGCCTCCGCGCTTGCCCAGCTCCTGGGCCCGCAGGACCGGACGTAGCTCCCCCGGGCAAGGCCGGTGCGGCGCGTTGACAGCGGCCCTGGGTAGCTTAGGCTTGAAACAACCCCGCGCTGCCGGTGAGGCGGCGGCTTGTTGAGCGTTTGTACTAACAGGAGATTTCGCGATGACACTTCGTATTTTGCTTTGCACTGCGTTGGCCGTGGCTCTGGGCGGATTCGGCGCTGGGGGGCCGAACGCCGCAGCGGGCGAGGACGGTTGGATTTCGCTTTTCGACGGCAAAACGCTTCGCGGCTGGCACAAGAATCCGCAACGGATTGGACACGGAACCGGCGGGCAGTGGAGCGTGGAAGACGGGGCCATCGTCGGCCAGCAGGACCCGCCGGGCAGTGGCAACGGGGGGATTCTGCTCACCGACCGCCAGTTCGGCGACTTCGAGCTGCTTATCGACATGAAGCCCGACTGGGGCGTCTGTAGCGGCTTGTTCCTCCGCAGCACCCAGCGGGGCCAATGCTGGCAAATGATGGTCGATTACCACGACCGGGGGAACATCGGGCACATCTATGGCGAAGGAGTCGGCGGGTTCACCAACCGGGCGTTCAGCATCTTCGGCGTTTACGGGAAGGACAAGAAAAACCCGCTGCGGCTGACGACCAAGCCCACCGGATTTGTCGATCCGCACGGCTACACAATTAGCGGGCCGGAATGGGTCAAAATCTGGAAACTGAACGACTGGAACACCGCCCGGGTGCGCGTGGTGGGCAACCCGCCCAAAATCACCACCTGGATTAACGGCGTAAAGGTGTGCGAGTTCGACGCGGCCCGATTCGAGCATCCCCGCTACGATAAGCAGAAGGTGCAGAAGCTGCTCGGCCCCCGAGGGCACATCGCCGTGCAGGTTCACGGGGGCAAGGGCTGGCCCGTGGGAGCCAAGTGCCGCTGGCGCAACATTAAGATCAAGATTCTGGACTGATTCCCCAGGCCGTAACGAGGAACGGCGCGTGAACCGACCGCTTCGGGTGGTGATGATGGGCACGGGCGAGTTTGCCGTGCCCATCTTTGCTGCGCTGCTGGAAAGCCCGCACCAGGTGGTGCAGTTGGTTACCCAGCCGCCTCGGCCTCAGGGGCGCCGCGGCCGCCTGGAGCCTTCGCCCACGGCTCGCCTGGCCCAGCAGCAGAACGTGCCGGTCTTCACGCCCGAGCGGGTCAACGCCCCGGAATGCGTGGCTCGGCTCCGCCAACTGACCCCCGATGTGCTAGTGGTGGCCGACTACGGGCAGATTCTTTCCGCCGAAGTGTTGCAGACGGCTCCCCTGGGCGGGGTGAATCTGCACGGGTCGCTGCTGCCCAAGTACCGCGGCGCCGCTCCGGTGCAGTGGGCCATCTACCACGGCGAAAGCGAAACGGGCGTTTCGGCCATCCACATGACCCCGCGGCTCGACGCCGGGCCGGTGCTGGCCCAGCAGCGCACACCAATCCACCCGGAAGAAACCGCCCCGGAACTGGAGGCCCGACTGGCCCGATTGGCCGCCGGCATGGTGGTGCCGGTGATTGAATCGCTTGCCGCCGGCACGGCCCGGGAAGTGCCCCAGGACCCAGCCCTGGTCAGTCGGGCCCCGCGGCTGAAGAAAACCGACGGCGTCATCTGCTGGCAGCGCACCGCCGAACAGCTCAAAAACCAGGTACGGGCCATGCAGCCGTGGCCGCGAGCCTACACCTGGTGGCTGCGGCCCGAGGGCGAACCGCTGCGACTGATCCTGCACCGCGTGGCAGTGGCTCCGCCGCAGCAGGCAGCCGCCGCTTCTCCGCAGCCGGGAGAGGTGATCGCCGCCGCTGCCGACACGTTGCTGGTGGCCACCGGGGGACCGGAACCGCTCCGCATCATCCAGTTACAACCAGCGGGCAAACGGGCCATGGAAACCGCCGAGTTTTTGCGGGGATACCCGCTCCGAGCCGGCCAACGCCTGGGCACCCCGGGACAGAAAGACTGAGGCATTGTCTTGGAGCACATATTTGAGGATACCAGCAGGCGATACTTACTCGGCGCTTCGACGAGCTCCGGACGAAAAGGTCTTGGGTCTTGCGTCTTGAGTCTTGAGTGGGCGGGAACACACGCCAATGGGTCGTTTAGCGCCGTGCAAGATGGCCGGCAGTGTTCCGTGGTTCGTCGTGTGTTTTGGTGAGAATTGGTGCTCGTTCTTGCCTCGGAGCGGAAGCTCCACGCAAGCCGCGAGGCGCTAGTCGCAAGCCGACTTTAGTTTGGCGAGCCCCGGACTTCCCGGCGAGTCAATTCGAAGTCGGCGAGCCCCGGACTTCAGTCCGGGGAGAGCCGGAGAAACCGGAGAAAAGCGTTTCCTCGTTGTTTCTCCTCCGCCAGCTAAAAGCTGGCGGCTCGCCGGG
>WFOE01000059.1 GCA_015488215.1 Planctomycetales bacterium
AGGCTTGGAGGCGTGGGGGGATGGAGGGGGAGCTTCCGCTCCGGGCGAGGATCGGCTTGCGGCTTGCGCCGTGCGCCTTGGGCGGGAGCTACCGCTCCGATGCGAGAATAAGCGCCGATTCTCGCAATCGGCGAGCCGCCAGCTTCAATCGGCGGAGGAGAACAACAGCTAGCGTTTCCTTTTGCCTCCCCGGACTGAAATCCGAGACTGGCTGGTGGGTTACCACCAAACTCGCTCAACGAAGTAACTGCGGCTCACCAGAGCGGCGAAAAAAAGCAACACGGCGATAGCCTTGGCCGGGGCTTTCCCGGCGTCCAGCAGCGTGGTGGCCACCTCGAACTGCTCCATGCGAAAGCCGGGCACTGGCACCTGCCTTCCATAACGCGAATGAAAAGCTGCTCGGGCATGTGGGTTTGCGCCGCTTTCTGGTGTTGCGGCCATGGACTCGAATTGGCGTGGATACTTCGGCCCGGGGGCGGTATGCTTCTTTCTGCTCATGGTGGCCTCCTCGCCAGGTGGATTGGTTTTGTGGAAAAAAAGTCTCCACGTACCCCAAGCAGGCCACTGTTGTCTAAATCACTTTTGGTCTAGCTCCTTTCGCTCCAGGCACTTGCACCTTATCTGCGCGGCGTTCGCATCTCGTCTCTGGCCAGCCAAACTTGCCCGGGTGGCAAAGCAGAGTAAAACTTGTCGCTGTGGATGGGTTCCTTTCCACACGTGCTGCGAACGGTTTCTCCGGGGGGAGTTCCCGCGTAAACTGGCAAGAAAGCCGCTGCGCGTCGCCCCCGGGGATGCCGCCGGGCGGTTCCGTAGCTCCTGCCCCCAGGCATGCGATGGGTGAAGTGCCTTTTGTGCAGATGGACCAGTTGACCCACCGCTACGGGACCACCGTGGCGTTGCAGGAGGTTTCTCTTGCGCTGCGGCCGGGCACGATCGGGCTGGTGGGCAACAACGGGGCCGGCAAATCCACGCTACTGAAGATTCTGCTGGGCATGTTGCGGCCCACCCAAGGCCGGGTGCAGGTGTTCGGTGTGCCGTTGCGGCGAGCCCGGGACCAACTCCGCCGTCGCTTCGGCTACATGGCCGAAGCCACCGCGGTACTGCCGCTGCTCAAGGGAGTGGAGTATGTGGCTCTTTCCGGGCAGCTTTACGGTATGACCCGCCGCCAGGCGTTCCGGCGGGCGCACGAAGTGCTGGGCTACGTGGGCCTGGGCGAGCTGCGTTACCGCCGCGTGGACGAATACTCCCGCGGCAACCTGCAACGGCTCAAACTGGCCGCCGCACTGGTGCACGACCCGGAAGTGCTTCTGCTGGACGAGCCGACCAACGGGCTGGACCCTCCCGGCCGCGAGGCAATGCTGGCCCTGCTGCACGACCTGATCGGCCAGGGAGGCAAAAGCGTGTTGCTCTGCACGCATCTGCTGGGCGACGTGGAGCGGCTTTGCCGCCACGTGGTGATGCTGGACCGGGGCCGGGTGATCTACGACGGCCCCCTGGCTCCGCTGCTTCAGGGGCAACAGGGCCAGTGGGAGCTTCGCTGGCGCGGGCCGGGCGAACCCTGGCTGGCCTGGCTGCGCAACCAGGGCGTGCAGGTGCAGCCGAGCCAGAACAACCACCAGGCCGCCGCCGTGGTCGTGCTGCCGACGGATTGGGACACCCGGCGGCTGTTCCAGTCGGCCCTGGAACACCAGGTGGTCATCCAAAGCCTGGTTCCCGTGGAGCGGAACCTGGAAAGCGTCTTTTTGCAACTGGCCCGCAGCTCTCCTGCGCCGCCGCGGTCGGAGGAACTTCCTGCCCAACAGCTTGCCGAGGTGGCCGACGATGCCGATTGACGTTGCCCGTTACCACGGCTGGAACGGAACCCTGCGCGGTCCCTGGTATTCGGCTCTGGCCGTGACGCGTACCACGCTCCGGCAGGTGTTCCGCCGCAAGGTGCTCTGGGTGTTGCTGGCCCTGGGGTTGTTCAACTTTCTGCTTTACTTCGCCCTGATTTACGCCAGCACCCAGTTGCCCCGGGTCGGCGACCGGCTGCTGGAGCGGATGGACTTCGTCGTCCGGCCCGACGCCCAGCAGCGAAACGGCTATCTGCGGTTCGTGGAACAGCAGGGGCTGGTGGTGATGATGCTGCTGGCCTTTGCCGGCAGCGTGATTATCGGGGCCGACTTTCGCCAGCGGGGCGTGGCGTTCTATCTGGCCCACGGGCTGCATCCGGTGCATTACCTTTGGGGGAAGTGGCTGGCGGTGGCCGTGCTGCTGGCTCTGGTAACCGCCTTGCCGGCGCTGGTGCTGTTTGTGGAATACGGACTGTTTACCACGGATTGGGACTACTGGTGGCAGAACCGGGCGGTGGTTTCCTCCGTGCTGGGCTACGTGCTGGTGATGGCCGTGGTGCTGGGCGTGCTGCTGCTGGCCCTGGGCACCTGGCTGCACAAAACCGTGCCCATCGCCATCACCTGGACCAGTCTACTGGTGCTTTCCGGAGCCGTGGCCGGGCAACTGACCCGCAGCACCGGCAACCGCTACTGGTTGCTGCTGAACCTGTGGCGGAACGTCCGGGTGGTGGGGCGCTGGTTCTTCGGCTACTACCCCCGGCCCGAAGACCGCCTGCTGGCTCCCTGGGCGGCGTTGATTCTGGGTGGGCTGACGGCCCTCTGCGCGGCGCTGCTATGGTGGCAACTGGTGCGGCTGCGCCGCTGGGACTAGGCGGCAACCGAGGAGAGCGACCGGTGAACGACCTTGCCCCCCGAGACGATTCGGCCCAGGTGGTCTTCGACCGCGTTACGCGGTTTTACGGGCCGGTAATCGGGCTCAACGAAGTTTCGTTCACTCTGCCGCCGGGGGTGACGGTGCTGTTCGGGGCCAACGGAGCGGGCAAATCCACGGTGATGCGGTTGGCCAGCGGACAGATCCGCCCCAGCCTGGGCCGGGTGCAGTTGCTGGGCCGGGACGCCTGGAGCACCGAAGCCAAACGCCACCTGGGCTACTGCCCGGACGTGGATCGGTTCTACGAAGAAATGCCCGGCCGCGACTTCGTGCGGCTGATGGTCCGGCTTCAGGGCTACTCGCCTCGCCAGGCGCGCCACCTGGCCGAGGAAGCTCTCGCCCGGGTCGATATGGTTCACCGGGCCCATCGCCCGCTGCGGACCTACAGCCAGGGGATGCGGCAGCGGATTAAGCTGGCCCAGGCCCTGGCCCATCGCCCCCAGGTGCTGCTGCTGGACGAGCCGCTGGCCGGAGTGGACCCGGGCGGGCGACACACCCTGCTGGAACTGTTCGCCCAATTGGGCGACGAAGGCCGCTGCGTGCTACTTTCCACACACATGCTTCGCGAGGTGGAATCGCTGGCCCGGCAGGTGCTCGTGCTGGTGCAAGGCCGCCTGGTGGCCCAAGGCACGCTGGAACAAATCCGGCAGTGGCTGGACGATCAGCCGCTGCTGCTGGCCCTGGAAGCCGACCAACAGCGGCCTCTGGCCCGGGAACTGATTGGCTGGGAGGAAGTGCTTTCGGTGCAAGTGGAAGGGCCTCGCGTGCTGGTCCGCGTACAGCAGGCCGGTTCGTTTTACCAGAAACTCAACCACCTGGCGGCCCAGGCCCCCTGGCAACTGCGGCGGCTGGAACCGCTAGACGTGGGGGCCGACGCCGTGTTCCGCTACTTGAACCAACGCCCATGATCCGCTTCGGCTACGCCTGGACGGCCCTGGTTTCGGCCACGTTCCATCGCCTGTGGTGGTCATTGCACTCGCTGCTGCTGGTGTTTCCGGCGGCGGCCATCTGTTTGTTCGTGCTGAGGTGGCGAGGGCGGTTTCCACAACAGGAACCCGAGCAGATCGTCCACACGTTGTCCCTCTTCACCGAGGTGGTGGTGATTTACATGTTCGCCTCGTTCTTGGTGCCGGTGGTGGCCTTGTCGTTCGGCACGACCGGACTGGGCGGGGACCGCGAGGAGGGAACGCTCGTGTTCCTGCTCACTCGCGGTATTCCCCGCTGGTCCATCTCCCTGGGCAAGCTGGCCGCCACGCTGCCGCTAGTGGTGGTCTTTACCGTGGCAGCGTACTGGGCCACCTGCCGTCTGGCCGGTCCGGCGGGCCAGTTGGCCTGGCAGGCGTTCTTGCCGCCGCTTTTCTGGGGAGCGGTGGCCTACGGATGCTTCTTCCACCTGCTGGCCGCGCTGGTGCGCTACCCGACCATCATCGCCGTGGTGTACGCCTTGTTCGTCGAAACGCTGCTGGGCAACCTGCCCGGGGTCATCAAACAGCTTTCCATCAGTTTCTACATCCGCAGTTGGATTTACCGGATTGGCGAGCCCTGGGGAGTGGAGCCGCCTTCGACCTTTCTGCCCATCTCGGCTGCCGGGTGTGCCGCGGTGCTGATGAGCGTGGCGGGCGCGTCCGTGCTGCTTTCGCTTTGGGTGCTCCAGCGCAAAGAGTACATTGAAAAAGAATCCTGACCTCCGGCCGAAGGAGCCCTGCAAAATGTTCCGGCGGTTTGTCCTGCCCGGCTGCTTGCTACTGACCGAGTTGGCCTTGGCCGCTGCGGTCCACGGCCAGGAGCGGCTCCCCCCGGGCTGGAAACAACTGACCCGATCCCGGCTGTGGAAACAGGACGCGGCCGTGGCTCCCGACGGGCGCCGCGTGGTTTTCGTGCAGCGGGACTCGCCCACGCTGCTGGTGCTGATGCAGATGGACCTTGCCACCGGAAAGGTGTCGCGGCTGCATCCCAAAAGCGGCACCAGTGAGTTCGAGCCCCGGTTTTCGCCCGATGGAAAGCACCTGGCCTACGTCCGCAGCCGCGGCAATCTGAACCTGGAACTGGTCATTCGCAACCTGGAGACCCAGCAGGAAGCGGTCTTCGATCCCGGCGGCGGCTTTGCCGGCGTGCACTCTCCGGCCTTTCTGCCCGGGGGGCGCGGCGTGCTCTTTGCCCTGCCCGAAAAAGGCGGACAGAGCATCGTGCAGGTGGACTTGAACGGCCGCAACCGCCGGGACGTGATTGCAGGCAGCGGGATGAACAACTGGCCCGACCCTTCGCCCGACGGAAAGCAGCTCGTCTTCGGCTCCACGCGGCATGGGGACTTCGAGCTGTACTTGAGTCGCTTGGACGGCAGCCGGCTGCGGCGGCTCACCACGCACCGCGGGCGGGACGTGCGCCCCCGCTGGTCGCCCCGGGGAAACTGGATTGCCTTCTCCTCGTTCCGCAACGGGGATCAGGACGTTTTTCTGCTCGACCCGCAAAACGGAACCACCCTCAACCTGACTCGCCGCCCGGGGCGCGACGACTACCCGGCCTGGCTTCCCTCGGGCCGGGAACTGGTAATCATTGGGCAGTACCAAGGTGGATACGAGTTGTTCCTGGTGCCCGTCCCCTCCGGGCCGAAACCCGCACCGGGACAAGACGCCGGCCAGTAGCCGCACCGGCAAGCGTCCGCCCGGGTTTCCGGCCCCGGAGCGTTTTATTGTGTCCGGCATTCCAGCTTCGGCGCCCCGGTCAGCTCTCGGGCGTGTCCAGATAGGGGTCCAGGCCCATCTGCAACTGCATTTTCTTCCGCTGATTGGCCTGGTAGAGCAGCACGCGGCGCTGGCGGTAATGTTGTCGCTGCACGCGGCGTTGGGCCTTGTAGAACACGGGAGCCAGATGGTCCCAGGGGCCTTCCGGCTTGCTTCGGCCCAGGGCCACCAGGCGGCGATAGGCACGCGGGCCCAGTCCCCGCAGCAGCACCTCGTCGTCCAGGGCCATGAAGCAACGGAACGTGCCTGGGTCGCCCTGGCGGGCGCAGCGTCCGGCCAGTTGCCGGTCGATACGTGCCGACTCGTGCAGTTCCGAAACGATGACGTGAAGCCCGCCCAGCTCGGCTACCCCGGGACCCAAGGCGATGTCGGTTCCCCGACCGGCCATGTTCGTGGCCACGGTAACCCGACCCGGCTGGCCGGCCCCGGCGACGATTTCCGCTTCGCGAGCCAGGTGCCGGGCGTTGAGCACCTGGTGTTCGATCCCCCGCCGCGTAAGCAAGGCCGAAAGCTGTTCGCTCTTGTCGATGGATCGGGTGCCCACCAGCACCGGGCGGCCTTGTTCGTGCATCTGGGCCACTTCGTCGACCACGGCCTCCCAACGGGCCTGGGCCGTGCCTAGCACGCGATCCGGCAGCCGCACCCGACGGCAAGGGCGATGCGTCGGCACAGGGACTACCTGAAGCCCGTACACACTCTGGAACTCCCGGGCCGAAGCCCAGGCGGTGCCGGTCATGCCGGCCAGATGCTCGTACAGCGAAGCGTATTCCTGCACGGTCACCTGGGCGGCGTGCTCGCCTCCTAGGTGAATTGGCAACCCTTCCTTGGCTTCCACCGCCTCGTGCACCCCGCGGCTCCAGCGGCGCCCTTCGCCGGGACGGCCGGTGAACTCGTCGATGATGACCACCTCTTCGCCGCGGACCACATAGTGCTGGTCGCGGTGCAGCTCGCGGGCCACGTAGATGGCCCTTTCGATCATCTCGTACAGCTCCAGATAGCCAATCTGGTCCAGTTCGGATGGCTTGGGCAACTGCCGCACCAGGGCGCGTCCGGCCAGGGTGAGCGTGACCTGGCGTTTCTTGGGATCGTAGTCGTAGTGTTCTTCCTCGGCGAAGCGACCGGCCACCTCGGCGGCCCAGCGGAAAGCCGCCTCGCGCCGCTGGACGGTCTCCGGGTCCATCTGACTGATGACCAGCGGCGTGCGTGCCTCGTCGATCAGCAGACTGTCGGCCTCGTCCACCAGCAGAAAGTGGTGCCCCCGTTGCACCTGGCCCGGCAGGCGCTGGCTGGTCGGTTCGGCCTCCTGGGGTACGAACATGGCCCCGTGGTGGGCCCGGGCGGCCAGCCGGTCCCGCAGAAAGTCGAAGCCGAACTCCTTGATCGTGCCGTAGGTGATGTCGGCATCGTAGGCGGCGCGCCGCCGGGGCGGAGGCGTTTCGGCCAGCACGGCTTGCACGTCCAGACCCAACAGGTGGTACAGGGGGCGCATCCACTGGGCGTCGCGACCGGCCAGATAATCGTTGGCCGTGGCCAGGTGGGCCCCGCGTCCCGACAGAGCATACAGACAAAGCGGCAGCGTGGCGGTGAGCGTTTTGCCTTCGCCGGTTTCCATTTCGGCCACCGCGCCCAGATAGACCAGCACGCCGCCCAGCACCTGGACGTCGTAGTGCCGCATGGAAAGGGCACGGCGAGCCGCCTCGCGCACCGTAGCGTAACACTCCGGCAGCAGTCGCCCGAGCGGTTCGCCCGCGGCAGCCCGATAGCGCAGCGAAGCAAAGCGTTCCCGCAGCCGCGCCTGGCTGAGCTGTTCCAGCGACGGTCCCAAGTCGTTGACCCGAGCCACCATCGCCCGCGCCCGGTGCAGAAACCAGGCGGCTCCCAGCCGGGGCGAGCCGGGCAGGATGTGCAGCAGTTCCACGCTGGCAAAGCTCCCCGAGGGAAAAATGCAAACGTCGCCCGTTCCCCCTTCAATGTACTGTCTGCTCCCCGGCAGCCCCAACTGCATTGTTATCTGGGTGTGCGTTCCTTTGCTGGGGCGGAGCTTTTTCCCGGAGTGAGAGCCCCTTGGCCCGCTACGGCTCCCGTGGCACTTGGGTTTCCCGCGGCAGGCGGAAACTCGCGGTGCTGCCCCGCTCGCCCCCCGCTCCGGCGATTTGTGCTGACAGGTAACCCATTGGCCGATAGAATCAATAGCAGAGAGGGAGGGGGCCCTCGTGCGCCGGAGGCTGGTACCGATGGACAATCCGCATCCCAACGCCCCGCCCCCTGCTCCCCAGGAGCATGTTCCTGGAAGCGATCCCCCCCTGCAAACCGAAGTCACCGCCTGGCAACGGGCCGTCTGGCTTTCGGTGCACGTGCTGGGTGGGTGGTTTTTCTTTCTGCTGGGGGCTTGGGCCAGCCTGGTTCTGCATGCTGTGGCGCTGGTGCTGCTGGCCCTGTGGCCCGTGCTGCTGGATAGCCAGCCCCGGGAAGTACTCTACCTGGTGGAACTGAACGAACCACAGCCGGAACCGGAACTACCCGAGCCGGAAGTCGAACTCCACCTGCAAGCCGACGAAGAGCCCCAGGAACAGCTCCTCTCGGCCCGGACGTTATCCGTGGCCCAGGATTCCTCGCCGCTGCCTGTGCCGGTGGTGTTCTCCCGGCCGCTGGAAGACCTGGAAATGCTGCCTGTTCAGCCTTCACCTCTCGTGGAGCCGAAGGGGCTGCTAGAGCACGAGCTGCTCCGCCGCCCCGGCGCCGCGGGAGTGGAACAGGTAAACGTAGAAGGGGCCGTGGACCGCATCACGCAGGAAATCGCCCTCAACCTGGAAAAGCAAAAGGTGCTGGTCGTCTGGGTGATGGACCGCAGCCTGAGCATGGAAGACGAACGGCACCAGGTGGCCCAACGCCTGCAACGGGTGTACGCCGAACTGGAACAACTGGAACTGCTCAAACGGAGACGGCTGCTGGCGGCCGTGGTGGGATTCGGGCAGCGGCCGGTGTTGGTGGTCGAACCGACCGAGGACGCCCAACGCGTGACCGAAGCCGTTCTGCAAGTCCCGCCGGATGAAAGCGGGGTGGAAAACGTCTTCGGCACCATCCTTGCCTGCACGCAGCGGTTTGCCGAGCTGGTCCGTCGTGGTCGCCGCAAGTTGATGCTGGTAGTCTGGACCGACGAATCGGGCGAGGACGTGGCCCTGCTGGAGTCGGCCGTGGCCGCATGCCAGCGGCTGGGAGCCCAAGTGCTGGTCGTAGGGCCTTCTTCCATGCTGGGCCAGCGGCAGGGCAAACACCCGTACCGGCATCCCGAGGACGGAAAACTCTACTGGCTGCCCGTGGATCGCGGGCCGGACAGTCTGCGGCCGGAACGAATCCGGCTGCCGTACTGGTTTGCCGGGCCGCAGTACAGCTCGCTCCCGGCGGGGGTACCTCCCTACGCCCTTGGCCGCCTGGTCAGCGGCACCGGGGGGCTGTATCTGATTAACGACCCGAAGGAAATCCGCTCCCCCTTCCCGGTGGAGCGGATGGTCGATTACCTGCCCGACTACGTTTCCCCGGCCGAATACCTGCGCAAAGCCAAGGCCAGTCCGCTGCGGCGGGCGGTGCTTTGGGCCGTGGAAGTAACCCACCGGCAGCGTTTCGCCGGAGAGCCGCCGATGGAGTTTGCTCCCAACGAGCGGAACTACGCCCAGATGCTACTGGAAGCGCAAAAGATCACCGCCCAGAACGCCGCTGTGCTGGAGGAGGCGTTACGCCCCTTCCAGGCGGTGAAGGACTGGACCCCTTACTACGAAAAAGAACGCTCGAAGCGGTGGCGGGCGTGGTTCGATCTGACCTACGGTCGCCTGCTGGCCATGAAAGTGCGCAACGACGAATACAACTGGGCCTGCGCGGAGCTGAAAGGCCGCGGGCGGGAGTTCGTTAAGGAAAAGTCCAACCGCTGGCGGTTCGTGCCTGACGCCAAACTGCGGCTGGGCAGCGCCACGGCCCGTTCGGCCAAACTGGCCCTGCACCTGCTGCGCCGCTGCGTGGAACAGAACCCCCAAACGCCCTGGGCCATGCTGGCCCAGCGGGAGCTGGCCCATCCGCTGGGCTTCCGCATCGAAGAGCGCTATGTGCCGCCGCCTCCTCCACCCCAGCGGCCCCAGACCCGCGC
>WFOE01000060.1 GCA_015488215.1 Planctomycetales bacterium
CAGTTTTTCTGCGGCGGGAACCGGACGCCCCTCCCCGCCCGCTCCCCGCGATAGCCCTGGAAGACGCTAAACGGGTACGAAGTCCGGGGCTCGCCAAAACGCCGAGTCGGGGCGTCTACTCGTGCGCTCAAAGACTACGGACTACGGACCGGATACGGTGGTTTGCCCGCAAGAAACGTCACTCCTCCTGCGGCAGCTCCACCCAGCGGCCTTCCTCGAAGGATTGCAACACAGCGTCGGCCACCACCTGGGCCCGGTAGCCGTCGGCAAAGCTGGGCACGGCCTGGCGCCCTTGCACGATGGCCGAGACGAACTCCCACATCAGGTCGTAACGGAACAGCGTGGCCGGATCGTCTCCTTCGGTGGGACGAGGGCTGTCCTGGGGTTTGAGGAACTCCACGGGCACGCTTCGCGGTTGCAGGTCCTCCCCGTGGCGGCCGATGAGGATGACGTTGGGTTCGTGCAGCCGATAGACGGCCGTGGCTTCCGACCCGTTCAACTCGGCCCACTCGTGCCCGAAGCCGCGCAGGTGGTAGCCCTTGGCCAGCGTGGTGCCTTCCCACACGCCGGTGGCTCCTGAGCGAAAGATGCCCAGCAACGCGGACCAGTCGTCCACTTCCGAAGGAGGGCAGGGAGTCCCGTCGGGCGTGGTGTCTCGCTTGGCGAAACGAGCCACCGCCCCGCAGACCCGAGCCAGCGGCCCGAGCAGGTCCAAAGCAAAGTCGATGCGGTGGATTGTCATGTCGTACAAATCGCCGGCTCCGGCCGTAGCCCGGTACTGCCGCCAGCCCCAACTGGTCTCGGGCCAGTCCAAAAACCGCTGGGAGCGGAAGTGCCTGGGTTCTCCCAGCACACCGGTGCGCAACAGATGCAGCATGTACTTCATGCTGGGGGCAAACCGGTAGGTGAAAGCGGTCATGTGCACCACGTCGGCCGCCTGGGCCGCTTGCCACATGGTGCGGGCTTCCTGGGCCGAAAGGCCCAGCGGCTTTTCGCACATCACATGCTTGCCTGCCTCTACGGCCGCCAGCGTAATCGGCCGGTGCGTGTGATTGGGCGTGGCCACCACCACGGCGTCCACGTCCTCGCGGCGGCAGAGTTCTTCCGGGTCGGTGGTACTCCAGGGCACGTCCCATTCCTTGACCCGTTGAGCCAGCAGCTCGGCGTTGGCATCGCAAAGAGCCACCAGCTCGGCCCGCGGATCCAGACGCAACGCTGGCACGTGATGATAGCCGGTTACGGCTCCGGCACCCACGATTCCCACGCGTACCGGCAACGAAGAGGGTTTCGGCATGGAAGGCATCCGTCAGGAGAGCTTGAGTGAAAGGTTGTTGCTTATTCCTGGGCGTACTGTAAACCACCGCCGCGTCGCTTGCCAAGCGTCTTGCCCGCTGACGGCAAAGTACCTGGCAGGCGTTCCGGTCCGGTTCCAGAGCCGCTTGACTTGCCAAGTCGAATAACCGTTTTTACGGAGGCAAAATTTTTTCGCCCGGCTGCTTGTTTTGATATAGTCGTCACTGCGCTCCGAGGACCATCCCCTGGGCAGGGTATCTTGTGGGCACGAGGAGGAGAAATCGACGTGAGCCAGCCCCCTTATCAACAGCCCCCCTACGGGCAACCGCCTTACGGACAACAACCCTATGGACAGTCACCCTACGGACAATCCCCCTATGGGCAGCCGCCTTACGGGCAACCTCCCTACGGGCCGGGTGGTCCTTCTCGGTACGGTTCTCGAAGGTCGGGCGGCTCGGGACTCAAGACGCTCTGGATCGTGTTGGGCTCCATCGGCGGCATTGCCGCTTTGTGCTGCATCGGCTGCGGCGTGCTCGGCTATTTCGGCTACCAGACCGTGGCTAAGGAAAAGCCTCTGGTAGAACAAACCCTGGACCGCTTCTTCAGGGCATTGGCCCAAAAGAATCTTGCGCAGGGCCAAGCCTGCTTCAGCACTCGAAGCGGCAGCATGGCCAACCAATTGCCCCAGATTTTCCAGGGACCACCGGCCGAGTTGGTTCGAGGATATCAGAGTCTTTCGGTGGAAACTTTCAGGATATTCGCGGGCACGCGAAGCCGGTCCGTCGTGCCCGGCTTCGAAGGCTTCACGTCCGTCGTCGAAGGAACCCTTCAGCTACAAAACGGTTCGCGCGAGTTCCGCGCCGTGTTGCTAAAAGAAGGAGGCCAGTGGCGGATATACGCCTTCGATTTCGGCGAATAAGACGTGCCGGCACTTCCCGGAACCGGGCAAGCCCACGGCGGCAGCCTGGTTGCCGCCACTTGAACGCCCCGTTGTCTCTGCAACGGCAATTTGATGTCGCCCACCGAATCCCGCCGCTTGCCGTTTTTCCCTTTCGTCCGCTTTCCCGGTTCCCTGGGACCAGTAACAATGGACGTTCCTGGCAGTGTGCTTTCCTGTTTGTCAAGTTCCCACTTAGCGAGGCAACCCATGCATCGCCGTCTGTGGCTCATCGGTTCGGTTTTGGGCATGGCAAGCTGTTTCGGGGCGGCGTTGGCCCAGGAGGAACGACCGCTCCGCGTGGCCACGTTCCGGCTGGACGCCACGCCGCCGCTGGG
This sequence comes from Planctomycetales bacterium, assembly GCA_015488215.1. Taxonomy (GTDB): domain Bacteria; phylum Planctomycetota; class Planctomycetia; order Pirellulales; family S012-138; genus S012-138. The sequence continues at coordinate 2,569 of WFOE01000060.1, forward strand.
GTCTCCCTTGTGCGACGCTCTGGTGGCCCCGGCCGCCCGCGTGGACGATCCGCTTTCGGTTCGCGGCGTGGTCATCCTGGGAGCCGGAAAGCCCATCGTGCTTTGCGCCGTGGATTGGGTCGGTATCGGCAACGAAGGTTACGACGCCTGGTGCGAAGCCCTGGCCCAAGCGGCGGGAACCACTCCGGACCGCGTGGCCGTCCACTGCCTGCACCAGCACGATGCCCCCGGTTGCGACTTTCTGGCGGATCGCATCGCCGCTTCGGCCGGACTGGGCGGCAAGTTGTTCCATGTGCTGTTTGCCCGGCAAACCATCCAACGCGCCGCTCAGGAACTGCGTCGCTCGCTGGATTCGGCCCAGGTGGTTACTCACCTGGCCTGGGGCAAGGGCAAGGTGGAAAAAGTGGCTTCCAACCGCCGACTGCTGGGACCCGACGGCCGCGTGCGCTGGATACGCTATAGCGCCTGCCGGGACGAAAAAGTGCGAGCCATGCCCGAAGGAACCATCGATCCCTGGTGCCGCCTGGTGGCTTTTTTCCAGGGCCCACGCCCCTTGTGCGTGCTCACCTACTACGCCACACACCCGCAGAGCTACTACGGCCGGGGAGCCGTCAGCGCCGATTTCGTCGGCCTGGCCCGAACCCTTCGCCAGCAAGCCGTGCCCGAGGCGCTACACATCCACTTCAACGGAGCCGGCGGGAACGTGGCCGCCGGGAAATACAACGACGGCTCGCCGCGAATGCGTCCCGTGCTGGCCCGCCGCCTGGCCCGCGGCATGGCCGCAGCGTGGCACCAGGCGCTGCAAAACCGCGTGCCCGTTTCGGCCCGACAGCTCCGCTGGCGCACGGTCAAAGTGGCTCTGCCCCCTCGAAAGGAAACCCTGGATGAACAAAAGCTGCTGGCCCAACTGCACGATGCCAAGCTGCCCGACCGCCCGCGACTCCGTGCCGCCCGCGACCTGGCTTGGCTAAAACGTTGCCAGGCTGGGCACCGCATCACGCTTAGTTGCCTGGAGCTGGGCCCGGTGCGCCTGGTCCACATGCCCGGGGAGCTGTTCGTCGAATACCAGTTGGCTGCCCAAGCCATGTGTCCTGATGCCCTGGTCTGCATGGCCGCCTACGGAGATTACGGTCCCGGCTACATCGGCACCCGAGAAGCGTATGCCCAAGGCGGTTACGAAACCAGCCGCGTTTCCCGCACCGCGCCGGAGGTGGAAGAAGTGCTCATGCAGGGCCTGCGGCAACTGTTGCAAGCACCTTGAGTCCCTGCGCTGCGTGTTCGAACGTCCCGGGTGCCCTGCTACTTCGCGGGACGAAAGTGCTTTGCCCAGGCCGGAGTCCGTCTTTCGGAAGCCTTTTCGATGGCACGCGCTTCTGGCCCGTTTGGGCTACCGGCAGTGTTCACACTCCGGGGCGTCATAGCAGCAAGGGTCGGGGCCCACGTCCACCGTGTGATCTCCCCAGTAGATTTCCCCGCAGCCGTACTGGCAGCAGTCCCCCGGCCCCGGGCGGCAAGGATGAAACAGTCGGTGCAACAGCAGCCCACCGCAGCCGGGCGAGGCTACGAGCACCAACAGGACCAAAACCCAACCCCAACACAGCCGGCGCGTGGTTCGTTTCACCGCTGGCACTCCTTTTGTTGCTTTCGGTGCTTTCCGGCAAGCGGCAGAAAAAAAGACCCAGGGTTGCCACGCCCCAGGTCCAGGACACGGAAGTTGCCACACACGCAGGTGACCCTGGGAAGGTCACTCGTTCCATGGAGGAGACGTTCTTCTGAATCGGCCCGCAGCGACCGAAACATCCAGCAAAATCCCTACAATCGACAAAGTTTTCCAACGCACACGCTGCCGAACCCAGGACACTGAGAAGCCGGGACGCTGATTTACAGTGCTCTCGGCCTTTTCCGTTTGCTTTCCCCGCGGGCAAATTGCTTTCCCCGCTGGCAAGCCGGAAGGGGGGCAACTTCAGAGCGTACCAGTGCTTCCGGTCCGTCTGCCTGGCCGTCGAGGAACGAGAGAACCCAACCAAATCAGGGCGAGGCGGGCACCAGGGGGAAAGTGCAAGTACAATAAATAATTGACCTTGGATCGGTCGAAGCGGTATATTGGATGGGCAGCCAGGGGACGAAAGTGCTGGAAACCCGCTTCCCACAAAGCTCCGTTGAAGTTGCCGGTCGCTGCGCACCGGGAATTTCCCCCCCGGCCGCAGAGGCTGCGGCCCCTGTAGCCCACCAGAAAGAGGAGCACCACTATGCTGGTCGTTCCCGGACCTGCTGGAAAAGACCTCTGCGATGGGATTGATCGTCGCGAGCTGCTGCGCGTGGGCGGTTCGGCCCTGATGGGGTTGTCGCTGGCCGGACTGCTTCAGGCCGACAAGGCCCAGGCCCGACAAAACCGCCCGGCCAAGGCCAAGAGCATCATCATGCTCTATCTCCAGGGAGGCCCCAGCCACCTGGACCTGTGGGACCCGAAGGAAAACGTGCCCGACAACGTCAAAAGCCCCTTCAAGAACATCTCGACCAAACTGCCCGGCGTGGCCTTTACCGAATTGCTGCCGCGGCTTGCGCAGGTGATTGACCGGGCCACGCTCATTCGTTCGATGAGCTACACGCCCAAGGGGCTGTTCAACCACACGGCGGCCATCTACCAGATGATGACCGGCTACACGGCCGACAAGGTGAGCCCCAGCGGGCAGTTGGAACCGCCCAGCCCGAAGGACTTCCCCAACTACGGCTGCCACATCATTCGGCTCAAGCCACCCACGGTGCCCATGCTCCCGTATGTAATGATGCCCCGCCCGCTGCAAGAAAGCGGCGTGGTCAACAAGGGTGGCACCGCGGGGTTCCTGGGCCGGGCTTACGATCCGTATTACCTGTTCCCGCCCGGGGACGACATGGACATGAACAAAATGGACAAGATCAAGGTCGATGACCTGGCCTTGCGTCCCGAAGTGTCCAAGTTCCGTCTCCAGCGGCGAGCCCGGCTGCGGGAGCTGATCAACGCAGGCTTGCGCGACCTGGACAAAGCCGTAGCCAAGTACGATCTGGACGAATACTACGAGAAGGCCCTGTCGCTCGTGATTTCGGGCCGAGCCCGCAAGGCGTTCGACCTTACGGAAGAACCCGAGAAGGTACGCGACCGCTACGGCCGGAACACTTTCGGCCAGTGCTGCTTGCTGGCCCGGCGGCTGATCGAAGCCGGCACTCGTGTTGTACAGGTCAACTGGCCCAAGGTAGCCAACTCGGACAACCACTCCTGGGACGTGCACGTGGGTCTGACCAAGCGGATGCGCGACCAGGCGGCGCCGATGCTCGACGCCGGGCTGTCGGCCCTGCTGGAAGATCTGGACCAGCGAGGCTTGCTGGACGAAACGCTGGTGGTGGCCGTGGGCGAGTTCGGCCGCAGCCCCAAGCGCGGCGTGAGCACTTCCGGCAACAGCAACAGCAACGACGGCCGCGACCACTGGCCCTACTGCTACACGGCTCTCATCGCCGGCGGAGGAATCAAGCGCGGGTTCGTCTACGGCAAGAGCGACAAGACCGGCTCCAGCCCCCTGGAAAACCCGGTCCACCCGACCGAGCTGCTGGCCACCATCTACCACGCGCTGGGGCTGGATCCTCAGACCATCGTTTACAACCACCTGAACCAGCCGCGGGAAATGGTCAAAGGCGAGCCCGTGACCGGCTTGTTTGCCTAACGATATCTGACCACTGGCGGCTCTTGTCTGCACAAACCAAACGCCTGGGCCTTCTTTGGCTCGGGCGTTTTTGTTTGTCCCGTGCGCCGCGGCGCGGTCTTGTGCAGATTGCGGGAAGCGGCTTACACAAGGCAGCCAAAACCCGGCAGCAGGGTTACTCCTTGTGCAGCTTCTGCAGCAGCATTTCCAGGTAGCTGGTGCGGATGCTCTGGGACAACGCCAGCTCGTCGGCCAGAGCCAGCAGCGTAGCCCGGGCCGCATCGGCTTGGTGCTCCTGGCAGGCAATTTCCAGCTCGACGAACTGGCCCAACTGGTCCACCTGGTCCCAGGCTACTTGGACCCGCTGGCCCTGGTACATCAATTCTCCCTGGCGGCGAGTCTTGCCCACTACAGCTACGGGCCGGAAGCCCAGGGCCTGGAGCAGCGCCTGGGCCTGTTGCAACGTGGCTTGCGGCTCTCCCTGGGCCAGGGCCACGGAGAGTTCCAGCCGGGTTTTGGTCTGCTGGTCGAGCTTGGGTCCCTTGTAGGTTAGTGTTACTCGACCCTGTTGGCAGCGGAGCCGAAGCGCCTCGTCGCTTCGAGCAAAGTCGCGGCAGGGGTGGTTGTAGTAGTGGTCCTCCTGCCGCACGCTTTCCTGCCAGCACAGGCCCAATCGGGCCAGAGCCGCTTCCAGGGTCTGGGCGTCGCCGACGGCGAACTTCATTTCCGCTTCGAGCATGGGGCAGACTACGACGGAATCAGCGCAGGTGGTGTTCGGCCAACTTTCCAAAAGCCGGCAGAGGCAGCCGCGGGCCACACCCGGACTAACCGCAGCTTCCACCGGCGGTTTTTTTACTGGGCCGGAGGCAGCAGCAACAATCCGCGACGCACTTGTTCCACAAGCTCGGGATGCTGCTTATGGATTTGCTCCAGTTTCTGCCGCGCCTGGGGCTTGGGACACATGAGCAGATAGCCGACGATCCACCTTCGCAGGCGGAGTTCCTCCGGGCCGGTGGCATCCCAAAGCCGAAGCAACTGCGGCAGCGAGTCCCAGTTCTGCCAGCGGGCCAGCGTGCGGATTGCTTCGGTCCGGACTGCTTCGTAGTCCAGCAGGCGCCGGGTGCAGCGGGCCATCCCGGGCCGAAGCTCTTGGGGCCCGTACTGGTGCAGCACCTCGAACGCACGCAGCAGGTGGCGGAGGATGCCCGGATCGGTCTTGCGGTCCGAAAGCCACCGGCGGCGAATCCACTCCAGTCCCGAGGGACCAGCCGCCAACAGATAGGCCCCGATGATGCCGTCCATACCGGAGCGGAACCCGTCGGGCTGCTGAATCAGGATTTGCTGGAACATCCGGGCGGCCTCGCGGCGTTGTTCGGGCGTCCGAGCCCCCAGGGCCAGCAAAAGGGCGTAAAGCCCTTTGCGTTCCTGGCGCGTTTCGGGGTCGAGGAGCCAACGCCGAAGCTGCTTCGGGTCCAGGTGCGGGGCCACCTGGGCCACCGCCTCGTAGGGGGCGTGGGCAAACTCCTGGTACGCGTCTTCGGCCACGATCGCGTTGGCATGCTCCAGGTAGCGGGCAAAGTAGCGCAGGCGCCGGGGCCAAGGAGTACGCAGCGACGGAGCCCGTAACACATAGCCGTAAAGCAGCTCGTCGGCGGGAACAAGTTCCCAGGTGGGGGGTTTTCCCGGCTGGGAACGCCAGCCGAAAACAAGCCAGAGCGGCCCCCCTTGAGCCGGCGCGGCGGCAAGCGGCACGGAAAACGCCGCTTCTTCGGGCGCCCCTTCCGGTCCCTTAGCCCGGTGCAGCCAGCGCAGGTGCAGGCGGTCTTTGGCCCGCTGGTGCTCTTGGGCCAGTCCTACCCAATCGGCTTCGCTGCGTTTCTGGCTCAGCGTGGGCTTCAAAGCCGAACAGAACGGGCAAGCGAGCACCGGACAAGCGGCTGCCCAGACGAGGCAAACGCCCGCCAGGGCCCAAGCCAGTTTGTAAAACGCGTCACAACCGCGAATGCGAGACACCACGCTGTGCCGGCCTTCCTGCTAGGGAACCTGGGAGGTGAAGGGAACGCCTACGGGGCAAAACTTCGGCCCAAGCGATCCAGCTCCCGCGAAGTAAGGATGAGCGAAAGCCCATTCTGCCTGGCCCGCTTGATGGCCACTGCTTGCCATTGTGGTTGCTGACAATATTCGATGCACAGCACCGGTTTGCCGCCGCGGAGCACCGGCTGCAAGTGGCGGAGTACGTTTTGGGTATGCTGGGGTTCCTGGGGAGTGTCCCCGGCAAAAAACAGGTCTTCCACCGCCATCGCGTCGATAGAATGAACGAAGTGCCGGTCGGCCAGCAGTTGGGTGCCGTTCTGCGGCACAATCAACAGGCCCGGTCGTCGTTGTCTGCCGTGTTGGGCAACTCGCAGCACCCACCGGCTCATGTCCTGCCGGTAGCTTCGGCCGGTGTCCGGGTTGCGGCGGTGCGGTATCCAGTCGCCGGCAGCCGGGTCGAACTCGTAATCTTCGAACGCATCCACCTTGTCCAGAAAAAGGCCGTCGAACCCGGTGCGAACAATCCGGTTGACTTCTTCCAGGATCAAGCGTTGCCACTCGGGATGCCAGTAACGGACCTGATAGTTGCCTTTCCACTGGGGATTTTCCGGACCGAGGAACGGAGGCCGACGGCGCTGCCAGCTCTTTTTCCAATACGGGCGATAGCGTTCCGCCTCGCCGATGGATAGGTAGGCCAGGATTTTCCGGCCCGGCTTGCCCCGGCGGATGCGTTCCAGTTCGGCAGCACGCCAGCGTCGCGGAGGCTGAAAGAACGCGTCCAGGACAATCCAATCCCTGTCGCATTCGGCCAACCGTTCCGCGGCCTGAGACGCTGAAGGGGCCAGCTTTTCGGCCTGTAACACGTAAGCCCACGTTCCGGGACAGCGGGGTGAGGGCTCGTCCGCAATTGCGTCCTGGCTACTGAACATCTGGCCCAGAACCAACGCCGTTACCAGAAAAAACCCGCTTCGCATGGGGGTACTTCCTGGAACAGAAGCCCAAGGAGCTGTCGATTCCGGAACGGTGCCTAGTGCCGGACCTCGACCGCGTCGATGCGGAAGACGGCCCGCACCACGTCCTCGAAGTCCCGAAACTCTTCCACGGTGAACGTGCCGGTTACGGTGACAGGTCGGATGCTGAAATCGGCCGTTTTTCCCGGCACCATGTAAACCATCGCGCAGTCGTACAATGCGGCCCCGGGACCGAAGCAACATTCCATGTTATCCCGGACCAGCACGAACTCGGTCAGGCCAGTTTGCTTGAACGTGGGGAGCATATAGCCGCGGATGCGGACCTTCTTGCCCACCAGATCCCAAATCTGCGTGGTAAGCAGCTCGCGACGAAACGGCTGGTCTTTTTCGATGGGAAACTTGAGCGTATCGAACGTGATTTCCCACACGCCGTCCGAGCCGCGCCGGGGCGGAGAGCGCCGTGCTTCGGGCGGCGGAGGCAGTCCTCGTCGCCTGGCCGAAGTCGCCTGCGCCGGTGGGGTCTTCTCCGGCCCGGGCTTTTCCGACTCGGACTGCTTGGGGGCTTTCGCTTCCGCCGTAGCCGAAGACTTGCCAGCGGCGGGGTTGGTCGAATCGCCGGTTTGCCGGGGGGCCGAAGTGTCAGGCCGGTTGTCGGGGGCTGCTTGCGGGTTGGGTTCCTGGCCGGTTCGGGGCGTTTCGGCGGATGGACGAGGCGGCTGCTCTTGGGAAGCAGGACGCTTGAGTTCCGAGGCGTTTTCTTCCTGCCGACGCGGTTCAGGAGCAGGCGAAGCCGCCTGGCGAGGCTGGGAGCCACGGGCCGCTTGTCGCCCTTGGTTTTGTTCCGCGGCGTTTTGCCCACACCCGGCGGCGGCCAGAGCCAGCCATCCGGCGGCAAGCAGGCACATCAGGCCGGGCGATTTCATTCGAAGTGGTCCGCTTCCAGGTGGTAGATGACCATGCCGCGGTCTTCGTGCTGGGCCACCCGCACGTGGAACGTGCCGGCCAGTTTGCGCAGCCGGGGGGAGATGGGCTGTTCCAGCCGCAGCGGGTCTTTCAGCTTCACGTAGATCATATCGGTCAGTTTCGGTTGCCCGCCGAAGCAGCAGTCCCCGTTGTCGCGACACAGGATGAACTCCTTGGTGCGGGACGTGGGATAGACGTAGCCTTTGATGAACACCCGCTTGCCGTCCAGGGCCAGGGCGCTTTGGGGGGGAATCTGATCCGGATGGAGCGGGTCGGGCTGAAGCTGCGAATAGGAAATCCGCATGTAGCCTTCGGGCACTTCGGTCAGGTAAACCCAGCTCAGGTAGCTCCAGCCGCCTATCCAGAACACCAGCGACAAGATAACCCCCAGCACGGCAAACGGCAAACCGAGCAGGTTTCCTTCCCGGCGAATCTGCCGCCAGGCCAGCAGGCCCAGGACCAGTCCCGCCGCGGGCAAAACGGCCATCGTCGTGCTGAAGAAACACAGCACCGAGAGCAGCCCCAGCACAAAACTGGCCACCGCCCGTAGGCTCAACACCTGCGGCTCGAAGACTTCGTCCTGGTAGGAGTCCGTTTCCACCTGGGACAGTTGGACCGACGTGCTCATGGTTGCAGAATTGCCAAAGGCATCACCAACGGGGAACCAACCGGCCGCGTCGCTTTGCGTCAAGCGGCCACCTCTTCCGCACGCAACCGGCCCTCCCCGAAGCGGCGCGGGGCTTCTCTGTTCCCGGTACGAAAACGGGCCTGGGACCGTTTGCCGCAGGCCCGGGGCCTCTTTAATAATGATAGCCCCCGCCCTTGGCGAAGGCACCCCCTTGCCGCTAAAGTGGCTCCGAGCTGTTTCAGCCACGCCCTCCCACCGCATGGACCACTACGGCCGCATCGCCGGGACGGAAACAGGCGGCAAGCCCGGCCAGGGCGCTTCGCCCGGGCGGTGGTTTTTTCTAGAATCGAGCACCGCCCGGTTCTCCTGCTCCGGAAGGGACAATCCATGCGGGACTTCGACCAGCAATACGAACAACTCTGCCAGCACGTGCGGCAGACCCAACGCCTGGCTTCGGCCGCCGAAGTGCTGGCCTGGGACGAACACACCTACATGCCGCCTCAGGCCGGGCCTTACCGGGCCGAACAACTGCAACTGTTGGCCGGACTGGTCCACCAGCGGCGAACCGATCCGGATTGGGGGGCGCGACTGGAAGACCTGGCCGCCTGGGCCGAAGAACACCGGCCCGATGCGCCCGAGACAGTCAATCTGCTTCGCCTGCGCCGCGACTGGCGGCGGCAAAAACGCTTGCCGCAATCGCTGGTGGAGGAGCTGGCCCACACCACCTCGCGGGCGCAGCAAGTCTGGGCCGAAAGCCGCCCGAAGAATGACTGGAACGCCTTCGCCCCCTGGCTGGAAAAGGTGCTGGAACTGAAACGCCAGCAGGCCGAAGCCCTGGACTACCAGCAACACATCTACGACGCACTGCTGGAAGACTACGAGCCGGGGGCTACGACTGCTTCCGTTCAGGCGGTGCTCCAACCTCTGGGCGAAGCGTTGCGGAAGCTTGTGCAGCGGATTCAGCACGCCCCACTCAAAACCGATCCCGGGTTGCTCCGCCGCCATTGGCCGCGAAGCGAGCAGGAGAAGCTGGGCCGCTGGGCCGCCGAGCAGTTGGGGTTTTCGTTCCGCCGGGGCCGACTGGACGTGACGGCCCATCCGTTCTGCACCCGGCTGGGACCGCACGACGTGCGCATCACCACCCGCTACGACGAACAGTTCTTCCCCTCGGCGTTTTTCAGCATTCTGCACGAAGCCGGACACGGGCTTTACGAACAGGGGCTACCAGCCGAACAGTACGGACTGCCCCTGGGGGATTCGGTTTCCCTGGGCGTGCACGAATCCCAAAGCCGGTTGTGGGAAAACCACGTGGGCCGTTCGCTGGAGTTCTGGCAGTGGTGTTTTCCCAAGGCCCGGGAGCACTTCCCGCAGGCGCTGGCCGACGTGGAGCTGGAGCAGTTCCACCGGGCGGTCAACCATGTGGAACCTTCGCTCATCCGGGTCGAATCGGATGAAGTAACCTACAATCTGCACATCCTGATCCGGTTCGAGCTGGAACAAGAGCTGCTCACCGGAGCACTGTCCGTGGCCGATCTGCCCCAGGCGTGGAACGCCCGCTACGAGCATTACCTGGGCGTGCAGGTGCCCGACGTGGCCCAAGGCGTGATGCAGGACGTGCACTGGAGCGCAGGGCTAGTGGGATACTTTCCCACCTACAGCCTGGGCAATCTCTACGCGGCCCAGTTGATGCAGGCGGCCGAACAGGACATTGGGCCACTGGGGCCCCAATGGAGCCGGGGCCAGTTCACTCCGCTGCTTCAGTGGATGCGGGAACACGTTCATCAACACGGCAGACGCTACGATCCAGCAGAGCTAATCCGCCGGGCCACAGGTCGGGAGCCGGAAGCTCAGCCGCTGCTCGAGTATCTGACGGCCCGGTTTTCGGCCATCTACGGGCTGTAGCGGCCAGGAGGAAACCGCTACTGGTCCCCCACGCCCATGACGGTAACGTGCACGCGTCGTTGCCGGGGGCGCACGTCGCACTCCAGCAAAAAGACCTGCTGCCAGGTGCCCAGCACCAGACGACCTTGTTCCACAGGGACCACCAGCGACGGCCCCAACAGCGTGGCCTGAAGGTGCGAGTGCCCGTTGTGATCGTGCCAGGTCTGGTGATGGGCGTAGTGTTCACCGGGCGGAAACAGGCGGTCCATCTCCCGGGGCAAGTCCTGCTGCAAGCCCGGTTCGAACTCAATCGTGCCCACGGCGGCCGTGCTGCCGATGTGGAACACGGTGGCGGTCCCCTGCTTGACGCCGGAACTTTGGACCACCTGCTGCACCCGGTCGGTCAGGTCGTGCATCGAACCGTGGCCCGAGGTGGCCACTTCCAACACCTGCTGGTGAACGATCATGGCGGGGTTCTCTTGCGCCCAAAATCGCATTGTCCGAAAGAAAAACCAAACGCCAGTATTTTCGCCGCTTGGCGAGGCAACACTAGTGGCTCGCCGGGCACAAGTCGGCTTGCGGCTTGCGCCGTGCGCTGTTGCGGGAGGAGCTTCCGCTCCAGTGCAGTGAATCGGCCTGCGACTTGCGGCGTGCGCCTTGCGCCGGTGCTTCCGCACCAATGCGGGAACAAGTACCAATTCTTGCACCCGGCGAGCCGCCAGCTTTAGCTGGCGGAGGAGAGACACCGGCAAGCGTTTCCGGTACTATTTTTCTCGTTTTCTCCCCGGACTGAAGTCCGGGGCTCGCCTAATCAGACAACCAACTTCTGCCGGCAATCTTGCCACGGCGCCAAACGAGCCGTTGGCGTGTGTTCCCGACCTCTCAAGAGGCAAGACCCAAGACCTTTTGGTCCGGGGCTCGCCGCGAATTCTGGGACTTGCCGAAGCGCCCAAGCAGGACCGCTGCTGGTGTGCTCAAACACCACTGGCCGAGTGCTTACTGGTACGGCAGCGCCGTGCCGTCGCGGGCAAAGTCGGCGGTGTGGTCGTGCGGGTAGAATAGCTTGCCGATGTCTTCGGCAATCACGTTGACCACCACGCGGCGGAACTGGGCGCGAGGCACCGTGGTGGGAATGCCCGTCGAAGGATAAAGCACCCGTAGCGGAGCTTTTTCAAAGACGATCTCGCCGTCCCGGGTCATGTCGTAAACGGTGACGGCGATGTCGGCTCGGCCCTGATAAACGGTCGAGCTGCGATAGAGACTGAAGTCCAGCAGGTCGATGCCGACGACCATCTCGGCTCCCAGGGCCTCGCCCACTTCGGTGAACTCGTCCCAGGAGTTTTCGTCGGTCCAGCGGGCCACTTTTTCCGGAGGGATAACTTTGATGTCGGAAACGCGGCGGCGGAGCAGTTGGCTCACGCGGCGGGCAAGCGCTTCGGTGGCCAAGGCGTGGTCCGGGTTCATCGTCGCCGGTGCCCGGCAGACCACCACCACCCGTTTTCCTTCCAGCCCGTCGAACTCGGGAGGGGAATCCGTGCCGCGGATCAAATAGGCGGCTGTGAAGAGCGCCTGCGTGCAGCCTCCGGCTGCCAGCAACATGCAGCTCCAGAGGGCCAGCGGGAACGAACTGCTTCGGGGCATCCTTGCCTCCTTGGGCCAGTTGGTCGGTATTGCGGGGACTTTGTTCCGACTCCTCGCGCGTCGGGCGCGGCTACCAGAGGAGTCGAACAAGCCAATCGGCCAGCGTCACCACCACGAACGCCCCCAGGGCCGAAAGCACCAGAGGCTCGCTGGGAATACCAAGGAACCACTTTCCCCGCAAGGCGGAAATGACCATCCAGGGAGCGGCCAGCAGGGCTAGCACCCCTAGCAACGTGCCGCCGGTGTTGCTGGCCAGGGCCGAAAGCACCTGGCCCCGGACCAGATACGACCACGAGGTGGTCATTCCGCAACTGGGACAGCGGATGCCGAAATACTCCCGGAACCCGCACGGTGGCAAGCCCAGTTGTTCGTGGGTGCCCAAGCCCAGCCCGTAGGGGTCCGGCTTCAGCCACGCAGCCGTGCCCAGCAGGACGAACAACCCCAGGCCAAAAAACAGCAAAAGCCAACGGGCGTAACCGGGCACACGCTGATCGCGAACCGGCGGAAAAACAAACTTCGCAGGGACCGCTTCCTGCTCTGCCGGCGTTTCAGCCGTGGGAGAGTGCTCGGGACACATGCCTTCGGAAGACGCCATGCCTGGGGAACCCCTTGCTCAAAAAACTGCCCGCGATTCGACAACTGGCTCTTACAGGTCTTCCAGGCGAACCCAGACCCGGCGGATTGCCTGGGCCTTGCCGGTGATGGGATCCGCTTGCACGATGGAGCCGCTCAGCCGCACCTGGTCGGTGGCCACCTCGAACTTCGCCGGGACGAACGTCCGCGTGGCTTCCAGCACCCGGTCCACCCGGCGACCCAGAATACTATCATAAGGGCCGGTCATCCCCACGTCACACTGAAAAGCGGTTCCCCCGGGCAGAATCTGTTCGTCGGCCGTGGGCACGTGGGTGTGAGTGCCCAGGACGGCTGTAACGCGCCCGTCCAGGTAGCGGCCCATTAGTTGCTTGTCGCTGGTGGCTTCGGCATGGAAGTCCAGCAGCACTACGCGCACTTCTTCCGGCACCTGGGCCAGGATGCGGTCTGCCGCATGCCAGGGGCAGTCCACCGGCCGCATGAACACCCGACCCAGCAGACTGAACACCGCCACCGGCACTCCGTTGGCCGCAGGCACCACGGCCAGTTCGGTTCCGGGGGCCTCGGGCGGAAAGTTGGCCGGTTTGACGATGCGGTCTTCGCTGCGGAGCGTGGGCAGGATTTCCTTACGGCGGTAGATATGGTCGCCCATGGTAATGCAGTCCACGCCGCACTGGCGCAGCTCGTGGTAGATAGCCGGGGTGATGCCGGACCCGCCGGCGGCGTTCTCGGCGTTGGCCACCACCAGGTCCAGCTTTTCCTGCTGGATGAGCCGGGCCAGGGCGCGGCGTACCACTTCCCGTCCAGGCTTGCCCACGATGTCGCCGACAAACAGGATGTTCACCGCCGGGTCCTATGGCTAGGAGGCTACTTGGCCACTTCGGAAAACCGAGCTTCGCGGATGACCGTCACTTTGATTTCGCCCGGGTAGGTCAGGCGCTCCTGGTAGGCTTTGGCAATGTCGCGGCAGAGCCGGGCGGCCAGGGCGTCGTCGGTATCCTGGGCCCGAAGCATCACGCGCACTTCCCGGCCCGCCTGGATGGCATAGGCCTGTTCCACGCCGGAAAATTCCTTGGCGATTTTTTCCAGTTCCTCCATCCGCTTGATGTAGCGTTCCAACGTCTCGCGGCGAGAGCCGGGCCGCGATGCACTACAGGCGTCCGCCGCGGCTACCAGCACCGTGTAGGGGTGGGCGATACGCACATCGTCGTGGTGGCCCAGGGCGGCGTGGACCACCTCGGGCGGTTCGCCCGCCCGGCGGAGGATATCGGCCCCGATCTTCGGGTGTCCCCCTTCGGCTTCGTGGTCGGCTGCTTTGCCGATGTCGTGTAGCAGCCCGCACCGCCGCGCCAGAGCGGCGTCCATGCCCAGCTCGTCGGCCATCATCCCGGCCAGGAACGCCACTTCGATGGAGTGCCGCAGCACGTTCTGGCTGTAGCTGGTACGAAAGTGCAGCCGCCCCAGCAGGTAGATGATCCGTTCCTGCAAGCCGTGGACGTCCACCTCCTGGGCGGCTTCACGGCCCAGCTTCATCAGATAGTCGTCCAGTTCCTTCTGGGTGCGGCTGACCACCTCCTCGATACGGGAAGGGTGGATCCGCCCATCGGAGATGAGCTTCTTCAGGGCCAGGCGAGCCACCTCGCGCCGCACGGTGTCGAAGGAGCTTACGACGACCACCCCGGGCGTATCGTCGATGATCACGTCCACGCCGGTGGCCTTTTCAAACGCCCGGATGTTCCGCCCTTCGCGACCGATAATCCGCCCTTTCATCTCGTCGTTGGGAATGTCGATGGTGCTGGTGGTGGTATCGGCCGTGTGGGAGGCGGCGTAACGCTGGATGGTGGTAATAAGGATTTCGCGGGCCTTCGCTTCGGCGGCTTCCTTGAACTGCTGTTCGTAGCGCAGAATCCGCTCGCCGGTCTCTTTTTTCAGCTCTTCTTCCAGCAGACTCATCAGCCGCCGCTCGGCTTCTTCCCGGGGCAGGCGGCTTACTTCCTGGAGCTTTTGCTGGTGTTCGTGGATGAGCCGGTCCAGTTGCTCGCTGCGGCGGCGATTTTCGGCAATCTGCTCGGCCAGCTTACGCTGGTTGTGCTCGACCATCTGCTCGCGTTTGCGGAGTTCCTGGGCCTGTTGCTCCAGCAGGTCCTGGCGTTTGTCCAGCGAGCGTTCCTTTTCGTGCAGTTCCTGGCGGATGGCCGAAAGCTCTTTCTCGATTTCGGCCTTTTGCTGCAAGGTGCGTTCTTTCAGCTCCAGCTCGGCCTCGCGGCGGCGGGTTTCGATCTCTTTCTCAGCTTGGGCAACAATTTCGCGAGCTTCCGCTTCCGCGTCCCGGCGACGCAGGTGATCCAGCAGACGGATCACCACGAACGTGAGCACGGCCGAAACGGCCGCGGTGATGACGATCGTGATCGGATTCATCGGTTCGCTCTCCCTTGCGATTTTTCGGCTTTCCCCATGTCGGGAAGCGTTGCAGGGAGGCAGTCGAACCGGAAGTCTGCCAAGAAGATGCGAAGCTCAGACCAGAGAGCCCCCTTGGCCCGTTCCCCGCAGCAGCGCACCACCCAGCCGGCACACGGACATCCGGTGCCCGGGTGGCCTTTTCGAACACCCGCTGCGTAGTGGGGGGATGGCTGTGGGGATGCCCAGCAAAATGGATGCCTCACGCTGCCTGCCAGCACTTGCGATTCCCGTGCTCAGCACGTCAGCCAGGGCGGGAACCTCGGAAAGCACCGGCAGGTGGTGCCTCCCACCGCTTCGGCCCACGGCCCCGAACCGGACGCCCAAGATCAGGCAAGCAGAAATCGCAAGTGCAACAATCACAAGGGATTCTGTCATCACGTCCCCAACCGGCAACGTTTGCATACCCTTTGGAGGCAACCCACACGGGGTTCCATCCTGGTTCCGATACCTCGATCCACATGTCGATGGCAAACTTCGGGACGAATGCCCCGAACAACGCCCCCCAACCGGGGGAGTTCATTCGACAATGCTTCTACTGGAATCCTACCAAAGTCCCCCCAGGATGCAACGGGAGACCATTCCACCATCGGAGCCAATCTCTTTCCGGGGCGAGTCTTTCCATCTCTTGCGGGAGGTGCGAGGAAGCGTCTCGGGACTAGCGGCCCGATGGCGGCCGGGTAGAATGAAGCTTTTGGGCTATCTCCGCCGGGACCGGCTGCGTGCCGAAGAAGCCCCTGGGCGGAGGCATCCGGCCCCGGGGGGCCGTAGCGACTCCTTCCAAACGGCAGTCGATGGATCACTCGCGTCGGGATACTTATCTGGAACTGGTGCGCAGCCGAGGGCCGTTGGTCGAGCCTTCGATGCTGATGTGCGATTTCGGCCATCTGGCCCACGAAGTCCGCCGCTTGGAGCAAGCCGGCGTCCAGGCGTTGCATCTGGACGTGATGGACGGCCACTTCGTGCCCAATTCCACCTACGGGCTGCTGTTAGTGGAAACATTCCAGCGGATCACCCGGCTGCCGCTGGACGTGCATCTGATGATCTCCAACCCGCAGCAGTACGTGGAACGCTACATTGAAGCCGGGGCCTGGACCCTGACGATCCACCTGGAAGCGGTGCCGGAGCCGGCCGGGGTGCTGGATCGCATCCGGCGGCTGGACGTGGCGGCCGGGCTGGCCTTGAACCCGGAAACGCCGCTGGAAAAACTCGAACCCTGGCTGCCGCACTGCGATTACGTGCTGGTGATGACCGTCTCGCCCGGCTACGGAGGCCAGCAGTTGCAACACCACGCGTTGCAGAAAGCCGTTCAGTTACGACGGCGGTTCGGTTCGGAACTGCTCATCGAAGTGGACGGCGGCATCAAGCACGCCAACGCCGCCGAAGTGGCCCGGGCCGGGGCCGACATGCTGGCCGTCGGTTCGGCCATCTTCCGCCACCACGACTACGCCCAAGCCGTAGCCGAGCTGGAGCAACAGGTTCGCCGGGGGCGCTGCGCGGAGGAACCGCCATGTTGACTCGGCATGCCCAGGTGCGGGTGGTGCTCATCTGTCCCGGAGCCACCGACTATGCCTTGCAGCACCGCGTCCAGGGCACGCTGGAAGTGCCGCTGAACGCCCAGGGCGAACAGGAAGCCGAGCAGATGGCCGGCCAACTGCAACCGCTGGGGCTGCAAGCCCTGTACGCGGCCGCTGGTCCCGCCGCCCAGCAGACCGCCCGCAAACTGGCCAAGGGCCTGGGTCTGCGCGTGCGCAAGCTGGGCAAGCTGACCAACCTCGACTGGGGCTTGTGGCAAGGGATGCAGATTGACGAAATCCGCCAGATGAATCCCAAGGTCTATCGCCACTTCCGCCGCCATCCGGAGCAGGTCTGCCCGCCCGAGGGGGAAACGCTGGGCCAACTGGAACAGAGAGCCGCCGGAGTGATTCGCCGCATCCTGCGCCGCCATCGGGGCGAAGTAATTGGCATCGTCGCCCCTGAGCCCCTGCGAAGCGTCATCCGGCACCTGTTGGGCGACGGGGACTGGGGCGACCTGTGGCGGGCCAACTGCGCCCACGGCACCTGGACGGAGCTGGAAGTGGACCCGGAACAGGTGGCCCTGCCCGGATAGCCCGCCAAAACAAACTCCGCTGGACAATCTGCCAAAGGGGGGCATACACTTGGGCATGCTTGCTTTCTGTTTCCGCGGGAGCTGCTTCCGGGGATGCTCCGCGGTGGCAGTTGTTCTCTTTTCGGGCCAACGAAGGACGGCGCAGCATGAGTTCCACCACTCAGTCCTGGACCACCTGCACCCGAACCATGGGCGGGCATCGGGTGCAGCAGCCGCCGGTCGAGCTGGTGCAGGCCTACCGCGAACTGGTCGGCCAGCAGCGGTTCCACTGGACCGAACACCACCGGCTCATCCGCCGCCTGGGTTCCGGCGGGCAGGGGGTGGTCTATCTGAGCCAGCGGCGCGGGGCCGACGGGTTCACGCTGCCGGTGGCCGTGAAAATCTTCTCGCCCGAAGGGTTCCCCGACGCCCGCAGCTACCGCGAGGCCATGACCCGAATTGCCCACATCGGCGCCCGCGTGGCCCAGATCCAGCAGGACAACCTGATCGACGTGCACAACTTCATCGACCGCCACCACGTGCGGTTGATGGAAATGGAATGGATCGACGGCTACGACCTGAAACGGCTGCTCACGAACCAGATGCTCCAGCGAGCCAGGCAGCGCGTCAGCCAGCGCCGCTGGGAATACCTGAACAACGTGATCGTTACCGCCGGACCGCAGCAGCCCCGGCTCAAGCCCGGCATCGCCATCGCCGTGCTGCGGGAATGTCTGGCCGCCCTGGCCGCCCTGCACCGGGAAGGGATCGTGCACGGGGACCTGAAGCCCTCCAACATCATGCTCAAGCGGACGGGCAACGCCAAGGTAATCGACACCGGCTCGGCCTTCGACCTGGAAGAGTCCTCGCGGCCGCGCACCTTCACCCCCCTGTATGCCGCCCCGGAACTGCTCGAAGGGGCCGACGGTACTCCCCGCAGCGACCTATGCAGTCTGGGCTACGTGCTGGTGGAGATGCTGTCCGGGGCCAGCCCTTTTGCACCCGATATGTCCCTGCGCGAACTGCTGGAAGCCAAACGCCGCCTGGTGCAGCGCCTGCCTGAGCTGCTACCCCAGGAGGTGGTTTG
Source organism: Planctomycetales bacterium (assembly GCA_015488215.1). GTDB lineage: Bacteria > Planctomycetota > Planctomycetia > Pirellulales > S012-138 > S012-138. The sequence continues at coordinate 20,582 of WFOE01000060.1, forward strand.
CAACGAGCTGTTGATGCACATTTGCCGGGGATTCGTGGCCGCCGACCCGGCCTGCCGATTCCCCAGCGCCGAAGCGGCCGACCTGCTGGATCGCGGGGCGGCCAGCTTTCAGCGGCAGTTGGTCAAAGGGGACCTGGCCAGCGAGTACGAAAACGAAATCCGGCTCTGGCTCGAAGAGCTGGACTGAACCTCCCGGCGGTGGACCTGCCAGGCCAGCCAGCTCAAAAACGCCAACCACAACACCAGCAGCACTACGGCCAGCGCCAACAGCAGCGGGCGGCGTTTCAGCGGCCGCGGGGCGATCCAGCCCGGCGGATGTTTGGCGGAATCAGGGGCAGTCATCTTAGTTGCCGCCTTCGGCGTACAGAATCAGCTGGGTCGGGTATCTTCTTCGTGGATTTGCGGAAATAGACGCAAGCAACTTCACCTTCCGCTCCGCGGGGCGGAGCGCCTGTTGGCACCTTTTCGAGTGTACCGCCCCGGAGAGTGAAAGTCATCGCTAGCTGAAGCGAAACGCCGAACAGCCGCTTTGCGGTTTGTTCTGGTAACGGCTGTTCTGACAGTGCGCTGTTCTGGCAGCGGGTGTTCTGACAACGGGGTGTTCGGGCAACGAGGGGTTCTGACACCGGGGCGCGTCGAAACACCGCCGGTTTGCCAAAGCGTCGAAGCTTCGCGGCCGGTTATCCC
>WFOE01000061.1 GCA_015488215.1 Planctomycetales bacterium
CTTCCGCACCGGGCGGGAATCGGCTTGCGCCGTGCGCCTTGCGCGGTGCTTCCGCACTAATGCAAGAACAAGCGCCGATACTCGCAAGTCGGCGAGCTGGGAGCTTTAGCTCCCGGAGAAAAAACGACAGAAAAGCGTTTCCTCTCACCTCCCGGACTGAAGTCCGGGGCTCGCCGGGCACGCGTCGACTTGCCACTTGCGCGGTGCGCTGTTGCGCAGGAGCTTCCGCTCCGAGGCGAGAATAAGCGCGGATTCTTGCACTCGGCAAACCGCCGGCTTCGAGCCCTACCGATGCTGAAGCAAATGGACCAGCGTGCGCACCATGCAGCCGGTGCCGCCGGCGTCGATCCAGGGCTTGGGCTTTTCCAGGTAGGCCGGGCCGGCGATGTCCAGATGGACCCAGGGGCAATCGCCCACGAAGTGTTCCAGGAACTTGGCCGCGGTGATGGTGCCTCCCCAGCGAATCTCGCTGATGTTCTTGATGTCGGCGATGTCGCTTTTCATCAGCTCGCCGAACTCTTTGAACATGGGCAGCGGCCACACCGGTTCGCCGCAGGCGGTGGCCGCTTGAGTCACCTGGTCGGCCAGCGGCTGGTTGTTGGTCATCAGCCCGGCTACGTCGGTGCCCAAAGCCACCAGACAGGAGCCGGTGAGGGTGGCCAGGTCGATGATCTGTCCGGCGCCCAGGTCCACGGCTTTACTCAGCACGTCGGCCAGCACCAGGCGTCCTTCGGCGTCGGTGTTGAGCACTTCGATGGTGGTGCCGTTGCGGGCGCGGAGCACGTCGCCCAGTTTCATCGAATGGCCGCTGGGCAGGTTTTCCACCAGTCCGATCAGGCCGAGCACGTTCACCGGCAGCTTGAGCCGGGCTACGGCCAGCATGGTGCCCACCACGGCGGCCGCCCCGGCCATGTCGCATTTCATGGTCTTCATGCTACCGGAAGGTTTCAGCGATAGCCCGCCGGAGTCGAACGTCACCCCCTTGCCCACCAGGGCCAGCGGGGGTTGTTCCTGCGGGCCGCCGGACCAGCGGAGCACGACCAGCCGCGGGGGCCGTTCCGAACCCCGGCCCACGGCCAGCATGGCCCCGAAGCCTTCGGCTTCCAACTGCTTTTCGTCCATCACCTCCACGTCCAGCCCGCTTTCGGCCCCCCACTGCTGGACGCGTTGGGCCATGGATTCCGGGTAAATGACATCCGGCGGTTCGTTGACCAGTTGCCGGGCCTGGTTCACGCTCCGGCCCAGAACGGCGCCGGGGGAGAACGCCTCCTGGGGGCCTTGCCACAGGAGTTGCTCGGGCGGATGGAACCGCTTTTCGGTCCGATAGAGATCCTGCCCTTGCGACCCAACCAGGGCTCCGGCAATCGCCTGGGTATGGGCTTCGGCGTCCCAGCTCGGGTCCAGGTAGAAGGCCACCTGACCGCGAGGCTTACCAGCCACGGCTTTGGCCCCGGCCCCAGCGGCGCGGAACGCCCGAGCCGCGACCGGGTAGTCGTCGTCTTCCAGCCCCACCAGCACCGCCAGCGGTACGTTCAATCCCGCGGGTGCGTAGAGCCGGAACGTGGAAGCGAGCCTGGGCTTCCATTCTTCCTGCTGGAGCAGGCGCGACAGAAGCCCGTCGGTCAGCTCGTCCAGTTGTCGGGCCGCGGGAGTGGAAAGCTCGGAATCCACCCCGATGACCACGGCGTCGGCTTCGAGTTGGGCGAGGTTTTCAGGGGCCGGTTGAATCGACATGGGAAGTTCCTTTCGGCAACGGCATCGTCATTGGCAAGGGCCGCGACATGACACGAGAACTCGTAGGACTAGCCTAGCGGACAGCCCGGCTTTTTCCAGACAGGCGTTTCGGCGAAAGGTCATACCTGTCCGGAAATCAGTTGCAGCGGATCGCGCACCACAGGCACCTGCGGGCTCCAGAGCACTTCGGCGGCGGCTACGCCCGCGGCGGCTCCGGCCTGGACGGCAAATGCCTCCACACGCCGGAACACGTACTGTTTTTCCGGCGGAAACTGCGTGCGGTAGCAGGCCACCGCCTCCAGCTTGGTTTGCAGCGTCTGGCTGATGTCCACGGTAATCGTGTGCACTTCCGGAGCCGGTTGCCAGATGGTGAATCCCAGCGGGTAGTACAGCAGGTGGCTTATGCGATGGGGAGGCAGCCCGTCGAACTGGTCGTCCCATTTGGTTAGCCGGCTGGTGAACACGGCCGCTTCGGTAATCAGCACGGCTTGCCAGTGATCGGGCGAGGCCAAGGGGGTACGGTTGCCCAGCGAAAGGACCACCTGCGGCCTAACGCGGCGGAATACCTTGGCCAGTTCGCGCCGGGCTTCCCAGCAGTCGAACAGCCGCCGGTTGGGCAAATGGAGTGTAATCCGTTCCACGGCTCCCAGGACTCGGGCCGCCGCCTGGGCTTCCTGCAAGCGCACTTCGGGACCGGGCGAGCCGGGCGTGGGTTCGCCGTCGGTCAGGTCGATGATGCCCACGCGATAACCCTGGCGAGCCAGCGAAGCGAGCGTGCCCCCACAGCCGATTTCCACGTCGTCCGGGTGGGCTCCTACGGCGGCCACGTGCCAGGGTTCGGGCAGTTCGGGCTGGGTCATGCGCTCTCCTGGGGTTTGAAAAACAGCGAACGGTAAACCGGCTTACCGGCCAGTCGGGCCTTACGCTCGTAGTTGGTGTGGTAGTCCAGATCGTGCCGGGCAGGGCGTTCTTCCACCGGCACAGGACCTTGCAGTCGGGTCACCTGAGCCAGCAGTTGGAGCGTTTCGTCGAAGTATTCTTTCACGTCGGTCCAGAAGTGCAGCGCTCCGCCGGGCCGGAGCGTGCGTTCCACGTCGCGGAGGAACGGTTCCACCATCACGCGGCGTTTGCGGTGGCGTTTTTTCCACCAGGGGTCGGGAAAGTAAACGTGCACGGCGGCAAGCGACTCGTCGGGAAACACTTCGCGGAACACCCACAGCGCATCCCCGGCCACCACCCGGGCGTTGGGCAACTGGCGCTTGGCCACCCGCGCGGCGGAGTACGCCGCAAAGTTGTACTGCTTTTCGATGCCCAAGTAGTTCCGCTCCGGATGCTCCAGGGCGGCCTGAAGCAGAAACATCCCCTTGCCGCAGCCCACGTCCACCTCCACCGGCCCCGGCTGCGGAAACACCTGCTCGGCCTTCCACGGACGCGGCAGCCGGTCCATGTGCCACAGGTGCTGGCTCAGGTCCAGCGAAGGGTCGGGTTTGCGAACGCTGCCTCGGCCCATGACTTTCGGGATTCGTCTCCAGCGGCTCTTTCCGGGTATTGGCGTGCCGGCGGCTTTCCCTCCGGGCTACCAGCCCAGTACGTAGGCGAAGATCAACGGGGCGACGATTGATGCGTCGGAGTTGATCATGTAACGCTGGCTCTGGGTGTCCAGCTTGCCCCAGGTAATTTTTTCGTTGGGCACCGCCCCGGAGTAGGAACCGTAGCTGGTGGTCGAATCGCTGATCTGGCAGAAGTAGGCCCAGTAGGGGACCTTGATCCGCATGTCCTGAATGAGCATGGGCACGGCGCAGATGGCAAAATCGCCGGCGATGCCGCCGCCGATCTGGAAAAAGCCGATCGGGCTTTCGCGCGAGTTTTCCAGGTACCACTGGGCCAGCAGTTCCATCTGCTCGAAGCCGTTTTTCCAGGCCGAGTACCCCTTGAGCTTCTTCTCATACACCCAGGAGACCACCACGTTGCCGGTGGTGGAATCTTCAAAACCCGGAGTGAAGATTGGCAAGTCACGTTCGCAGGCGGCCACCACCCAGGAGTTGCGGGGATCGATCTGGTAGAAGGGCTCCAGATCACCGCTGCGGATCATCTGGTAGAAATACTCGTAAGGATAATGGCGTCGCCCCTGGTTTTCGGCCTCTTGCACCAGGGGGAGCATCACCGCCTCGATCCGGCGGAAGGCTTCGTTTTCCGGAATGCAGGTGTCCGTCACCCGGTTGTAGCCCTGGCGGAATAGCTCGGTTTCGTCCTCGGGCGTCAGGTCGCGGTAGTGGGGAACGCGGCGGTAGTGTTCGTGGGCCACCAGATTGTAGATGTCTTCTTCCAGGTTGGCGGCGGTGCAGGAGATGGCGTGGATTTTCCCCTGGCGGATCATCTCGGCCAGCGAAATGCCCAGCTCCCCGGTACTCATCGCTCCGGCCATGGCAAGGAACATCTTGCCTCCCTGGTCCAACAGGCGCCGCCAGCCCCGGGCGGCATCCAGGGTTTCACGGGCGTTGAAATGCCGGAAATGCCGTTCGATGAACTGGGAAACGGTTCCCACTGCCAGTCCTCCTTCCTGCTGCCAGCAAAAGCGGCCAGAGGGGCCGGGGACGGTTCGGAACTTGCACGCGGCTGCTCGCCGCCGGTGAAAGCCGCCTGGGCCCCCGTTTTCCAAGCTCCGGGGAGTGACCACTCGCGGAACCGGAGCGGCGGAACCCGCTGGGGGGCCGAAACGAACCCTATCCTAGAACTTGCCCCCGGCCTGGTCCAGCACCGCCGTTGCCACGCCCCTGCAGAGAAAACTCCGCCAGAACCCCCCTTCCCAGGCCGTTTTTTCCAGGTTTTTCGGCCATTTGCGAGCAAAATGGCTTGCTTTTTTCGGCCCGAGCCGTTTAATCGTCCCGTAATCGGTACGACCGTGGCAAATGGGAACCTTGCCGGTTCCCGACTCGTGACACAAGGAAGGGTGTGAGCGATGGCCAAAAAGAAAGCCGCCACCGAGAAGAAGCCGCCGACCAAGAGCCAACTGTTTTCCAGCATTGCCGAAGCAACCGGGCTGACCAAAAAACAGGTGGCCGCCGTCTTCGACGCGCTGAGCGACGAAATCCGCAAAAACATTGGCCGCCGGGGGCCCGGGCAGATTACCCTGCCGGGCTTGCTGAAGATTGTGCGGAAAAAGGTGCCAGCTCGTCCAAAACGCAAAGGCCGCGATCCCCGAACCGGCGAAGAACGCATCTTCCCGGCCAAGCCGGCCAGCGTCACCGTGCGGGTGCGGGCTCTCAAGGGCCTGAAAGAAATGGTGAAGTAACTCACCCGCTCCGGCTGCGTTCGTCGTACTTTCGACGTAATACTTTCGACGTAGCAGAGTCGCGGCAATCACGGACCCCGGAAACCGCAGCCGGTTGCCGCACCGCCTGGGCTGTCAGGTTTCGGCTCGTGATAGGTGGGCATAGTGCAGGGGCGCCGTGGCGCGCCCCTGCTTCCCTTGTCTGTTGGACTGCACGCGGCCCAGACCCCGGTTGACCCGTTGCGGGGGTTATTCTTAAAACAGAGGAAGCTGGAACTTCTCCCCGGTTTGCCGACCATCGTTGTCTTTCGGAGCGTAATCGCTATGGCCAAGAACAAAGGCGGCCGCAAAAAGAAAAAGGCCGAAGTGGTTTTCCTGGTTTGCGAAGAATCGGGCGATTACAACTACGCTGTGCGCCGTAAGCCGGGCGGAGAAAAACTGCGGCTGAAAAAATACTGCCCCCGGCTGCGCAAACACACCTGGCACGTGGAAAAGAAAAAGTAACTGCCTGCACACTCCGATGGCAGTGCTGCGTTGGGCTGCGCGTTGCCAACTGGCAAGCGAGCGAGTCTCGAGCGGAAGCGGTCCGCAGCTTGTTGTGCGTTACCCTCCCTGGCGCTGGAGGGCTTCTTCCCAGTGCTCGTAGAGCTGCTCCAGGCGTTGCTGCACCTGGGCTAGTTCGGCTTTGAGCTGCCGCACGCGCCGGCCGTCGCGTAGCACCTCGGGCCGACATAGCTCCTGCTGAAGTTCTTGCTGCCGCTGTTCCTGCTGTTCAATCTCGGCTTCCAAGTCGGCCACTTTGCGGAACGGATATTTCCACCGCCGCTTGGGTTTGGTCGGCACTGCCCGCTTGCCGTCCCGGGATTTGGCCCTCGCGGGAGCTTTTTCGGCGGCGTCTGTGTCCTGCTTGTTTCCGGCCCTGGCCAGCAGCAGATAGGTGTCGTAGTTGCCCGGCACCACGCGCACCTTTCCGGATTCAAACACCAGCAGGTGGTCCACCACGCGGTTGAGGAAGTAGCGGTCGTGGCTTACCAGGACCACGGTACCGGGATAGTCCAGCAGAGCCCGTTCCAGAGCGTCCCGAGCCCAAAGGTCCAGGTGGTTGGTCGGTTCGTCCAACAGCAGCACGTTGGCCTGGGTCAGAGCCAGTCGGGCCAGAGCCACCTTGGCCCGCTGCCCTCCGCTGAGCGAACCGACCGGCTGAAACGCTTGGGCTCCGGTGATACCGAACCGTCCCAGCGTGTCGCGGCGCAGTTGTTCATCCAGCAGCCGACCCGGCGGACGCACGGCTTCCAGCACGGGAAGTTCCGGATCCAGCAGTTGCAAGTGCTGGTCCAGCATGGCCAGCTCGACGTGTTTGCCGGGGGTGACCGTTCCGGCATCCGGAGGCAACTGACCGGCCAGGATGCGCAACAGCGTGGTTTTCCCAGCGGCGTTGGGGCCCACCACGCCCCAGCGCTGTCCCTGTTCCACGGTGAAGGACAGATCGCGGAACAGCTCCAGCGAGCCAAACGCCTTGGCAATCCCCTGCACCCGAAAGACCACCTGCCCGCTAGGCCGCCGCTGGCCGAAGCGCATGGGGGGCCGGGGGATTTCCCGCGGCGGTTCGACCAACTGCTGCTGCAACCGCTCGAGCTTCTTACGGCGATCCTCGGCCTGGGCGTGCTTCTGCCCGTAGTGGTGGCGGCGGATGAACTCCTGGGTACGAGCCACCTCGGCCTGCTGTTTCTGGTAGGTGCGCCGCTGCACTTCCAGCAGTTGTTCCTTCTGGCGCCAGTAGTGGGAAAAGTTGCCCGAAAAGCACTGCAAGCTTCCCCGGTACAGCTCCCAGGTGTGTGTGGTCACGCGGTCGAGCAGATAGCGGTCGTGGCTGGCCAGCACCAGCGTGCCGGAGAACCCGAGCAGAAATTGCTCAAGCCACTGGCAGGCGTTCCAGTCCAGGTGGTTGGTCGGTTCATCCAACAGCATCAGATCGGGCTGGGCCAGGAGCACCTGGGCCAGCACGGCTCGGCTCCGCTGTCCGCCGCTGAGTTGTTCCAGCGGCCGGTGGAACGCTTCGGGGGCGAAGCCCAGCCCCTGGAGCACTTCTTCCACGCGGTGGTCCAGATGATAGGCGCCGTGCTGGGCCAGCAGATGGTGGATGCGGTCCAGTTCCTGGCCCAGGGTTTCCTGCTCGTGTTGGCTTGTGGCGGCGGCTAACTGCTCGGCCAGTCGTTCCGCCCGGCGGTGAAGTTCCAGCCAGTGGCCCAGTCCCGCCCGGGCCGTTTCCCAAGGCGTCTGCCGCAGGTCCAGTCGGGGGTGCTGGTCCATCAAAGCGATGCGGAGCCGGGGGCCGGGAGCCCGTTCCATACGGTCCGGCTCCAGTTTCCCGGCCAGGATCCGCAGCAGCGTGGACTTGCCGCAGCCGTTGGGGCCAATGAGCCCCACCCGCTGCCCTTCTTCCAGGCGCAAGGAAACTGCATCCAGCACCGGTTCGGCGCCGAAAACCTTGGTAAGCCCGGCAATTTCCAACACGATACGAGCCATGATTCCGGACCGCGTTTGCCTTTCCCGGCACGGTTGCTAGCAGCCCTAAGGGCACCCTCCCCCCAACGGCAGGAAAAGGACTCCTGCTCTATTCTGTAAAGCAAGGTTCAACAAGACGACCAGGCCGCAAGCTTTGTCGAAGTTGCCTGCGGCGCCAAGGCCGAGGCTGTTTGCCAGGGCTACCTGACCGGACCCTCTCGGAGTTTTTTTTTGAAGGTTTCCGCGTGCAACCGATGAAAACACCGGCCTCTTGGTTGCCTGGAACGACCAGGGCTGCACGGATTGGCTGCACGACTAAGGAGGGTCGTAAATGCACTGCGCACGGATTGCTTGCACGTGTACTTTGGTGGTGGTGGTTTTTGCAACAGGCGTGCTCTCGGCACAACAACCCACGTTTCAGGCTCCCCCCCAGCCGGGCACCGCGCCGCAGGCGGTGCTGCCCGCGGGAGTTTCCGAGCTGGACCTGCTGCGGGCACGGCTCGATGCCCAGGAACGGGAACTACAACAACTGCGGCAAATGATCCAACAGGGACGGATTCATCCCACCGGTGCGGCCAGTTCGCTGGCCGATGAGCCGAAGGTCAAGCGGACCGACACGCACAACGAAAAGTTCAGCGTCAAAGCGGGCGGGCGAATCCAATACGACACCACCTTCGGCACGGACCGCAACCTGGCCGGCACGGCCATCGGCCGCGACTTTGTCAACGGCCAGGAGTTCCGTCGGGCACGGTTCATTCTTTCTGGGAAGGGATATGGGATTTTCAGCTACAAGGCCGAAATCGACTTCGCCGACCCCGGCACCCTTTTGTTGACCGACATGTACATGCAGATGGAAACCCCCATCGGGCACTTGCGGCTGGGGCACTTCAAGCACCCAATGTCGCTGGAGCACCTGGAAAGTTCGAAAAACTTCATGTTGCTGGAACGTTCCGCCGCCTCGGATACGATTCCCATTCGTGCCTTGGGGCTGCTGCTGGGCGATACTTGGGCCGACGAGCGGGGCACCTGGGCCGTGGCCACTTTTGCCGACCCGTTGCTGCAAACCCCCGGCGCCCGGGACGGCGACGTGGACAACACCGACGCCCAGAACCAGAGCTTTGCCGCCCGGATTACCTACCTGCTCTGGTACGACGAGCCTTCCGAGGGCCGATACCTGATGCATGTGGGAGCCGGGTTTCGCTTCGTGGACGCCAACGGCCGTTCGGTCCGCTTCCGCGCCCGGCCCGAAGTGCACGACACTTATCGCTTTCTGGGGGTGACCACCGGTCCGGCCAGCAGCTACCAGCAATACGTGCTGGAATGGGCAGCCAACTTCGGCTCGTTGCACATCCAATCCGACTGGTATCTGACCCAGATCGACAACGCCCAGGATTCGTTCCTCTACGGCGGCTACGTGCAAGCGAGCTACTTTCTCACCGGCGAACACCGCCCCTATGATCGGAAAGAAGCCGCCTTCGTTCGGGTCAAACCGCACGAAAACTTCTGGTGGGTCAACTCGTTGCCGGGATGCCGGTTTGGAACGGGAGCCTGGGCTCTGTCTTTCCGTTGGAGTTACTTGGATATGAACGACGCCGGGCTCACCCCGGCCGGAGGCACCAGCGGCACCGCCGGCGTGATGCACAATTACACGGCGGGCGTGGTGTGGTACTGGACTCCCTACATGCGGTTGTTGTTCAACTGGGTCCACTCCGACCTGCGCGATTCGGCCCTGGGCACTACGGCCGACGCCGACATGTTCGTCACCCGGCTTCAGTTGAACTGGTAGTCAGGGAACTGGCAAATCGAGGAGCCAAGAAAAACTGCGGAAAAGGCTCCTCATTGAGTAATGAGAACCTCTGAACACCAGACGGCGAGCTGGGAGCGTCGGCTCCCGGAGGAAAAACCAGAAAAAGAACGTCCAACACCAGAAATCCAAAACCAAGGGGAAACCGAACCATGTTTCGCTTGCTATTAGCCGTAACCGTGCTGAGCCTGGCCTTTCCCGCCGCGAGCCGAGCCGAACGCAAGTGCCACCGCTGCGGCGAAGCTCCGGCCTGTTGCAAGGTGTGCCGCGTGGTCTGCGAGTACAAAGACGTGAAACAGACCAAGTGGTGCTGCAAGGTGGAAGACGTCTGCCTGCCGGGACCAGCCAAACGCTGCCATCACCAGGGGGATTGCGGCTGTACGGTGCAGGTGCCCACCCCGGGCAAGATTATCACCCGCAAGCGGCTTATCCGCGTGGAGTACACGAAACGCGTACCCGTATATCGCCTGGTGGTGGAGTACCTGTGCTCGGAGTGTAAAAACCGCTGCGGACATTCTGCCGAGGCTCCGCAACCTCCGGCTTCGCCGAAGGCCAAAACAGCCAGCGCCGCCGGCTTTGCCGCCCGAAAACTGGCCTCGGGCCGACGCAAGTAACAAGGATTCCTTCGGGCAGTCCGGGTTCGTTTGAGACAAGGCGTCTCCCAAGCAAAAAACTACGCCGGTTCCGGAACTTGCCGGAGCCGGCGTGTTTCATTTTCCGGATACCTGTTACCGGCTCAGAAATGAGGCACAAATCCCGGTGGCTTTCGTCTGTGCAAAGCCGAAGTTTGCCGGTGGGTGCTTGCCCCTGGTGCGGAAGCATCCGGCGGCCCATGACCGTGCTACTCTCCGAGAGCGGAAGCCCCCGCGGCTGCGGCGGGGCGGCACTACTGCTCTCCGGGAGCTTATGCTCCAGGCTCGCTGTTTCCGAGAAGCAGCGTTTGCTCTCGCCACGGTGCGGAAGCACCGGGCGCACGGCGCAAGCCGCAAGCCGATTCCTGCTTGGTGCAGAAGCATCCCCTCTAAGCCCCACGTCTTCATGCCCCCAGGTCCTCACCCCATCAAGCCCCCAAGCCTCCAAGCCCGCGGCGGTCACAGGTTCCATTCCGAAAAGAGCGTCTGCCGGAACTGGCTCCACTCGCAGACCATCTGACCGTCGCTTTGTTCTTCCAGCAGTTGGGCTACCCATTGGTCCATGTGCCGGAGCCGGTCGGCCAGCACGTCCAGCGTGTTGTAAGCCAGCTTGTAGGCGGCCAGGGAGTTCTGCTCGACCAGGCGGTCGTAGTCGCTTCGGCCGATGCGGAGCAGTTGCACGTGGCTTTTGGCGCGGACGCTGGCCGAATGGGGAGCCGCATGGAAGAAGGACATCTCGCCGAAGTTGGCATACGGTTCCAGGGTGGCCAGCACCACGTCATGCCCGTCGGTTCCGTGGCGGGTCACCTCGCACGTCCCCTCCAGCACCACCCACAGGTTCCGGCTGCGGCCCCCTTGGCGGAGGATGACTTCGCCGGGCTGGAAGTGCATCACCTGGCTGATGGCCACCAGTTGGTTGGCCTCCTCCTCGGAAAGTCCCTGGAACAGAGGAATCTGCCGGATTACTTCTTGCGAAAGCGTGGTGGTGCTCATGTTACGGAACCTCCCAGGATAGTGGCTCGTCCAACGCGTCCGATGCCCAGGATGTAAGCGGCAGTGCGCAGGGAGACTTTGCGCTGGGTGGCCAGTTCCCACACCCGCTCGAAGCTCTCGGACATGATTCGGTCCAGTTCCTGCCGCACGCGGTCGCGGCCCCAGCGGTAATGCTGGCGGTTCTGCACCCACTCGAAATAGCTGGCCGTGACCCCGCCGGCGTTGGCCACGATGTCCGGAAAGACCAGGATTTCCCGCTGCTGGAACACCCGATCCGCTTCCGGCCAGGTGGGGCCGTTGGCCGCTTCAATAATCGCCTTGGCTCGTACTTCGCGAGCCAGGTCCGCGTCGAACACCCCGCCCAGGGCGGCCGGAATCAGCACGTCCACCGGCAGCGTGAGCAGTTGCTCGTTGCTGATTGGTTCGGCGTTCGGGTAGCCGGAAAGGCTGTAGTTGTTCTGGTGCAGATAGCGGATCAGATCGGGTACGTCGAGCCCTTCGGGCCGGTAATAGCCGCCGGAGATGTCGCTGACGGCCACCACACGGCAGTCGGCTTCGTGCAGGAACCGGGCCGTGTGCGAACCGACGTTGCCAAACCCCTGGATAGCCACAGTAGTCTGATGGGGCTTGCGGCCCATGCGCCCCAGCAGCTTCAAGGTCACGATGCCCACGCCGCGCCCGGTGGCTTCTTCGCGGCCGGGCAGACCGTACAGTTCCACCGGTTTTCCGGTCACACAGGCCGGGGAAAAGCCGTGGTATTTGGAGTACTGGTTCATGAACCAGGCCATCACCTCGGCGTTGGTGCCCATGTCCGGAGCGGGGATGTCCGAATCGGGGCCGACCAGGTCGTGGATCTGATCGACGAAGGTGCGGGTGATTTTTTGCAGCTCCCGAGGGCTCATTTCCCGGGGATTGACGTTGATGCCCCCTTTGGCTCCCCCGTAGGGGATTTCCACCACGGCGGTTTTCCAGGTCATCAGCGCGGCCAGCGAGCGCACTTCGTCCAGGTCCACGTCCGGGTGGTAGCGCAAGCCCCCTTTCATGGGTCCTCGGGCATCGTCGTGCTGCACCCGATAGCCAATGAACGTGGCCACCTGGCCGTTGTCCCGTTCGATGGAAACCTGGACCTGGACTTCCCGCTTGGGCGTAATCAGCAGCGCGCGGATGTTCCGGCTCAGGTCCAGCAGGTCGGCCGCCTGATGGAAGTAGTATTCGGTGGCTTCGAAGGCGCGCATGGCGTGGGATTCCTCACCCGGTTTTTAAGGAGCGTGCCGGTCCGGTCTTCGGCGTTTTCGCTCCGGGGCTTCACGGGAGCAGATTCACAGCAAGTGGCACGGGGCCCCTTGAGGAGCAAACAAGGTTCGTACAAGTGTGCCTTCTGTTCACAGGCAAGGGAAACCGGCCGGGCCGATTCAACACACTTCCCCTCCGACCGACGTTTCGGACGTGTGGCCTGTGTCGATTGTGCCAGAACGGCGCGCCATCTGATCTATCCCGGAGCTGAATTGGACGCTCTGGACGCTGAGGGAAGAATCCCCATAATGAGAGGTTTCAAGCCTGGATTGTTTCCCGCACGCAGAATCGCACAGCACACCGAGTTGCCCGAGGCCAGGAGCAACCCCATGTTCAAGAACTTCAGCACCTACGCCCTGGAGATGATGGCCCCGCAGTACGAACAGATCGAGATGGCCCTGACGCACGGGTTCCGGGGCATCGACCTGGACGTGGTCGATATGGCCGAGCAGTTCGAGCTGCGCGGCGAGGCCAAGGCGCGGCGGCTGCTGGACAGCGCGAAGATCCACCTGGGCAGCTTCGAGCTGCCCGTCCCCCTGGAGGGGAGCGAAGAGGAGTTCCAGCAGGAACTGGAGAAACTCTCCACGCGGGCGGAAGTGGCTGCCCGGCTGGGCTGCCTTCGGGCTCGGGTGGTGCTCAAACCCTGGAGCGAGACGCTGCCGATGCACGAAAACTTCGAGCAGCATCGCAAACGGCTCCAGCAGGCGGCCGGGGTGCTCCAAGGGTACAACATCCGCCTCGCTCTGGGATTTTCGGCCCCGGCGGTGCTGAGGCAGGACAAACCGCACGAGTTCATTCACACCCTGGAACAGCTTACCCCGCTGGTGGAAATGATCCCCGGCGCCGGCTACGTGATCGACCTGTGGGACATCACCATCGGAGGCGGCTCGCTAGAGGCGGTCAAAGCACTGCCGCCGGAGAAAATCCTGGTGGTGCACGTCTGCGACGGTCCCACGGAAAAACCGCCTGCGGAGTGGACCCCGGAGGATCGCCATCTGCCGGGCAGCACCGGGGTGCTGGATCTGGTGGGACTGCTTACCTACTTGAAAGAAATCGACTACCAAGGGCCGGTCAGCCCGTTGGTGAGCAAGGCCCTGACCCAAGGCCAGCGCCGCGACGAAGTGGCCCATGCACTGGGCCAGGCGCTGGAAGGGCTATGGCAACAGGCCGGCTTGTCCCCGCTGGCAGCCGGTAGCTCGACCGCCGGACAAGCGGCCAGCCAGTAGTTTCCGACCACACCGGCGGGTGGCTCGCCGATTGCCGATTCGCGGTTGCCGATAACGAGCTACCGATTACGAGTACGAGCACGAGTAGGAGTACGAGCACGAGCGTTGTTTGTCCGCTGGAGCGGAAGCTCCCCGCGTAAGGCGCAGGCCGCGCGGCCCAAGCCGCTTGCTGCTTGGCGAGCCCCGGACTTCAGTCCGGGGAGGACCGGAGAACCGGAAAAAAACGCTTGTTCGTTCTTTTCCTCCGGGAGCTAAAGCTCCCGGCTCGCCGGTTGGAAGAATCGGCGTTAATTCTTGCACTTGCATTGGTGGGAAGCACCCCCTTCACGCCCCCCAAGCCTCCACGCCTTCATCCCCCCAAGCCTTCAAGCCCAGGCCGTCTAGTCTACGTAAACGAATTCGTTGAGACAGAAAAGCGTCTGGCAAAAGTCGCGCAGGGCCGCTTGCAAGGCGTCCGGGCGACCAGCCCGACGATAGTCCTCAGCCTGCGTGCGGATGAAAGCCACCGCCTGTTTTTGTTCTTCCGGGCTGGCTGGGCGGCACAAGGCTCGGTGGTAGGCACGCTGGACGGCCCCGGGCAGCTCTTCCACGGTACGGACTTTCAACCGCTGGGCAAATGCCGCAGCCCAACTGCGCACGTGGGGGTTGTTCATCAGCAGAAGCGCCTGGGGGGCGATTGTGGTGCGGGGGCGGGCGCCGATCCCTTGCAACGCGTCGGGAGCGTCGAACAACACCATCATCGGCACCAGCTTGCTCCGCTTGACGGTAAAGTAGATGCTTCGCCGGTGGTGGCCTTCGTCCAGCGTGCCGGGGCCGTACATTCGCCGATCCAGCACGCCGGCTACCGAAAGCAGCGAGTCGCGCACCGCTTCGGCCTCCAACCGGTAAGGAGCCCAACGCCACCAGAGCCGGTTTTCCGGGTCCTTGGCCCCCTTGTGTGGATCGTAAAGCGAGCTTTGCCGGTAGGTGGCGCTGTTGAGGATCAAGCGGTGCACGTGCTTCAAGCTCCAGCCGGAAGCAATCAGCTCGCTGGCCAGGTAGTCGATCAGCTCCGGGTGCGAAGGAGGCAGCCCCTGGCGGCCGAAGTCGCTGGGCGTGGCTACGATCCCCCGGCCGAAATGATAGTGCCACAGACGGTTGACAATCACGCGGGCCAGCAGATGCCCAGCCCCGTACTGCGGATCGGTAAGCCACGCGGCAAAGTTGCGGCGACGGTAGCTGGTGCGCCAGCCGGGCGGCGGGTCCTGGTGCCAGTGGTCCTTTCCCTCCGGGGCGGTCATCAGCACCTGCATGTAGTCGGGCGTGGCTTCGCCTTCTTTCTGCTCCGGATCGCCGCGGCGGAGGTAGTAGGTCTTTTCGTAAAACTCCCTGCCCTGGGAGTGCAGCCGCACCGGGGGCAGCCCTTCGGTGCAGACGAGCACCTTAGCTTTTTGGGGCCGTGGGGCTTTTTGCAGGTGTTCCAGGCGGCGCCGTTCCAGTTCTTGCCAGCGCCGGTCCACGTGCCGGGCGAACCAGCCCAGGGCCAGCTTCTTTTGTTCCGGGGTGCGGCGAGTGGCCGTCGTGCGCAGGGCTTCCAGCTCCGCGGTGGTGATCTCCACGCCGGCGAAGGGCGTTGGCGCTCCTTCAAGCGGGCGGTCCGTGTAGCTTAGGCGAAACCGGCCCAGGGCGTGCTGCTGGTTGTTGCGAAAATGGAGCACCACCCGCAGCACGGAACCTGCCGGAACTTCCAGGGGCTCTTTGAGCATGAAGACGGCCGCGTGGTCCTTGCCCACCTGCGGGTCCACGGCCCAGGCCGACCGGGGATCGGCGTCGATGGCGTGCTTGACCGGCAGTCCCTTTTGCTCGAAGGTGGCCCGGGCACTTTTCAGCCCAAGCGGTTGCCACACCCGGGGTTTGCCCTCGGCCGCGGGCTTGCTGCAGAACAGTTCCAAGTGGCTCAGGGCAAAGTTTCCGTTGGGCGCTCGGCCCGGCCCGCCTTCGGGCAGCTTGGCATCGTGCAGGGCTTGCAGTCGCAGGGCCACCAGCTTCCCGGCCGCAAGCGGTAGTTCCACCGTATACGTTTCGTGCTTGGGATTTTTGCCCGAGGCGACCACCGTGCCGTCGGCAAGCGCCTTAAGCGTCGTTCCGCCCGTGGTGGCCAGGCGCCGCGGCCGCGGCACGATCCACCGGTACGGCAGCTTCTTTTTCCCGGGCGATTGTTCCCAGCGGCGAAACGCCTCGGGCAGCTTTTCCTGCTCGTAGCGCCGCAGGGCTTGTTCGTAGGGCCGGTGTTCGGCTTCGAAAGCGGCCTTCTGCTTGCGGTACTGCTCGGGGTTGAGGATCAGCTCCGGCTCGCTGCGCACGGTGGTGGTAAAGACGGAAAGCATCCGGTAGTAGTCGCCCATGGGGATGGGATCGTACTTGTGATCGTGGCAGCGGGCACAGCCGATCGTAAGCCCCAGCATGGCCGTACCGATGGTGCCCAGCATGTCGTCCATTTCGTCGTAGCGGTGCTTTTCGGCCTCCTTTTTGGTGATCTGCGTGCTGTGCACCCCGGCGGCCAGGAAGCCGGTGGCCATCATTGCCAGCGGGTCGTCCGGGGCCAGCTCGTCCCCCGCGATCTGCCAGCGGACGAACTGGTCGTAGGGCATGTCCTGGTTCAGGGCGCGGATGACGAAATCGCGGTAGTGGTAGGCGTAGGGGCGGTCGTAGTCGTGCTCAAAGCCGTGGCTTTCGGCAAATCGGGCCAGGTCGAGCCAGTGCCGGGCCCAGCGCTCCCCGTACCGGGGATCGGCCAGCAGCCGATCCACCAGCCGTCGCCAGCGCCCGGGCCGGGTGTCGCTCAGATAGGCTTGCATCTCCTCAGGCGTCGGGGGCACGCCCAGCACGGTCAGGTAGAGACGGCGTACCAGGCGGCGCTCTTCTTGCACCGGGTTGGGCTCCAGCCCGACTGCTTCCAGCCGGGCCAGGATGAAGCGGTCCACCGGCGTGCGGCACCACTGGGACGAACGCACCTGCGGTAGCCGCGGCCGCCGCAGCGGCAGCCAGGCCCAGTGCTGCCGGTCCTCGGGACGGATGCGTTTCTGGGACCAGTGGGTCTGTACCGGTCCTCCTTCCCGCAGCGGCCGGTCGTAAGGAGCCCCCAGGGAAACCCAGAGGGCCAGGGCCTTGCGGTCTTTTTCCGGCAGGAGGTCTTCCCCCTCGGGCATGTGGGGTTCCCGCTGATGGTTGACCACCTGCAGCAGCAGGCTCTCCTCGGGACGGTCAAGCAACACGGCTGGTCCGCGCAAGCCGCCCCGCAGGAGCCCCTTTCGGGTAGAAAGGTCCAGCTCCGACTCGACCGTCTCCCCGCCGTGGCAGTCCAGACAGTGGTTCACGAGCAAAGGACGCACAGTTTTTTTGAAAAGCTGCATCCCCCGGGCCATCTTCTGGGCATGCAGCGGGTCGAGGGCAGCTCCCCTGACCGGCAAAGAGGCGGCCTCGTGGGGGGGCACCGCCGGTGCGACCAGCGGCAGCATGTCGCCAGCGGAACGGCCCGGCTCCTGGGCGGCCAGTCGCTGCGGCGCAACGCCGGGTAGCACGGCCCCGGCCACCAGCAGCATCCCCAGCAGCGCTTCGAGATAGCGGCAAACCGTGCGGAGCGCGACCATCGCCTTGCCCTTCCTTCAGGCGGGAGCAACAAGGAGGGAACGTACCCGATTCATTATGGCCAAAACGCCCCCGCGATGCAGCCGGAAAAGCTCCCAAGCGGCTGGGAAGTCCCCGCCGTGCGGAGATTGGCTTGCAGCGGCCGGGGCCGTTGGGGCAAACTAATCCAGGGGCGGCGTGGAACGATCCGCTTGCACAAAGAAGGGGCTTGGCCGTGGCCGATCGGGGCAACCACTACGAAGCGGCGCTGGAAGCCTGGCTCCAGCAGCGCCGCATCCCTTACGTGGCCGTGGACGAAGCCCGACGGGCGCAGTGGTCCGGGGGATCGCTTAAGAGCCTGGACTTTATCGTCTCGCCGGGCCGGGGCCGCGGGTTTTTGATCGACGTCAAAGGGCGGCGCTTTCCCGGGGCCGGCGGTCGGTACTGGAAAAACTGGTCGTTCCAGGACGACGTAGCCAGCCTGGGCCAGTGGGAGCGGCTGTTCGGCCCGGGGTTCGAAGCGGCGCTGGTGTTCGCCTACTGGGTGGCTGGACCGCGCAGTCCCGTGCCGCCGCAACGGCTGTTTGCACACCGGGGCAGGCGCTATGCGTTCCTGGGGGTGCGGCTGTCCTCGTACCGGGCGGCCATGCGGCGGATTTCTCCCTGCTGGGACACGGTGGAAGTGCCCGCGGCGGCGTTTCGCTGCCTGGCCTGCGAGTTGGAGCAGTTCTTGCTGCCGGAAGTTGGCACTCCGCCGGAGGGTGCCGCTCTGCCGGCGGCGTCTGTGCCGGCAGAAGCGGCCGCTGGAGCCTGGGGTTTTTAGAGCGTCTCCCCCAACCCTCCGGCGTCGCTCCGATTCTCGGGCGAGGCGTTTGCGGCCGGAGGTCTTGTAACAAGCCTGTTAGCCCACCAGGGCCTTGGCCAACTGTTCGGCCAGCGGGGTGTGAACCTCTTCCAGCAGGTCGTGCCGGTTGAGCTGTTCGAACACCTCGTCCACCTCGTCTTTGTGCTGGTTGGCGGAGAAGAGTGCTTCGCTGCCGGCTGCGGGAGTTTCCGCAAGGCTGGGGGCAAGAGCCACACTTCCCAGAGCCGGAGCATCTTCGGAAGCTACCTGGACCACGTCGCGTTCCAGCCAGCGGACGCCGAGTTCTTCGTCGGCCAAGCCACCTTCCAGTGGCGTGACCACCGAACCGACGGAGATGGCATCCAGCAACTCTTCCTGTCCGCTCGTGGCAAGGGACACTGTGGAACTCGACCAGGCCCGAAGCGGCAGGCGCAACGGCAGGTTGCTCCCCGAGACAATGTCCCCGGGCAGCACGAACATTCCGTCCACGTTGTAGGGGCGCAGACCCATCGGCGAGGTGTTCAGCAGGGCCGCGTTGTTGCCCGTGTTGAGGAAGTGCAGCAGCAGGTCTTCGTTTTCGGCCTTCAGGCCACCGGCGGAGTAATCTTCCTCAGCGGAAAAACCGATCCGGTTTCCGTCGGGGTGGGCCCAGAGGGCGTCCAGGTTGTTGCTCAGGCCGGTGAAGCCCAAGGCGGTTCCGTTTTGCAGGATCGACCACGTCCCGGCCGTGTCACGACCCGTGCTGGTGGGATCGAAGCGGAGCACGTCGCCGTTGCTGAAGGAGACGTTCCCATCAGCGGAACCGGCGCCGTAGGTGGAGATGAGCAGGTCACCGTTATTGGCAAACGCCAAAGCGTCGATGTTTTCCGTTGGGCCGAACAGGCCCACGTCGCTGCCGTCGAAGTACCATTCCCAGGTGCCGGTGGTGGTGCGTCCCAGCTTCGTGGGCGTGAACTTGATGATGTCGTTTACTCCCACGACCAACTGGCCGTTGGGGGTATCGACCAGTCCTTTGCCGGCCAGCGAGATGTAGAGATTGCCGTCGGCGTCCACGGCAAACGCGTCGATGTCTTCGGCATCGGTATCCAGTCCCACGTCGCTGCCGTCGAAGTAGATTTCGGCGCTGACCAGCATCCCGGTGCTATCGACGACCAGGGCCAGGATATCCGAGTCGTCGTAGGTG
>WFOE01000062.1 GCA_015488215.1 Planctomycetales bacterium
CCCCCACGCCCGCGCTCCTCCTGCCAGCAGTGCATGCACGCCCGGCGGCCGGGGCGTCCGACTGCTCTTGCCGGTGGGGTGCGGGGTTTTTATCGTCCCCGCGGTGTAGTTCGGTCTTCTCCTTGCGGGGCTTGGCTTCCGGGTAAGCCTCGGCCGGAGAGGGCGTCTGCGGATTCGGGCCCCTGTTGCCGCCAAGCTGATGCAAGTCCCGGTGTACCGGCCGGTCTGGACCTTGGCCTTCGGGGCGGTCCTGTTGGGGATCGCCGCGGCGGGGGGAGGCTGCGCCCCGTGGGCGCCTCCGCCAGGCACGCCTACCTATGTGGCTCCGCCACCGCCGCTGGTCACTTCGCCCGGCAGCGGGGCTCCTCTGCCCGGTCAGGTGAGCGTCCAAGTCCGTCCGCAGCAAACGGCCGCGGTCATCGGCAGCACCGTGCCACTGGTGGCCGAAGTCCATTTCGGCGGACGGCCGCTGCCGGGCCAACGGGTCGATTGGGTGCTTGCGCCGCAAAGCGTGGGACGGTTGGACTTGGCGACGACCGGTTCGCCATTGGCACGGCTACTGCCCCCCTTTACCAGCCCGCGCAAAATCAGCGACGCCCACGTGATTACCGTAACCGCCACCCGCGACCAGCTCTGGAGCCGCGGGACGCCTAATCCGGGCGATGACGTAACCATTCGCCGCGGCCAGGCGATGGTGCTGCTTTCCTCGCCGCAGGAAGGACTCAGCCGCGTGCAAGTGGTCGTGCCGGGACTGGCTGCCGCCGGGACGGCACAAAGTGCCTGGGTCTATTGGGCCGATGCCCGCTGGACCTTCCCCGCCCCGACGGAAGCCCCCATGGGTACCTCGGCTACGTTGCTCACCCGGGTGGTACGTCAAAGCGACGGCACGCCCGCGGCCGGGTACCTGGTCCGCTACGAAGTGACCGGGGGCACCGGAGCCTTGTTTTCCAACGGCCAGCGCCAGATGGAAGTGACCACCGACGCCAACGGCGAAGCCTCGGTCGTGCTTCAGCAAGGGGCCCCCTTGGCCGGGGAAACTCAGGTGCAGGTGGAACTTGCCCGCATGGCCGGTTCTCCGCCGCGGCGGTTCACGCTGGCCAAGGCCACCACCCGCGTGCGGTGGACTTCCAACGTGCAGTTGACCGTCTCCGGCCCGCAGGAAGCCAGCTTGGGCCAGACGCTCACCTACGAAATCCAGGTGCGCAACCAGATGCAACGCAAACTGGACCAGTTGACAATCACCGCCCCGGTGCCCGAGGCCTTGGAATACCTCTCCAGCACTCCGCGGGCGGAACAGAGCGGTTCCCAGTTGCAGTGGATTCTGCGCGACCTGGAGCCAGGGCAGGTGCAGACCATCCAGGTGCAAGCCAAGGTGGTGGCTGCAAGGAGCTTCCAGTTCTGTGCTTCGCTGGCCAGTGACCCACGAGGGGGCGCGGCCCGCTGTGTGCGTACCACCGTGGCCGCCCCGCAGTTGAAGGTGGAACTTTCCGGGCCGACCCACGTGGTGCCGGGCCAGGAAGCCAAGCTGGACATCACGGTGCGGAACCTAGGAGCGGCCGTTGCCCGAGGATTGCTCGTCACGGCCCATTTCGACCCGGGGCTTACCCACCAGGTGGGCCAGAGCCCCATTGAAGGCGACCTGGAAGACCTGCCGCCCGGGGCGGCTCGCCGGGTGCCGCTCTCCTTCGGTGTCAAAGAGCAGGGGCCCTGGTGCGTGCGGGTGGTGGTGACCGGTTCCGGCGTCCGGGCCGAAGCCCGGCATTGTTTCCAGGTGCGTTCGTCGGCCAGAGAGACGTCGCCCGCGGGAGTGCAAGTGAAGGTGAGCGGTCCGTCGCAGCTTCAGGTGGGCCAGCAGTCGCGGTTCGCCCTGGATGTAATCAATCCCACGGGCCAGGTGCTGACCAACCTAGGGGTTTCGCTCCGGCTGGGTGCGGAGCTGGAACCGAAGCTGGCCACCCAGGGGCACCAACTGGTTCAAGACGGCGGCTACACGCTTCGCTGGACGCTGCCTCGCCTGGGGCCCGGAGCGCGCGTGCGCTACGAAGTGCAAGCCCTGGCCCGCAAGGCCAGCTCCCAGGCGTGCCTCAAGGGGCAAGTCCAGGCCGGTTCGACCACGGCCCGGGGCGAGCATTGTTTGAAACTGCTTCCCGCCCCCGGCAAAGTGGCCGTCTCCATCGCCGCGCTGGTGGAGCCCACTCAGGTAGGCAAGGAAGTGCCCTACGAAATCCGCATCACCAACACGAACAACCGGCCGCTGGCCCGGGTGGTGGTCGAAGTGGAGTTTCCCGAGCAGTTGCAGCCGGTACGCATCGGCACCACCGGGCCGACCTCCTACCGCATCCAGGGGCGCCGGATAATCTTCGAGCCGCTGGAGCAGCTTGCCGGACTGGCCACACAGAGCTATCGCGTGCGGGCCAAGGCTGTGCAGCCGGGCGAAGCGGTGGTAAAGGTGAAAGTAACCACGGCCGCCGATCCGCAAGGGACCACGGCCGAAGAAACCACCACCGTCTTCCGGCGCGAGCAATGACCACCTCCCCCTCGGCGGGCAAACGCGTTCTGGTGGTCGGCTTCGGCTATCTGGGAAGCCGGCTTACCCGCAGCCTGCACCAGCAGGGCTGCCAGGTTTGGGCCACCACGCGCACCCCGGACAAGTTGCCCTCGATACATCAGGCCGGCGGCCACGGAGTGCTCTTGGACTTGATAACCGGCCAGGGGATGGAGCATCTGCCGCGTGTCGATGCGGTGGTTTACTGCGCAGCTCCGCCTCGGGGCGAAGCGGCCGCGCGCCGCCGGCTGCACGGTCCCGGACTCCGGCGGCTGCTCGACCACTTGAACGCTTCCCCGCCGGAACGCTTCGTGCTGATAAGCAGCACCGGGGTCTATGGCCCGCAGGAAGAGGGCTGGATTACCGAACAAACGCCCCCTGCGCCCGCGACCGAAGCCGGAGCGGTGTTGCTCGAAGCCGAACGGATGGCCCAACAGGCGCTGGGGCAGGAACGCCTGGTGGTGTTGCGACTAGCGGGGCTTTACGGGCCGGGGCGCGTGCCGTATCTGAGGCAGCTTCGGGCCGGGGAGCCGCTGGCGGTTCCCCAACAGGGGGTTTTGAACCTGATTCACGTGGAGGACGCAGCCGAAGCGGCACGGCAAGCGCTTGGGCAGCCGCAGGTGCCGCCGCTGGTACTTGTTTCCGACGGGCATCCCGTCCCTCGAACGGACTACTACGCCCAGGTGGCTTCGCTCATCGGGGCACCGCCGCCGCGGTTTGTGGCCCCGCCGCCGGGAAGCCCCAAGGCACAACGGGCCACCGGCAGCAAGCGGATCAGCAACCGCCTGTTGCTGCGGGCGCTTGCCTTCCGGCTGCGGTTCCCCAGCTACCGCGAAGGGCTGGCCCACGCGCTAGCACCGGTGCGAGAGGGTGGCGAGTAGGTCCTCTGCCAATCGTCTTTGAACACACCGGCGGACGATTCTAAGCGGGTAACAATTAGCTTTTGAGCGGACGCAGGGGGCCTATTTCTCCGGCGAGCCGCCCAGCTTGAGCTGGCGGAGAAAGAACCACAGCAGGCGTTTTTCCTCCCTGAGCTAAAGCTCGGGGTTCGCCGAGTGTAAGAATACTCTTGCTTCGGAGCGGAAGCTCCTCGCGCAACAGCGCAGGACGCAAGCCGATTCCAGTTTGGCGAGCCCCGGACTTCAGTCCGAGGAGGCAAGAGAAAAAGCTTTTCTGTGGTTTCTTTTTCCGGAAACGGAAGTTCCCGGCTCGCCGAGTGCGAAGAGAAAAGCTTATGCTTGCTTCGGTGCGGAAGCACCTCCCCACGCCTCCATCCCTC
>WFOE01000063.1 GCA_015488215.1 Planctomycetales bacterium
AACAACTCCTTGCCAACGATTTTTCATGGTGTCCGAACAAACGGGCCTTGGGCGGAAGCTTTACCGGTGGCGGCCGTTCCATCGGCGGAAAACGCCTGTCCCGGTACGTTCATCCGAGCGAAAGCCACATGCCGAAAAGCTGCACCGGACAGGGTCATTCCGATTCGGTGACGAGTTGTTCCAACTCGTCGCAAGCCGCCTGGATGGTTTTTTCCAGGCAGCCGGGGGCGAAAGGGCTTTGCCACGCCTGGTAGATGTCCAACTGGTATGTTTCGGCCGGCGGCAGGTAGCCCACCGTGCCGTTGAGCAGGTTAATACACACCACGGGGCGCGGGGCGAACGCTTGCCGCAGTTGTTGCTGGAAGCGGCTGTAGGGTTCGGCCATCGTCCCCACCCAGAGCGAATCGCCCAAGCGCCACGTCCAGATTGGCAGCGGCCACCGGCCCGAGGTGCCCACGCTCCGCGCCTGGCGAATCCGCCGCCGCAAGCGTTCCCGTTCGGTGCGATCCTGGCAGGCGCGATAGGCCGCCTCCAGTTCTTCCAGGGGGCTTTGCGTTTTCAGTTCCAGTTCCACCTGGCCGCGGCGAGCCGCCAGCGTGGCATCGAACCGTCCGGGGCGATGCCGCCACAGGGCAAGCGGCGCCCCGGAGGGCTGCACGCCGCGAAACACCAGTTCGGTCCCTGGCGGTTCCATCCCCTGCAATGTTGACAACACGGCCCAGCCCAACTGGCGGCCGTGCCGGTCGGCCACTCGGGGATCGCCCGTGTACTGGTACCGCGGGGCTAGCTCGCCGGAAGCCCCTTGTAGGAACACGGCCAGGGCGCCGGGCAGTTCCGCTTCGACCACCTGCCGCATCGCTCCGATGAAGTCCGGTGAAAGCGTTACGTTTTCGAAGGCCAGCGTGGTGGGATGACAGGCGTAGTTGACGATCACGGCCAACGGCACGCCCGATTCCGTACAGACGCGGCCCACCAGCAACGTGGAATCGGGGCGGCCTTCGGGCCAGAAGCCGCATGCCACGCGGCCGGGCTCGTCCGGCAAGGGCAGATCCCGCACCGTGGCCAGGTGGCAGGTGCCTGTTTCCCACTGGAGCACCGCCGGCTGCAACGCTCCGCGGGCCTGTTCAACCAGCCGCACGGAGTGTTGCAACAGGTCGTCCAGCCACTGCGGCAGCAGCTCGCCGCCTTCTCCATCGACCACCTCCCGGGTAAGCGGCGGCGAGGCGTGCGTGTGCGTGACCGAAAACCAAAGCTGCTCGGGACGCAGTTTGAGCCGCCCCAGCAACTGTTGCTGGAACCAGTGCCAGGAAGGCAGGTCGTACCACCAGCTCAGGTCCCCCTCCAGCAGAACCACCTGGGAATCGTCCTGCCGGTGGGCGAACACCACGGACGTAAGCAACAGCGGTCGGTGGACTCGGCTGGCCCGATCGTGGGCCGCAGCCCCCCAGTTGCGGGCGAAAATCTCTAGCGGCGGAGTCACTTCGCACCGGGCCACCCCCACGCGGCCGGCAAAGCCGGGATGCCCCCAGCACAACGGGGTTGTCGATTCGTTCATCGTTACCAGTCTCCCACGCTGCCGTCGGAGTAAAAGACGCGCTGGAGCAGTTCTTGCTCAAAGGGGTGCTGTTTCACCGCCGACTCGATCACTTCCACGCCCAGGCCCGGCTGCTCGTGCGGCTGGACGGTGCGTGTGGTCGGGTCGATCCGATGGGCCACGCGCACGACGTCGTTTCGCCAGGGCACGTCGGCATGGACCGATTCGCAAATGACAAACCCCGGCTGCGAAAACCCGAACTCCAGCGTTGCGGCGGTGCTGACCGGCCCCTGGGGATTGTGCGGGGCCAGAGCCACGCCGTAGGCGTCGGCCAGGGCGGCGATGCGACGGGCCGCTGTGGGACCGCCGCAGTGCGTGATGTCCAACTGGCACACGTCGCACGCCCCGGCAGCGAACAGGTCCCGAAAACCGTGAATCCCCGTAATCCGCTCCCCGGTGGCGATTGGCGTGGCCACGGCCTGGCGTATGCGGGCCAGCTCCTGCACGTGTTCCGGCCAGCAAGGCTCTTCCAGGAAGTAAAGCCCGTAGGGCTCAAGCGCCCGGGCGAACTTCATGCCCATCGCCGGCGAGGGGCGGGCGTGGCAGTCCACCATGATGTCCACATTCGGACCCACGGCGTCGCGCATCGCTTCCACGCAGCGGGCGGCCGCCTGCACCGGCTGTAAGCCTTCCAGCGGCGCCGTGGGCGGGACGGCCATCGCCTTGAAGGCCGAAAACCCCTGCTGGACTGCTTCGCGGGCCAGTTGCGCAAAGCGGTCGGCCTGCTCGACCGGGGTTTCGTAGAACGCTTCCATCAGTCCGCCGCCCAGGTGGCAGTAGAGCCGGATGCGATTGCGCACCGGACCGCCCCAGAGCCGGTGGCACGGCACGCCCAGCTCCTTGCCCAGAATGTCCCACAAGGCGATGTCGATGCCCGAGATGGCCGTGGCGCGGGTGATTCCCGACCCGTGCCAGAAGTGCTGCCGCCACATCATCTGCCACAGGTGTTCGACACGGCGGGGGTCTTCGCCCACGAGCAGCTCGGCCAGGTCTTCCACGGCGGCCACCACGCTGCGCGTGTGCCACTCCAGCGTGGCTTCGCCCCAGCCGATCAGCCCCGGCTGGTCCGTGACGACCTTGACGAACACCCAATTCCGCATCCGCGCGTTACAGACCAGCGTTTCGATTCTCTCAATTCTCATATTGAGATTTTTCCCTTCGCTTGGGCGTTTTGCGTTTTCTCAATAGAACAAACCCGAAAACCACAGCATCAGGCCCAGCACCAGCACGACGAACAGCAGCCACCAGGTAACCACGCTGTTGTACCAGCGGGTGCCCAGGCCTTGGAAAATGTCGAGCTTGCTCCAGTTGAGCGTCAGGTCGTCGGTTATTTGCTCGGGCCGGGGTGGCGGGGTCATCAGACTCACGACCACGCAAAGCACCGAACAGAAGGCCCAGTTGATGATTCCTTGCATGGCGAACGGTTCGAGCCACTTGGGATGGTCCGGCACCAGTTGCACGTAAAGTTTGACGGCCAGCCCGAACAGAAATCCGGCCACCACGGCCACCAGGGCCCCGGTGCCGTTAATTCGCCGCCAGAGAATCCCCAGCACGAACACGGCGCTAAAGGGGGGAGCAAAGAAAGCATAAAGGCTCTGGATATAAACAAAAAGTCCGCTGCCCAGGCGTTCGATGTACATGGCCAGCACAATCGAGACGGCCAGGATTACCGCCGCCGAAACCATGCCGACACGCACCAGATGCCGGTGCGAAGCCTGCGGGGCGAACCACCGCCGGTAGATGTCCAGCGTAAACACGGTGGCCGTGGAGTTGAGTACCGAGTTGACCGTCGATTGCACGGCGCCGAACAGCGCTGCCAGAAACAAGCCCCGCAGGCCGACCGGAATGAGCGTTTGCAGCATGTGGACGTAGCCTTTGTCCGCTTCGGTCTGGAGCCGGTCCCAGGGCTGGTTCATCACTTCCGGATACTGAGCAAACAGAATCAGCCCCGGCACCACAACAATCAGCGGCATGAGCACCTTCATGTATCCGGCCAGCACGATGCCCATTCGGGCGTGGTACATGTCGCGGGCGCCGAGCACGCGCTGGATCATGAACTGGTTGATGACGTTGTACCAGATGCTCACTGAAAACAGGCCCAGGATGAGACTGGGCCAGGGGTTGGTCTGGTGCGTGATGGGCTGAAAGACCGAAAGGCGATCGTAGTGCGCCACGGCGGCCATCCGCTGGGCGTGCCGGGCCACCGCTTCACGCCAGGGGCTTTCCAGCGCCTGGTTGCGGCGAATCATCTCCTGCCATCCGTCCCAGAGCGAGCCGTCGGGGCCGGCCAGCATCTTCAGCCCTAGCAGCGTGACCATCAGCCCTCCGGCGATCATGAAGATGACGGTGAGGAAATCGGTCCAGGCCACAGAGCGCAGCCCGCCGTAGATGGCCCACACCCCTGCCACCACGGCCAGGGCGACCACGGCCACCGGCAGGCTCCAGCCGAACAGCTTGTGCAGGGCCAGCCCTCCGCCGTAAAGCACCGCGGCCAGAAACGCCACCACGTTGCTCACCACGGTGAGCACGGCGAATATCTGCCGCAACGCGGGATGGAAGCGGCGATGGATGAACTCCGGCGTGGTGAACACCCGCGAAGCAAGCAAAAAGGGAATGAACACCCAGATCAGCACCGAGAACGAAAGCACGTTGCCCCATTCGGTCATGGCCACACAGATGCCGTAGACGAACGAGGCCCCGATCATGCCCACGAAATGCTCGGTGCTGATGTTCGAGGCGATGAACGAGCTGCCCACCACGTACCAGGGCAAAGTGCGTCCGGCCAGGAAGTAGTCTTCCGGCTGCTGTTTTTCGTGCCGTCCGGCCCACCAGCCCACCAGGCTCAGCAGCACGAAGTAGGCGCCGAAAGCCAGGTAGTCCAGCGGGGCGAGCGAAAAATGTTCCAGACCCTGCATGGCAACAAGCGGTTTTTCCGGAATGCACCGGCGGTGCGGCAAAGTACCTAGCCAGTAGTCTTGGACCACACCAAGGGACTAACTCTCCTCGACGCTATGGCTACGGCGAACCCCGGACAAAAGAGGTCTTGTGTCCTGTGTCTTGGGTCTTGAGTGGCCGGAAACATACGCCAATTCGTCGTTTGGCGCCGTAAAGGCTGCCGCGGCGTTCCGTCGTGTCATTTGGCAAGCCTCAAACTTCACGGCGAACCCCGGACTTCGGTCCGGGGAGATCGTCTGCAATCGCTTGTTTTGCTTGTCTTTCTCCGGGGACTGAAGTCCCCGGCTCGCCGTTGGGTGTTGTTACGTTTGTTCTTGCGGTGGTGCGGAAGCACCCGCGCAAGGCGCACGGCGCAAACCGCAAGCCTATCCTCGCCCGGAGCGGAAGCTCCTGCTCAAGACACAAGACGCAAGACC
>WFOE01000064.1 GCA_015488215.1 Planctomycetales bacterium
CTGCGTCTGGTCAAACAACGGATTACTACCTGCTTAAAAACACATGCAGCGGCAGGTGTTCTGGCAGCGGGACAAGCCGCCGGTCAGGATCATCGTCAGCTCCTGCTCCAGCCGGCGGTAGGAAAAATGCTGCAAGGCCACCTGGTAGTTGTGTTCCACCATCCGCTGCCGGTATGCCTCGTCCTGAAGCACGTGCCGCACCTGCTGCACCACCTCATCAAGCAGAAACCCGTCCATCGCAATCGCCTGGAATCCACACGGTTCGATGTCGGTCCGATAGATGGTGTAGCGATTGCAAAAGATGGGCTTGCGGTAATAGACCGCTTCCAGGAACGCGTTGCCGAAACCCTCATACGTGGAAGGATAGGTAACCAGATCGGCGTGGGAGTACACGTCCCAGATGCTGTATTGCCGGTGCCCTTCGTCGGCCACCTGGCGGCGGTGGCTGATTCGCTTGGAAGCAAAGATGACTTCCACTCCCAGCAGCCGGGCGTAGTCGCGCACCCGGCGCGGATAGGCTTCTCCTTCGTCGTCTTCGCTGTGGGTGATGACCAGTTTGACCCGAGGGTCTTCCAGCCGTCGCACCAGCTCGATGCTGTGTTCGATTCCCTTACGGGCCACCACGCGGGTGGGCTGCAAAAAGAGCAGGTCGTCCGGGCCCAGCCCCAGATCGGCCCGAAGCTGTTCCGTGTAGCCGTCTTCCACCTTCGGCGGGTTGTCGAAGTCCATGACGTTGGGCACCACGTGGCAGCTTAGCCCCGTGCGACGGCAGAACTCCTCGGCCGCCACCGAGTTGATAACTACGTGCTTGATCTGAGCCAGGGGGGGAGGAAACGCCTGGTGCAGATAGTCCTCCACGGCGTTGAACAGGAACCGCTCGCGTTCCCAGTAGAAGTCGTGGTGATGGGCCACGCAGGGGATGCCCGTTTCGATCAGCAGCTCCACCAGCGCGGCTCCCAGCGGCAGGTTCATCGGGATGGTGAGCACGTTTTCGGCGATAATCAGGTCGAGTTTCAATCGGCTGATTGCCTCATAGAGCCGCTCCTTGATGAGCCAGGCCAGCTCGTGCATCTTGCTGCTCAGCTCGCGGGAACGCAGGTCCCGTTGGAACGCCTGCCGCGTGATTTCCAGGATAACCGGGTGCTGGAAATCCAACTCGGGAATCACCACGCTTCGTTGGGCGGGCCGGTCGCACCGGCCGGCGATGAAGTAGCACTCCAAGCCCATTCGCTCCAGCACGTCGGTCCACTTGCCAATTTCCAGGCTCACCCCGTCGGTGCCGGAGATGCGGGTGGAGATGAACCCCACCCGCCGGAAGGGAATCTTCCAGTCCGGATGACAGCAGACGGACGTGGACTCGCTCATCACACTCTCCTGGCCAAGTAGCTTGCGCACCCCCGGTCGGCGGAGTGCAGCCGAAACAGTTGCAGGGCCGCCGGATTCGCCCCGAACCTTCTTTTGGTTTTAGAACGCCCGCGGGAGCAACGCCAGGGTAGAGACGGGTTTTCCTACGCAGGCATATTTCACCGGCCCGGGCCAGAAGATACGTGCCCGCCAGGCTTGCCGGGCGGACAGCGATAAAACGAAGGAAAACACCGCGGCGGTTTGAGCGCCGGGGGGCACTTCGGCCGGTAACACGCTCCGGTCGGACAAAGCTGTGGGAACTCCAACTGCGGCGCACACTTGCCCTGGTAACAAGGGCCCACGGGGCAAAGCCGAGGCGGTTTGACCACCGGGGCACACTTGCCCAGATACATCGGGCAACACCAACCCCGGTGCCGAGAACCGTCCCAACCGGTGGGCAACACCACGCCCCAGTCAGCAACCGCTTGGGCCGAGGCGGCTCGAGTCGCCTCCTCGGCGGCCGATGTGTCCGCCGTTGCGGCCAGCGTCGCGGCAAGGCAGGCCAGAGAGAGCAGGTAGCGGTTCCTGGGTGTTCTCATCTCAAGCGGGACCTTTCCAGGCAGTGATTGCTGCCGGTTACAAGCACTGGCCCAGGTCGCGAGGGACGATACGTTCGGCCACCGGCTCGTCGGTTTTTTCCTGCGGCAGCACTGGCGGGGCGAGGGCTTTTTTCGGCTCGTCGGCCGGTTCGGCTGGGGCTTGCGGCAGCCGTTGGGCTTCCGGAGGCACGTGCCCGGGCAGCCGCGTCTGCCATCCACCGCCCAGCGCTTTGTAAACGGCCACCAGTTGCAGGGCCACGTTCCCCTGGGACTGGACCAGTTGGTCCTGCCGACCAGCCAGAATCTGCTGCATGTAAACCACCGGCTGGAAATTGACCGTGCCGCGGCGGTACTGGATTGTGGCGATTTCCACGGCCCGTTGGGCCTGAGCGGCCGACACGGTCAGTTGTTCCAGCCGCTCTTGCTCTTTGAGAAACGCCACGATGGCGTCTTCCACTTCCCGGGCCGCTTCCAGCACGGTTTGCTGGTACTCTAGCACGCGCTGGTAGAACCGGGCTTCTTCGGCCCGCACGCTGTTCAACAGCCGCCCGTAGTTGAGAATGTTCCACCGGAAGCTGGGACCAATCGAACCGAAAAACGACTGGCTGCGGAACAGGTCGTCCAAGTCGCGGGCGTTGTAACCCAGAAAGCCGTTGATGGCGATGTGGGGATAGAACTCTGCTTCGGCCAACCCGATTGCGGCACTCTGCGCAGCGGCCAGACGCTCGGCCCGGCGCACGTCCGGCCGGCGGCGAAGCAGTTCGGCCGGAACTCCCACGACCACCTGACGCGGCGCCCGAGGGATGGGCCCCTCGCCGAGCAGTTCGGTCAAGTCCTGCGGCGGAATCCCCAGCAGCACGCACAGAGCGTTGGCCGCTTGCCGCTTGCCGCTTTCCAGGGCAGGGATCAGCGCACGGGTGGCGGCCAGGTTTTCTCGGGCCTGGGCCACGTCCAGCTCGGTCACTTTGCCGTTGCGGAACTGCACGTCGGCAATCTCCAGCGTGCGCTGCTGCAACTGGACGTTTTGCCGGGCCACGACCAGCCGCTGCTGGAACACGCGGTATTGGATGTACGCGCGGGCCACTTCGGCCTGAAGGAGCACCAGCACGTCGTCGTAGTCTTCGATGGAAGCATCCAGCAGCGCCGATTCGGCTTCGATGGCCCGGCGGAACCGGCCCCAGAAGTCCAGCTCCCACGATGCGTTAAACCCTACGTCCCAACTGTCGAAGTCCGGCACGGCCAGCACGTTAGCCGAAGATTGCGAAAGATTGAATCGCTCGAAGCCCCCGAAAGCCTGCTGCAACTGCGGCCAGAGATTGCCTCGAGCGATGTTGAGCCTGGCCCGCGCTTCCAGAATCCGCATCCCCGCCGTGCGCAAAGTCAGGTTCTGCCGGCTGGCCTGATCGATCAACTGGTCCAGCAACGGGTCCTGAAACACCTGCCACCAGCGGCGATAGTCGCCGGGAGCGTTGATGATGCCCGAGTCGCTGTAGTCGATCCACTCCTGGGCCACCGGGGCCGGAGGGGTAGCGTAATCCGGACCCACGCGAAACCCCTGCCGGTACCACTGCCGCAGCGACGTGCAACCGGCGCCCAACAGGACCACCAGCAACAGAAACAGCCCGCTTGCCCTGGCGGTTTTCCGGGTTCTTCTTGCCCCGGGCTGCGGATGAACACCGGACCGATTGGCTGCCAGGTCGGATTGGGCAGTTCCCATGATTTCGCTTCCAGCGTCGGGTCTCTGACGAGGACCTCGGCGTCGGCTCCTCCAGAGCCGTCCCTGCGCTCCAACCGGCGCATCGCGCACAGGCCGTACAACGCACAGCATCATTCCCTATCGGAACGACGCTTACAGACGCCATAATCGCTTCGGTCCCTACAGCCCGCCCCCGGACGAAAGCAGCCCGCAGAAACCGAACAGCAGGCAAACCCCGCACGACCGGAAAAGTTCCCCTTATACAAAAAACCGGCAGCCCAGGGGAACTGCCGGTTCCTGGTTGCTTCGGCACAGGACATGCCGGAACCGCAAAGCTACCTTGAGCTCAATGGCAGCAGGGCACGCGGACGGGCACCATCACGGTGGTCTTGTATGGCACCCATTCCACCTTGGTCACGGGCACCTTGCGGGTTACTTGTACCGGTTCCACGATGCGACGGGTAACCGGCACTTTGACTTTCTTTTCTTCGTACACCACGCGGCAAACCGGTACCTTGTAGCTCACGGTTTGGGTTTCGGTTTTGAAGCGGCACACGCGGGTTTCGATTTCCCGGGTGCGCTGCACCGGTTTGTAGCGCACGCAGGTAACCTCTTTTTCCACCGGCTTGGAAACCCACACGCGGCGGCAGACCACCCGACCGCAAGGGTCGCAGCACTTTTGCACTTCCCAGTGGCCGCAGTCGACCACCACCTTACGCGTCTCTTTCACCGGCACGTATTCCACATAGTGGCAAGTGCGCTTCACGGTTTCCCAAACCGGCTTGCACACGGTGCGGGTGTACTGGCGCGTTTGGGTTTCCACCACACGGCGGGGCACGGTGACTACTTTTTCGACCATCTTCGTTTCGTACCGGCAGCGGTATTCGGTGACGGTAACCTCCTTCCATTCCGTGTGGCACACCCGGCGGTAACAGGTCACTTCCTTCGGGCAGTACTGCACGCAGTACGACCGGCAACAACGATGTCCGGCTTGGGCCTCCTGGGGCACGGTGCCGACGGCCATCAGCACTGCAACAAGGGAAAACGATGCGGTTCGGAACATGAAGCCAATCCCTCCTTCGAGCGCATGAGTGCGAACCCCCTGGAATAGCTATTCTGGCACCGTGTGTTAGGAATAGCAATAGTCTGCCGATTTTGGTGGATGGGGTATTTGGTGAAAATAGTGAAAATACGCCAGCATCCCACTCTGCTACCAACCGCGAGCTCAGCCACGCTGTGAAAACAGGAAGCCTGGGGCATCCAGGTCGGAGGAATAGACGCAGGTGAGCGAAAAAATTGGCTTTCGCTCGCAGGACTGGCCGAAAAACTGGGATGGCCCTGAAATAGGCCCCTGAGTAAAGTACGCGGTTGCGTTCCGACCGCCGGGAGGGCGGCCGGCACCTTGTGTCACTTCATGGGGTTCAGGATATGGATGTCCGTTCAATCCGAGGGCGCCCCCGAGACGGAACTTCCTTGGGGCCGGCGGCAATTCTGCTGCTGGGAATCTGGCTGCTAGGAACCGGCTGGCCCGCGGCAGCGGCCGAACCCGACACTCCCTGCCCCGCTGACCCCCAAGAACAGCCCCGACCGGGGCCCACGCTAGAACAGTTACGCGACCGCTTTCTGAACCACCCGGATTATTACCACCGCCAAGAAGCTCTCCGATACCTTCAGCACCTCGACGCCACTTCTTGGCCGGTTCGGCGACTTGGCACCTCGCAGCCTTCTGGAAGCTGGAACACGTACTCTCGCCCCGGGCTGTTCGTCCTTACTCAGCATCTACGCTACGGCAGTCCCGTCTCCGACACTTGGCGCGAACTCGGCTTGGAACACAGTCCGACCTGGTCCTGGCTGGAATCGCCCTCTTACCACCGCCGCCAACAGGCCTACGAACACTTGCTGGAAGCGGCCCAGGAAGCGGCCACGGCTCGCGCGGTGATGGTCCAGTGCCTGGAACGATTGGCCCAACCTGAGCTGAGGCCCCAATCGCGCCACCTGCTCGTGGTGTTGTATCGCAAGGCCCGACTCACCTGGCTGGCGACCGAACCGGACGGCACTCAGGTGCCGGCCATTTCCGCCAAACAAGCCCAACGCCTGGTGGAGCGGATGCTGGACGGCCGGCGGTCGTTCGTGGAACGGGCTGCCGCGCATCGCCAGTTGGTCGATGCGATGATGCGGGACGAAAACGTGCCGTTCATCCGCGAAGCGCTGGCCCCCTGGCTGGAAAAAGACCTGCGGGACCACTACCGTACCCGAGCCGCCGAGGAGCTGTGGCTGTGGTGCCAGCCGGGCGTGGTGGCCGAAGTGTGGCAGTCGCGCAAACTGGTTACCGTGCAGCATCTTGCCCTGGGAGTGCCTCAGTATCCGGCCGGAGCGATGACGGCCACGCTGTTCGACCGGGCCGACCACCGGCGAGCCCACTGCGTGCAGGGAAACTCGCTGGTGGAGGGAGAGTACCCTTGCCACCAGGCCATCGCCCATCCGCAGGGGATTCCCGGCGTGATGTTCCACCTGGTCTACGTGCCCACGCCGCGCAAGCGATTTCAGTACCAGGCGAGGCTGGTTCGTACTTCGTCGCAGGAATACCTGGCCCGCATCACCCGACAGACCTGCCGTTGCTGGATCGACCAGAAGCACTATCTGGAAGGGCATCAGTGGCTCTTGCTGGCCGAGTTGGAGCCCCAGGCGTTGAGCCAGTCTCTGGCCGAGTACCTGCTGGCCGTGCCCGACCGCCCCCTGCGGCGAGAAGAAGGTCCACAAGCTCTGGAAGCGGCAAGCCACCACGGCAAGTTGTGCCGCTGGCTGGCTGGTTCGGGGACGCGGGAAGTGCTGCCCGCGTTGATGCAGGCCGTGCGTCAGAACCGCTTCTTGCCGCCGGACCCTCAACGGGCTCCGTACCACTGGCCCTGGATCGCTCTGCTGGCCATTGCTTCCCGGAACACTTCGGTGGAGCTGGAGCCGCTGCTGGTCAATTGGGTCGAGGTGCGCCAGAAGCTCATCCACCGCGACCAGACAGTAACGCGGCAGGAGGTTCCCGAAGTGGGGGCCAGCGCGGCGGCGTTACTGCTGGACCGGCACCACATTCCCTACCGCCACTTCGGGCTGGTCGAGGTGCGCGACCGCCAGCTTTACAACGTGGGCTGCCCTGCCTACCGCTTCCGCAGCGAAGAAGACCGCCAGCGCCTGCTCCAGTGGTGCCGCCAGTTGCCAGTGCGGACCGCCAGCACAAGCTCTCAGGTGGCCGAACGCTGAGTGGGGAAACTTTCAAGGAACCCTATGTTGCCTGCCGGCCAGCTACCGACCTTGGGCAAAGGGCGTGTAGGTTCATAGCCCTCAGGGCAGGAGGGAAACTAGCGCTCCAGAACAAGAACAACTCTTGAAAACAACCAGCCGGGAGGGTCTGGTTCAGCCCCAGAACTGCCGGTCCAGGATGCGGTAGTTGATCGCTTCGGCCAGATGGGCCGCGCGGATGGTTTCGCTCTGGTCCAGGTCGGCGATGGTGCGGGCCACGCGGAGGATTTTGTCGTGGGCCCGGGCCGAAAGCCCCAACTGGTTCATCGCCGCCTGCAACAATCGGGCGGCCTGCTCCTCCAGCGGGCAGAACTTGCGCACCTGCCGCGGCGTCATCTGGGCGTTGTAGCGTACGGACGAACCAGCGAACCGGCGGGCTTGCCACTGGCGGGCCGCAAGCACCTGCCGGCGAAGCTCGTCGCTGCCGGTGCCCGGGCTGCGCGAAGCTAACTCCTGGAACGGAACCGCAGGCACCTCCACGTGGATGTCGATCCTGTCCAACAGTGGCCCGCTGATGCGGTTCACATAGCGTTCCACCTGCACCGTGGAGCAGTGGCACGCGCGGCGCGGGTCGTTGCGATAGCCGCACGGGCAGGGGTTCATCGCCGCCACCAGCATGAAGCTGGCCGGAAACGTGGTGACCGCATGGGCCCGGGAGATGGTCACCTGCCGGTCTTCCAGCGGCTGGCGCAACACTTCCAGCGTGCGGCGGTTGAACTCCGGCAGCTCGTCCAGAAAGAGCACGCCGTTATGGGCCAGCGAGATTTCGCCCGGAGCGGGCTGCGAGCCGCCGCCGACCAGGCCCGCGTCGCTAATCGTATGGTGGGGCGAACGGAACGGGCGGGTCGTCACCAGCGGGCGGTCCGAAGGCAAAAGCCCCATCGCGCTATAGACGCGGGTGGTTTCCAGTGCTTCCTCGGGCGTAAGCGGCGGAAGGATCGTCGGCAGCCGTTTGGCCAGCATCG
This sequence comes from Planctomycetales bacterium, assembly GCA_015488215.1. Classification (GTDB taxonomy): domain Bacteria; phylum Planctomycetota; class Planctomycetia; order Pirellulales; family S012-138; genus S012-138. The sequence continues at coordinate 7,896 of WFOE01000064.1, forward strand.
TCTTCCCCGAGCCGGGCGGCCCAATCATCAGCAGGTTGTGCGCCCCGGCGGCCGCCAGCAGCATAGCCCGCTTGGCCATCTCCTGGCCCCGCACGTCGGCAAAGTCCACCTCGTAGCGGCCAAGCTGATCGAAAAGCTCCTCCACGCGGCAGGGGACCGGCTCCAGCTCCAGCGTGCCTTGCAGGAAGGCGATCGCCTGGGTGAGCGAGCCCACTTCGATTACTTCCACCCCCTCGACCACGGCCGCCTCGGGCCCGTTGCCCCGAGGAACGATTAGCCCCCGCAGCCCTTGCCGCTTGGCGGACATGGCCATGGAAAGCACGCCTCGGGCCGGTCGGGTGCTACCGTCCAGGGCCAGCTCGCCCACCACGGCGAAGCGGTCCATGCGCTCCGGATGAATCTGCCCGCTGGCGGCCAGGATGCCAAGGGTGATGGGCAGATCGAACGAGGCGGCCTGCTTGGGCAGTTCGGCCGGAGCCAGGTTGATGACCACGCGGCCCAACACCCGCTCAAAACCGCTGTTGACCAGAGCTCGTTCCACGCGATGGGTGCTTTCCCGAACCGTGGCTTCCGGCAGCCCCACCAACACGGTCTTGGGCAGCCCGGCCTGGGAAACGTCCACTTCCACTTCGACCGGTACCGCGTCGATGCCCAAGAGCGAAAACGTGTGCAGCCGAGCCAGCATCGAAGTGTCCCCGTTGCCACTTTTGCCCGAGTACCCCCAAGACGAGCGCCCCTATTGTGCGGGGGCGGCCACCGGGGTGCAAACGTTTTTCGGTCCCCGGCGGCGCGGAACCGCAGGGCGTGCCCGCCGGGAAACGTGGTACAATTGGAAAAGCAGCATCGGCCCGAGGGTGGGCCGCAAACGAAGCCGAAAAGCCCCTTGCCCTTTTCACGCAGGTGATACGATGTCCCGTGGCGTTTCTGCGGTTTGTGCCGATGGTTCCGGGTGTGCCGGCGCGGTGCCGAGCCGCGCTGCCCCGACGGAAAAACTCTGGCGGTTTCCGCTTCACGGCGGAAACGGGCGCAGCGCCGGAGTTGCGCTGGTGCTGCTCCCAGCTTTGCTCCTTGCCCTGGCCGGAAACGCCCCAGCCCAGCAGCAGGATTGGAAACGGCTGCGCGAACTGATGGTGCAGCGCTATCTGGTGGCCGAAGGAATCACCAACGAGCGGGTGCTGGAGTCCATGCGGAACACTCCGCGGCACCTGTTCGTGCCGCCCGACGTACGCCACCTGGCCTATCTGGACATGGCCCTGCCCATCGGCGGCAAGCAGACCATCTCGCCGCCTTACGTGGTGGCCTATATGACGCAGATGCTCGACCCCCAACCGGAAGACCGCGTGCTGGAGATCGGCACCGGCAGCGGCTACCAGGCGGCCGTGCTCAGCCCGCTGGTCAAAGAGGTCTATACCATCGAAATCGTCCCAGAGCTGGCTCGTCGGGCCGAAAGCACGCTGCGGCGATTGGGCTACCTGAACGTATTCGTACGCCAGGGGGACGGATTCAAAGGCTGGCCCGAAAAAGCCCCCTTCGACAAGATCATCGTCACTTGCTCGCCCCAGAAGGTGCCGCGGCCGCTGGTGGATCAGCTCAAGCCGGGCGGGCTGATGATTATTCCCCTGGGCGAGCGTTACCAGCAGCGGCTCTACCTGCTTCGCAAGGAAGGCGGCCGGCTGGTGACCAAGTCGCTGGAGCCGACGTGGTTCGTGCCGATGACCGGCCGGGCCGAAGCGTTGCGGCGGGGGCAGGACCCCCAGCGTCCTCGTCTGCTCAACGGCGGCTTTGAACACTACGACGCCGAAACCGGCCGTCTGGAAGTCTGGTACTACCAGCGACAATGCACCGTGGCCGTGGGAACCGAAGACGATCCGGCCCCCCAGGGCAAGCACTACGCCGTGTTTCGCAACACGCGGCGAGGGCGGATGTCCCAGGCCCTCCAGGCCTGCGCCGTCAACGGCAAGCTGGTGCGGCGGGTGCAGATTTCCGGTCGCGTGCGCCTGTTCCAGGTGAGCCCCCGGCCGCAGGACAAGGAACGAGCCGTGGTGCTGGTGCTGTTCTTTGACGAGGACCGCCGCCAGGTGGGCCAGGAGTTCCTGGGCATGTGGCGAGGCACTTCCCCCTGGAAGCGGTTTCGGTTTACGATTCGAGTCCCCTCCCAGGCCCGGCACATGGTGGTCGGCATCGGGTTGTTCGGAGCCGTGGGCCGCGTGGATTTCGACGATTTGCAAGTCCAGGCCCGGTAACCTACCCGCGAAAGACCCCTTTCCATGCGAAAAGCCCAAATCCAGCGCCAAACCGGCGAAACCGACATCCAACTGGAACTAAACCTGGACGGCCAGGGGCGCTTCCAGGGCAGTTCCGGCGTGGGTTTTCTGGACCACATGCTGCAACTGTTTGCCCGCCATGCCGTCATGGACCTGGAGCTTGCAGCCCAGGGCGACTTGCACGTGGACCAGCACCACACGGTCGAAGACGTGGGCATTTGCCTGGGCCTGGCCCTGGAAAAAGCCCTGGGCGATAAAGCCGGCATTGCCCGTTACGGTCACGTGGTCCTACCGATGGAAGAGGCGCTCTGCACGGTGGCCGTGGACCTGAGCGGGCGGCCGTATGTGGTGTTCCAGGTCGATTTTCCCACCGAGAAGATCGGCCAGTTCGATTCCCAACTGGTCGAAGATTTCTGGTACGCGGTGGCCACGCACGGGCGGTTCAACCTGCACGTGCTGATGCACTACGGGCGAAATAGCCACCACATGGCTGAAGCGGTGTTCAAGGGGGCGGCTCGGGCTCTTCGGGCGGCGGTGGCTCCCGACCCGCGCCAGCCCGGCGTGCCCAGCACCAAGGGCGTGCTCTAGCTAGTCCCCAGGCTCGAGGGATCCGCCGATGGTACGCTGGCCGCGACGAACCTGGACCACGCTCTACACCTACGCCGTCGTCTTCATCGGGGTGCCGGTGCTTTGCTACCTGGCCTGGGCCTGGGTCCGCGGCCGCTGGCCGTGGTAAGGGGCTTGGGGGCGTGGGAGGGAAGGCGAGCCGCCGACTTTAGTCGGCGGAGGAACAGCGAGCCGGGAGCGTCCACTCCCGGAGGCGGCTCCCGCCGCAGCCACTGGGTGCTTCCGCACCACTGCAAGAATACGTGTATTCCTGCATTTGACTCTCCTCGGACTGAAGTCTCACGCTCCTCAACGTCCGGCAAAATCGCACCTTCAGAGGTACAAAACCGAAGCTCGGGCCAACGGTGCTTCCTGACCTATCAACAACTTGGCGAAACGCCGCCCAGGTGCTAAACAAGACGAGCACGGCAACAGTTGTTTCCGCCCCTTGTGTTTGCTTCCACGCGGATTGTCCCGACGATGAACGACCCGGGCTACAAATACGACCTGGTGGTGGGCCTGGAGGTCCACGTGCAGTTGCTTACCCGCACCAAGCTGTTTTGCGGGTGCCCGAACCGCTTCGGCGAAGAGCCCAACACGCTCACCTGCCCGGTGTGCATCGGGATGCCGGGCGTGCTGCCGGTGATGAACCGCCACGCGTTCCAGTTGGCCTTACGGGCGGCCGTGGCGCTGAACTGCCAGATTGCCCCCTTTACCAAATGGGACCGCAAAAACTACTACTACCCTGATCTGCCCAAGGGCTACCAGATTAGCCAGTACGATCTGCCCTTCAGCCACGACGGCCACCTGGAGATCAGCGACCCGAAAGGCGCCTTCGAGCCCAAGCAGGTGGGCATCATCCGCGTGCATCTGGAAGAAGATGCGGGCAAGAGCCTGCACGACGAGGCGGCCGGCCGGGCCGACAGCCGCATCGACCTGAACCGGGCCGGAACGCCGCTGCTGGAAATCGTTACCCGGCCCGACATCCGCTCTCCGCAAGAAGCCAAAGCCTTTCTGACCGAACTGAAGCTGCTGCTTTCCTATCTGGAAGTGTCCGATTGCAACATGCAGGAAGGGTCGCTGCGGGTGGATGCCAACGTAAACCTGCACATCCACACACCCCAAGAAGTGGTGCCCACGCCGATTGTGGAAGTGAAAAACATGAACAGCTTCCGGGCGGTGGAGCGAGCCCTGGCCTACGAAGCCACCCGGCAGTACCAGCAGTTCTTGGAAACCGGACAGCGGTTGGGCCAGGTGCCCAAACAGACTCGCGGCTGGGACGACCAGGCCCAACTGACCCGACCCCAGCGGCAAAAAGAGGAATCGAGCGACTACCGCTACTTTCCCGAACCGGACCTGGTGCCGGTGACCGTCAGCCCGGAGGAAGTGGAACAAGTGCGCCGCAGCCTGGGCGAACTGCCCGCGGCCATCCGCCGCAGGCTGCAAGAGCAGTACGGCATCACCGCTTATGATGCTGACGTAATCGTCAGCCAGGGACGTGGGGTGGTGGAGTACTTTGAGCAGGCGGCCCAGGCCAGCGGCAACGGCAAGCAGACGGCCAACTGGGTCCAGCGGGACGTACTGCGGGAACTGAAAGAGCGCAATTGCCCCATTGAGCAATTCCCCCTGCCCGCAGAACGCCTGGCCGAACTGGTGCAGCGGATCGACCAGGGCAAACTGGACACCAGCCGCAGCCGCGAGGTGTTTCAGCACATGCTCCAGCACGGCACCACGGTCGACGAGGCGATGGAACAGTTGGGCATAGAAACCGTGGACGAATCCACGCTGCGGGAACTTTGCCAGGAGCTGGTGCAGGCCAACCCCAAGGTGGTCGAACAGGTCAAGCAAGGCAAAACCAAGGCCATCGGCGCTCTGGTCGGCCAGGCCAAGAAGCGAAACCCCAACGTGGACCCCCGCCGGGTGCAGCAGATCTGCCTGGAGCTGATTCAGGGGACGTGAAGGCGTGGGGCGTGGAAGTTTGGGGGGTGAAGGGCGCAAGCCCCGCACGTCAGTGCGGGGAGAAACGGCGCAAAACGGCTTGCGGCTTGCGCCGTGCGCCTTGCACGGTGCTACCGCATCGGGGCAAGAACAAGCGTTATACTCGCACCTGGCGAGCCGGGAGCTTCAGCTCCCGGAGGACGGCACGGCCGTCAGCCACTGGGGGCTTCCGCACCAGCGCAAGTAGTAAGCCAAGAAACGTCGCACCTCCCCGGACTAAAGTCCGGGGCTCGCCGGGGCGCCGAGTCGAATCATTTGCGCTCGTATGCTCGAAGAGCATTAGCCGGGCTTTTCGTGGTCGAGAAGAACCGCAAGCCATGTCGCTGCATCCGGTCGAACAAGCGCTGCTGGCTCGATGGCCCTTGGAACAATGGGCCGACACGCGCAGCGTGCTGGCCGTCTCCGGCGGTTGCGACTCCGTGGCGTTACTGCTGGCCTGCGTCAACGCGGCCCGGCAACTGGCCCCCGAGGTGCTTTCCCGGCAGCGGCTGCATGTGGCCCATTTCAACCACCGCTGGCGGGCCGAGGCGGATGAGGACGCCCGATTCGTCCAACAGCTTTGCCACCGCTGGCAGTTGCCGTTTCATCAAGGAGAAGCCCCCCGTCCCACCCGCAGCGAAGCGGCCGCCCGGCGGCAGCGCTACGCTTTTCTGCAACAGGTGGCCGGCCGGGTCGGGGCACGGTTCGTCGCCACCGCCCACACGGCCGACGACCAGGCCGAAACCGTGCTGCACAATCTGCTTCGCGGGAGCAACCTGGCCGGGCTAGCGGGTATTCCGCCGCTGCGGGCGCTCAGCCCCCTGGTGGTGTTGGTGCGCCCGCTTTTGGGTTGCTGGCGAAGCGAGCTACGACAGTACCTTCAAACGCAGGGGCAATCCTACCGGGAAGACGCCACCAACCGGCTGCTGCGGTTCCGGCGCAATCGGCTCCGCCACCAGGTGCTTCCCCGATTGCAGCGTCTGTACGGGCCGGAGTTGCCACGCCGTCTGGTTCAACTGGCCGGCGCCGCCCGGGAACTGTACGACTACCTGAGCCGGCAAGCCCGCTCCTTGCTGAACCGGGTGCAGCTTGATGACGAAGCGCCCGGAACAATCTGCCTGGCCACAGCCGAGCTGGAGAAAGAACCGGCTCTGCTTGTGCGCGAAATGTTCGTGCAGCTTTGGCGGGAGCAACAATGGCCCCGGGGAGAGATGACCCGGGCCCACTGGCACCAACTGGCCCAGGCGGCCCGGGGGCCCGAGTCCGCGCTGCCAGCTTCCCTGAAGCGGTTCCACCTGCCCGGGGCGATTCTGGTGTGCCGCGAGGGCGACCGGCTGTTTCTGCGGCGTTCCTCGCCCGAAGCGGGCCGTTGAGGCTTTTCTCTGGTTGGTTCTTGCCTGTCGTTTGTCGTCCCGGGACGAAAGCGCCGCGTTTCGGGAGCGTGTCTATTCGTCGGTAAAGGGACCGGCCCCCTGGCTTTCGAGCACTTGGCGCACCTGCTGTCCGTCCAGTTCGGCTACGGTGGTTTTGCTGCGTACGGCCAGCGCGGCGGCCGTGCCCGCGGCTTGCCCCATGCCCATGGCCGTGACCGAAACGCGCGTGCTGCTGGCCGCCTCGGCCGTGGCCGAATGGCACCGCCCGGCCACCAGCAGGTTTTCCACTTGGGAAGCCACCAGCGTGCGGTAGGGGATGTCGTAGGGGTCGGGCTGAAAGCCCTGGTTGTCCGGATCGTTGGCCGTGCCCACCGTGGTGGTGTTGGGATGCCGGTCCAGGTACCAGCAGCCGGTTACCACCGCGTCGGCGAATCGTCGGCCGCGGCGAATGTCCTCGGCGGTGATGGTGTACCGTCCCACCACCCGTCGCGTTTCGCGAATGCCGATGTAAGGGCCGCTGGTGATGAAGTAGCTGTCCTCGAACCCGGGCACTTCTTTCTTCCACTGCTGGAACATGGTCCAAGCGTCGGCCCGGCCCTGCATTTCGGCCCGGGTCAAATCGGCCGCGTCGGTAGCGTTGCCCGGTACCCGCACTGCGTGGACGTAGGCTTCGTCCCGGGCAAAGCAGAAGATCAGCCCGGGACCGTAGAACATGGGAAGTTTCCCTTGGGCATGGGCCCGCTGCAGCGCTTGCCGAGCCAGTTGGTTCAACCGAGGATGCCGCCGCACGTTGCCGATGCGGAAGTGGAGCGTCATGGGCATCAGCTCCGGCTGCTGGCGGCAGGGCACCTCGGCCCAGTAGGCCACGTCGGCATCGCCGGTGCAGTCGATCACCACGCGCGGCTCAATCCGCACCAGACCGTCCTTGTTGGCCACGAGCACCGCCCGGATGCGCTCCCCCCGCCGCTCCACCGCGCAGACGCTGCTGTGGTAAAGCACCTGGAGCATCTGCCCGTGGTCGGTAAGCAACTGGTCGGCCAGCAGCTTGAACCGCTCCGTGGAGTCGATGGTGGGATTATGGGGGCGGATGTGCGTCTGGTCGGGCTTGGCCCGGCCCATCTTCACCAGCAGCTCCAGAGCGATGCCCCGGACGACAATCCGCCCGGTGCGTTTGTCGGCCACGCCGTCGAAAAAGGGGAGCCCCACCGTGGTGATAATCCCTCCGGCAAAGGGGGCCCGTTCCACCAGCAGCGTGCGGGCGTTGTTCCGCGCGGCGGCCACAGCGGCCACCAGCCCGGCACATCCGCCGCCGCAAACCAGCACGTCCGGGGTAAACTTGGCGGCAGTTTTCACTTGGTCCAGACTCCGGCAGGAGGAGAGTAACACTCAGGCGGCGTTTGTCTCAGACGCCTCTCCCATGATGCAAGAACACGGTCCGCCGCAGAAGGCTTTGTCGCCGCCGAGGACCGCACAGCCCATTTGAAATCGGGCAGGACGCCGGTTTCGTTGCACCCTGCCCCCCGTGCCGACGTTCCAAGTGGTATGCAGCTTTGTCGCACGGCTTTTCTTTCCCCCGGGGCTGCTTACAATGGCCCGCAATCCCCGGACGGTTTGCCCCCCTCCTGGCAAGGAAACACCGATGGAATTGCTCGCTTCCGGCGGCATGGCTCTGCTGGCTTCGCTGCACCTGGCCTTGGTGGGACAAGCCACATTCGGGCCGTTGCTGGCCTTGCACTTGCGCTGGCGAGGCTCCCGGCACGCGGGGCTCCCGGCCCAGGAATTGGCCGCCCGGATTACGCGTGTTTCGGTGCATGCGTTCTGGGGCGTAGTGCTTACCGGAGTGCTGATGCTCGGGCTGTATTTTCGTCCCGGCTCCTCGGCCGAATCGCTGCATCCCATCTTGCAAGGTCTCAAAGTGTTGCCGCATCGCCGCCTGGTCTTCGGTGTTATCGAGCTGGCGTTCACCTGGGCGTGCCTGGAACTGGCCCTGTGGGGATGGCGCCGGTGGCGGGCCGGCTGGGTCTATCTGTTGCTGGTCCTGGCGGCAACCAACCTGCTGTGGCATTTTCCCGTGTTGTTTACGGCCATGAGGGTCGCCGCGGGACGCCCTGAGCTTTGGGGACGAGAGCTCTCCTACCACGAAACCCTGGCTCTGTTTGCCCAGGCGGAAACCCTGGCTCGGGTGTTCCATTCGCTGGCCGGGGCACTGGTCGCCGCGGCCGCCATCAGCACCTGGCTGCTGCTTCCTCCGCGGTGCGAATCGGCCGATGCGGGCGAACTTCCCGCGCAATCGGAAACGCCCCCTGCCTACCGGTTCAGCCTGTCCTGGGGCCGAATGGCGCTTGCTGCCGGGCTGCTTCAGCTTCCCCTGGGCGTGTGGCTGTTGATGGTATTGCCGGAAGCGAGCCAGCGGGGACTCATGGGCGGGCAACTGGCTGCCACAGCCGCTTGGGGAGCCGGGCTGGTGCTGGCCTTGCCTTTATGGCACGTTCAGGCGACCTGGGCTTTGGGGCAGGTGAACCGCCCTACGCTGCGTCGCTGCTTGTTCCTGCTGGGCGTGGTGATGTGGCTCATGCTGTTGGCCGATCATTTGAACCGCTAGCTTTCCTGCGGACGGCATCGGCCGGCCCGACAGGCTGCGGGACGAAGAAGTTTCAGCCGGCCAGAAGCTTCCACAAGCGAGCTTCAGGCCCCAGGAGCTTCTGCGCGTGAGGTTTGGGAAACGGACGACTTTTTTCTTGCGCCAAGACGCCCCATGGTGGAAAATGCCGGAAAGACCGTTCGCCGTAGCGCCCGAAGCGAAACCGCGTTCCACCTGAGTGGGAGGAAGAAACGAATGTTTCCCCACCCGAGGGTGCTCCTGCTCGTGTTGCTGGTCTGGCTGTGCCGTCCGGTGGAGACGGCGGCCCGGGACCAGGAACCGCTCTACGAAGCCGACTTGCTGGTGGTCGGCGGCACCGAAAGCGGTTGTGCTGCGGCGGTGCAAGCGGCACGGATGGGCGTGCGCCGGATTGTGCTGGTAAACGACACCTGGTGGTTGGGCGGGCAGTTTTCCAGCCAGGCGCTGGGCGCCATCGACGAAAACCGCGGGCCGCAGGGTTATGGGCACGGCGTGCCTTTTCCGCGTTCGGGCATGTTTGCCGAAGTGGTCCAGGCCATCGAGCGGCTGAACCTGCGCAAGTACGGAAAAGCCCGGCCCGGCAACACCCGGGTCATTACCACCTGCCGTCCCCGGGATGCGGCCGAGGTGTTCCGCCGGTTCGTGCTGCCGGCGGTGGAGTCGGGGCAGTTGCTCATCCTGGGCCCCGCGGAGCCGGTCGGCGTGTTGCTGAAAGAGAACCGCACGCTTGTCGGTGTGCGGTTTGCCCGGCTGGAAAACGTGCCGGGGAGCAAGCTGCCGCAGAGCCGGATGCAGCGTCCGCCGAAGCGATTCGTGGTCCGGGCCCGAGTGACGATTGACGCTTCGGACTGGGGAGACGTGATCCGTCTTTCAGGAGCCGAGTACGATTTCGGTCCGGACCTGCGCGCCAAGTACGGCGAGCCGCTGGCTCCCGAGTTGCACGACCAGTATCCGCCCACGGACATGAACCCGCTGACCTACTGCATCGTGTTGGAGGAATCTTCCGGAGGAAAGCAAATTGTTCCGCCGCCACCCGGTTATCAGCCGGGCTGTTATGAACAAAACCCCTATCCGCGCACGCCGAAGTTCCTCTACACCAGTCGGCGTTTGATTGACGGGCGCGATCCGGCCGTGCAGCACGGGGACGTGGTGCTACTTTGCTACCCGTTGATGGATTATCCGCTGGACGTGCTTCCGAGCCACGTGGCCCAGGCTCTGGAGCAGACCGAACCGGGAGCGTCGCGGAAAAACATCGTCCAAATGGACCGCCGTCAGCGGGAGCTCATCTACCAGGACGCCAAGCGTCATTCGCTGGGCTTTTTGCACTTTGTGCAAAGCAGGCACGCCCGGATGCCGGACCAGCGGTACAGCCTGGCTCGGCTGCGACTGAGCCGGGAGTTCGACACGCCGGACCACATGCCGCACAAGCCGTACTTCCGCGAATCGTTGCGGCTGGTGGCCGAGTACATGATGAAACAACAAGACACCACCGGGGCGGAGGGCAAAGCGGTCCACTTTGCCCAAGCCATGTTTCCCGACGCCGTGGCTTGCTGGCAGTTCGAGTACGACTTTCATCCTACCGGCAGGCGTTTCCTTCGCGAGGGCGACCGGAGCGGGCCGTGGTGGGGATATCTGAAACCGCTCCGCCGCTGGGGACCTCCCTACAGCGGGCGAAGCCAGTTCCCGGCCCGAAGCCTGGTACCCCGAAAGCTCGGCGGATTGCTGGGAGCCCAAAAGAACCTGGGCTACAGCGCCGTGGTGGCCAGCGCCGTGCGATTGCACGATCAGAGCATGGCCATCGGTCAGGCCGCCGGAGCCGTGGCCGCAGTGGCCCTGCGGCGGGGCCGTCCGCTGCGCCGTATTGCCTGGCAACGCCACTTGCTGGCCGAAGTGTGGGCCGGATTGTGTTCCCGCGGTCCGGGCCGAGTGCCGGCGGTGCTTTGGCCGTTTCGGGACCTGGAACCGGAACACCCAGCGTTCGTTGCGGCCAACCAGCTTGCTGTGCGCCACATCCTACCGATGGCACCCGGGCAAATCGATTTTCGGCCCGACCAGCCCGCCGAGCCGCAATGGGTCCGGCAGGTGCTGCTCCGGTGCCGCCGGGTCAAGCAGGTGGAAAAACTTCCTCCGGTGCCCGACCAGGTGCGCAGCCGAGGGCAATTCGTTCGCTGGCTGTGGGAACAAGTGGCCCGGCTGCCGGAGCGTCCGTTCCCCTTGCCCAAGCGCCCCGGCGATGCCGACGCGGACGGCGTGCCGGACCGGAACGATCCGCTGCCGTTTACGCCGGGGCAAAGCAGTTGGTCGGCGGGCCGGTTGCTCCCCCCGCCGTGATGGTTGAAGTGTCGACTTCAACAGAAACCGCATCGACAACGGCCACTGCCAGCACGCGCCGGTGGCAAGAACTCGGCAATCGTTGCCGGCCCAATGCAATGCGACGAAGGAGGGGGGCCTCGCGGAAAAACGCTTTCCTACGGGAAAACCAACGGGCGACGTGGAAACGGCGGCCCTTACGGGTTGAACAGGTCTCGCGGCGGCCACAGGCTGCTTTTGACCGCGGGTAAGTTTTCCAGCAAGCTAGTCGTGATTGCCCGAAACACCGGCTCCAGTTCGGTCATTTCCCGGTCTTCGGCCTGGTAGAGTATAAGCAAAGCCCCTTCGGGTAATGCGGCGCCGCGGATACGAGCGGTGTTGACGAAATCCAGGCAAAAAAAGTCCACGTCGTACCCGTGGAGCCGATGTTCGGCTACGGTTTCTTCGACCGGTTCGGCGTCCAGCTTGGGATAATCCTGGCGCATTGCCGCCAGCGTGGTTTCCACCAGCGGCTGCGGACGCTGGCCGCGGCAGCGAAGGGCCATCCAGAACGCCCCCGACGGGGCCGTGAGCGTTACGGCGTGGTCCTGACCCAGCACGTGGACCGGCCCCGATTGAAGCGGCCCGGATTGCGATTCCACTCGCCAGGATTCGGGGTACTGGAACTTCAGCCCCCCTTGGTCGTATGTGGCCGGCATCGGCCTTCCTCATGAAAAGCAAGCGGCGGACAGACCAGCAGCGACTCTAACGCCGCTTGACCCACACGGCTTTCAGCCGCCGAACCAACAGCGGCACCAGGTGAGCCATTGCCGCACCGGCAACCATGCCCGAGACGAACACGGCCCAAAGCGCCGGACCTTCGGTGGCAGTCAAGTGGGCAAGCATCATCTTCGGCACTTCCTTTCCTGCGCAGAAGGTGAAACGAGCAGCCTTCGTGTTCCATTGTAACGGAGTGCGGGAAAGAAACCACTGGCCTCGCGACGAAGTGTCCCCCTTTCGGCTGGCGTGCGGAAGGGACCAGTGGGGTTTTCGACCCTTTGGGGGAGAACCGCTTGGCGGCGGGCTACCGTTGGCCGAAGCGTTCGCACTGCTTTTGCCACTTTTGCCGTAAACTCCGCCGCTGCCCTTGTCCGAAGTGTGGACTAGGAAGGCGAGCCGGAAAAGCGGTGTCTGCCCCGCCGATACTCCTCCGGGACGAGTTCTGCCCATGTGTTCTTGGCCAGCAGTCGGTGATAGCACTCCGCGGTGGTCGATTGCCGTCCTGTTGCAGCGGTCTCCTGAAGCGATGGAACAGACGTTGCTGTCGGTGCTGGAGAATGCCCCGGCAGCAGCGGAAGTGCTGCTCGTGCTGGACCAGCGCTACGACGATCCCTACGAACTGGAAGGGGAGGTGCGTTTTGTTCGGGCCGGGCGTCGGGCTTCGTGGAGCCGCTGTGCCAACGCCGCCCTGGCGGCCGCCCGGGGCCAATGGTTGCAACTGCTTCCGGCCGGAGCGCGCGTCACGCCCCAGTGGTGCCAGTGGCTGGAACACTTGCCGCCGGGGGCCAGCCCCGGGGCCGTGGCGTTGGGAATCGACCAAACCTCCGAAGCCGAACAGGTTCCTTCCCGGCAAACTGAGCCTGCGGACCACCCGGCCTTTTTGGACCAGCAGCCGCAGTGGGACCCTTGGCATCCGGGACGAATTGCCGAGCAGTTGAGCCGGTTCGGCCAAGCCGGAGCCGCTCTGTTCTTCCACCGGGAAAGCGTGCTGCGGGCCGGAGGCTGGCGAATGGGGTTGGCCACTCCGTGGGCCGAGGTGGAGCTGGTCCATCGGCTGCTGCAACAGGGGCATCCTCTGGCCCTCGCTCCGGACTGTACGGTCCAGTTGCCCGGGCCGGCCGCTTCCCGCTCGGCGCTGGGCCGCGGCTGGTACCGGCGGCGGTTGCGGCTTGCGGTGCACTCGCCGCTGCGGGCAGTGTGGGAAGCGGCGGCGGGGTTTCCCGGGTTGCTGCTTGCCTTGGCGGCTCGGCCTCACCAGGCGGGCGAAACGCTGCTGGAAGCTCTGGGGGGCTTAAGCGCCTGGCTTACCTATCCGGTTTTGCGCCCCGAACTGCCTCCTGCGGGAGCCTTCGCGCAGGCCAACGCTACCGTGCCGTTGAAAAAACCGGACCAGGGGAAAGCCGCCCCCTGCCAGGGGCGGCGGAAGGCCGCGTAATGCGGGTCCAGGGCAACTAAAGCCAACCGGCTGTTTCCTGTTCGTGGCCCTGCTGTTGCGGGGTGCCAGCACGCACGCGGCTGCACAGGTCCAACAGTTCCTCCAGCGCCTGGCGGATCGCTTCCACGTCTTGTTCCGGGCCCGAAGCAACGCTTTGTTCGAGCTGAGCAGCCGAGGGGCTGAGCGGGTCGAACCCGTAGCTTCCGGCTGCCCCTTTGAGCTGGTGGGCGGTGCGGCGCAGGGTTTCCCAATCCCCCTGATCGAACGCCTGCCGGAGTGTTTCAACCCGCTCGGGCAGCGATTCCACAAAGATTTCCACCAGTTCGGCCAGGTCCGGGTCGCTGGCCAGCGAAGAGTAAAGCAGTTGGCTCATGGGCGTTCCTCCTTTGCTTTGTCGTCGGTTCGTACGCACGCTCCTTTCCACTGGCACCTCCCGCAGAGATGCCCCAAACCGAACATTCGGTTCATCCAAAAGTAGCTTACGAATTGCGGCAGGCCAGCGAATGAGTCTGACGATTTTGGCAATTGTTCGGCTCGGCTTGCCTTGGAGGACGAAAAACCTTCGGCTGCATCGCCTTGCTGTTCAGGAAGCCGTCGCAGCGGAAGCTACGATTATGGCGGGAATTGATGTTCCGGTGCTCGTTGCCACCTCTACTGTAAGGGGCGCAGCCGATGGCTGATCGCATGTTATTACATTTGGACGACGATCCGCAGCTTACGGCCCTCATCCAGCGTCAACTGGCCGCCCACCAGATTACGTCCATACCAGTAAACGACCCCAACCAGTTGATGAACCAGTTGACGCGGACCCGAGCGCGGCTGGTGCTGCTGGATGTGGATATGCCGGGCAAAGACGGGCTGCAGGTGCTGCGCGAAATCAAGGAGTACGACGGAACTATCCTGGTAGTGATGCTGACCGGACTGGTGGGCCAGACCACCGTCATTCGCTCCCTGCGTTACGGGGCAGAGGCCTGTTTTTTCAAACCGGTGCAGGACATCCAACCCCTGCTGGCTTGCCTGGAAGATTGCTTCCGCAAGATCGACCGCTGGTGGAAATGCCTGGGTGAGCTTGTCGAACGGAAACGGGCCTTGCAAGGCCAACTTTCGAATCACAACTAAACAAGACATTGCCCATCGCGTGCCGCAACCTGGAGCTGCTTCGCCTGGATGGTACTCGCAGAAAGACAAAACGCTGAGAGATGACCGCCGAATCCGTCGAACTGCTCAACGACTTTCTGCAAGAGGCGCTGGACTCGCTTCGCGAGATTCCCCAGCAACTGGACGAGTTCTTTTCCTCGCCGGAAAACACGGAACCGATCCACGCCGTGTTCCGCTCGGTCCATTCCATCAAGGGAGCGGCGGGATTCTTCGGTCTGCTGGGCATCAAGAACTTTGCCCACCGTCTGGAAAACGTGCTGGACAAGCTGCGCAGCGGCACACTCCCCCCCGATGCCCGTCTGGCCGAGCTTCTCATCCAGGGGATCGACCTGCTGGACGATGCGCTCCAGCAAGCCGGAGACGGAGAGCAGCGCCAGGAACTAAGCGAAGCGGAGCAGGCCCTGCTTGACAAGCTGGAACAGTTGGTCGCCGAGTTGGGCGGCTCGGACGATCCGCAGGTGCAAATGGCCCAGGCGGCGCAGCAGCTTCGCGAAGTGGCCGAGCAGCTCAAAGAATGGACCGTGCCCGAAGCGCCCCAGGTTGCCGAAAAGCTGGAACAGATCGCCCGGCAGCTTGATCCCCCCAAAGAGCAGCAGGCCGAGAATGCGGCGTCGGCGGAAACCCCATCGCCGCCCAAACATTCCGCCGCCCAGTTGGCCGAAAGCAAGTTTGCCGCGCCGGACGGAAGCGACGTGACCGACGTGTTGCGCCCGCTGGCTGGTTTTTTCCACCAGTGGGAACAAGGCCAATACACCGACGAGGCGGGCAAGACCTTTCTGGAGCAGGTTGACAAGGCGGCCCAAAGCCTGGAAAAGCACGGCCAGCAAAACGAAGCGGCCCGGTTGCGCAACGCCGCTGGCGACTTCCGCACCATCCTGGAAAGCCCCTTGGACCTGGACGACAATCTGGTGAGCATCATCTGGGAACCGATTCAAGAAGTGCTGGGCACTTTCTGCCACCAGGAACAGCCCGAGCCGGCCCAGGACCAGCAAAAGTCCGGTTCGACCAAGCAGACTCAGCAAAAACAGGGAAAGCCCGCCGGCGGAAAAGCCAAAGGTTCCGGCGGAGAACCGCATCGAATCGTCCGGGTTCGGGAAGACTATCTGGACGAGTTTCTGGAAAGTGTCTCGGAGCTGTTCATCACCTGCGAGCGCTACAAGGACGTGCAGAAGCGGATGGCCGAAACCGATCAGTTGCAGGCGCTGGTGGACGAGTTGCGGGAAATCAACGGCAGCTTCGTCCAGCAGTCTAACGACCTGCAACAGAAGGTGCTCACCCTGCGGCGGATTCCGGCCGGCACGCTGCTGTCCAAGTTTCCCAAGCTGGCCCGCACACTGGCCAACCAGTTGGGCAAGAAGGTGCGGGTGCACCTGATTGGCGAAGACATGCCGGTGGACAAGCAAACCCTGGAAGCCTTGGACGCTCCCTTGACCCACATGGTCCGCAACGCCGTGGACCACGGCATCCAGTCGCCGGAAGAAAGAGCGGCCATGGGCCTGCCCGAACAGGGGAACATCTGGATCGAAATCCAGCAAACTCCCAAGGAAGTCGTGCTGGAGATTCGCGACGACGGCCGGGGAATCGATCCGAACCGGCTCCGCCGCAAAGCGGTCGAACGGGGCATCCTCACCCCCAAGCAGGCGGAAGCCTTGAGCGACCAGGAAGCCCAGGAACTGATTTTCCACCCCGGCTTTTCCACCGCCGAAAAAGTGTCCGACGTGTCGGGACGCGGCGTGGGCATGGACGTGGTGCTTACCACCGTCCGGGAACGTGGCGGCGAGATTACCCTGAAGTCCGAAGTCGGACGCGGCTCCACTTTCCGCATCACTATCCCCATCCAACAGGGCGTGCTGGTCAAGGACGCCCTGATGCTATCCTGGGCCGGTCAGCCGTTCGCCCTGCCGTTTGAGCACGTGGTGGAAATCGCCGAAGTGCCTCGGGAGCAACTGGTCCAAGTACAAACCCAGTGGGCCGTGACTCTACGGGGGCAGACCCATGCCGTAGTCCCGCTAGGCAAAGCGTTAGGCATCCAGCCCGAGGAGATAGACGACCAGGAACTGGTCCCCATCGTGCTGATTCGCAGTCTCAAAGGTAGTTTGTGTCTGGCCGTAGAACGAATTCTGGGACACCGCCAGGTGGTGGTTAACCCGCTGGAAGATTTGTTCAGCCACGTGGTGGGCGTGGCCGGCGTAACCCAACTGGGCGGAGGCAAGCTGGCCCTGGTGCTGGGAGCTGAGGAGATTATCCAGACGGCCGTTTCGTCCGAGGAAAGTGCCACGGGGCCTGCTGCGAAAGACTAAGGGAAGGTCTACCCTGATGCAACCGACAGGCGCGACGGCAGCCTTATTTTCGCCAAGCCGTCGTGAGTGCCGGCTAGCCTACGACTAGTTCTGGCTGATGTTGAACGGCAGGCTAACTTCCCGGCCCAGCGGGTTCCGCACGAAGCGTTGGTAGCACTGAGGGCACAGGTCGTAGCGGAACTGGTGGCATCCGGGCTGCTCCAGCGCCTCGTCGTCCAGCCCTTCCAGAAGCTGGTTCAGTTCGGCTAGATGATCGCGGTCTTCTTCCAGATCTTCCGGGTAGATTTCCTCGTTGCCGGGAAACACGTCCATGCGTACCACATAGCGTTTTTCGTGCGGTTGCAGCGTGCGGTGACAAAGATCGCAAGAATAACGAATCATGGCCGTCCCCCAATTCGCAGACGGGTTGGGGAGCACACACCCTCCACGGCTTCATAGTAACCTGTGCCTTGTCGGAGAAGCAACCGCGTTTTCTTTCAGTGAAAATTGCTCCGGGTGGCAGACGGCGCGTCGGCGGAGGCGAATCGGAACAGGTGCTAGGAAGCACCGAGCCAGGGAAATATCATAGAACCACCCAGCGGGCGGTAGTGCTGTCACGATGCCGCGGCCCGAGTACGTTCGCACACGCTGGTACAGGCAGCGGGGCAGTTCCTTTTCATTTTCGGTATCATCTGCAACGAAAGGAACGTACAGGATGAGTCAAACCAACGTGGAAGAAATCAAGCGGCGGTACAAAGAGTTCCTGGAGCTGATTCCCGTTACCTTGGCCATCGCCGGATTGCCGCCGAGTGAAGGCCAGCGCTACTTCACCACCGAGCAACTGGAGCTGCGCGGCCAGGTGTTGGTCAACGCCTACAAGGTGGCCCGAAACGTGGTTCGCGAAGCGGTCAAGGGGAGCTGATCCCCGAGGGCCCGTCTCCCTAGCCGGAACCGTGTTTGGCAATGTCAATACGCGGCCGGGGAGGAACGAATCCCCTGCTAGCGGCAAAGACGGTCCAAGCCGTAGGGATTTTCCTGTTAGCCGCCTCCCCAAGTGGGGGGAGTTCGTCCTGGGGCCCCTGAAACCTGTCGGGCCGGTCTGGGGTATTCTTTGTTGAAAGCAGAAACGGGCCTAGCACCAGTGCCAAGCCAGCGTGAAACCGACCAAGCTCTAGTGCAGCGGTGTCTCCAGGGCCAGCAGACGGCCATGGAGGAGCTGGTGCAGCGGTACCACAAGCTGGTGTTCGGCCTGTGTTTCCGCATGGTGGGCAACAGCCACGACGCGGAGGACCTGACCCAGGAAACATTCGTCCGGATGTTCCGGCACCTGGAAAGCTGGGACCCCCGACGGGCCTTCCGCCCCTGGCTGCTGGCTATTGCGGCCAACCGTTGCCGCAGTTTTCTGGGGCAGCGCCGCCACCGGCTGGAAGTACCCACCCCGGAAGTCGAGCCCTTGCCGCGGAAAGCTTCGGCCCCCAACAACGACCTGCAAGAAGAGGTCGAGTTGGGCTTGCAGCAATTGCGGGCCGAACACCGCCAGGCGTTTTTGCTGTTTTACGAACAGGAACTCAGCTATGCCGAAATTGCCGAAGTGATGCAGTGTCCGGTGGGAACGATCAAGACGTGGATCCATCGAGCACGGCAAGAGCTGATCCAGTTTTTGACCACCCGTGGCACCCTGCACGCAGGATAGGACACAAGACAGGATATAGCGATGGACTGCCCTACGATCCAGAACCGGATGCACGAGTTGCTGGATGGGCGACGGCGGCCAGAGGACGACCACCTGGTGGCCGAACACTGCCGTAGTTGTCCGGCTTGTGCCGAACAAATGGAACTGCTCAAGCAGTTGGAAGCGACGGTGCGGGCGTTGCCTCGGCCCGAGCCGCCGGAGGACCTGCCCGAGCGCATCCTCCACCGGGTACGGGCCGACCGGACCGAAGCGACCGCTACCCAGTCGGGAGCTTCCGCCCGGCGACGTTGGGACGGGGTGGTACTGGCCGCCGCAGTGGCCCTGGGAGTGTTGGTCATGGTGGCGGTGGACTCCCTGTGGCCTCGGCCGGAGAGTCCCCTCCCCGTGGTGGTAGTCGAGCAAGACCAGGGGCCGCTAGGAGCCGGACGGAAGGATTCGCTTGCTCCGATAAAGCGCCAGTTGCAGGAAAATCTGGAGCAGTTGATGGCCGAAACCCGACTCGACTTGCAACAGGCCCAAGCCCTGTTGCCTGAAGGCGGCTCGGTTTCCATACAGACTCCGCCGGTGGGAGCCGAGGTGCTTTCTCCTGTGACCGAATTGGTGCGCCCCTTACAACCGGTGGCAAGCGATACGTTTTCCACGCTGGGGGCGTTCTGGAGCCGGGTGACGGAAGTCCCCTCGCAGGAGCCCTCGGCCCCTGAACCCGACCCCGGCTAAGTGCCCCCAAGCCCCCGCGCCGCACTATCCCCGGCAGTGACGAACGTGTTCCTTCCAGGCGACAGCAATCCGGTGATCCGCTTCGGTTTCCTGTTCTGGCGTTTTTCCCGCACCTGTGTCCTGCCGCCGCATCGGGGCAGGAGACGGGTCAGTTTGTCTCTGCTGTTAGTTGTCGCCGTCCTGGCCCCCCTGCCGAAACTAGCGGCGGCTGAGTTTCCGGAGCCTTACCACTGGCTCGACGACCAGGTGGGCGTGGTGGTGGAGCTGGAGCAACCGGCCCCGACGCTCCGCCGCTTCATCCAGGGGCCGCTGGGGCGAAGAATTGCCCAACTCCCTCCGGTGCGCCGCTGGTGGACCCGGCAACGCGGCTCGGTCCAGGCCGCGTTCGAGCAGGTGGCTCGGCAGTTGGGCTTTACGCCTCGGGAACTGGAACAACTCGCCCTGCAGCGGCGAATGGTGCTTGCGCTCTGGCCCCCAGAGAGGCCCGGTGCGGACGGCAAACTGCTGCTGGTGGTGGACTGCGGCCGGGAAGAACACGCCGAGCGATTGAGCCGGGGCTTACGTCGGCTGTTCCACGAAGAGATGTCGGCCTGGACCCACGTTGCCCACGGCCAGCACAACTACTGGCTTTACCAACAGTCGGGCGGCAAGGACACCCCCGGCGAGACGACCATCGTAGGCACGCTGGGCCCCTATCTGGCCGTGGCCAACGACGAGGAAATCTACCGGCAAACCCTGGCACAGTTCACCGCACGGGGAGAAGGCTCGCTGGCGCTGGACGCCTCGTTTCGTCAGGCCCGGCAGCAGCGGCTTCCTCGGACCCTGGCCTGGGTGTTTGTGAACCTGCCGGTTTGGGAGCAGAGTATCCGTCAGGGACAGCAGCTTCCTCGCCCGGGCGACTACGGCGCTACGGACGAAGACGTGCTGCAAATCTGGCCCGCGCTGCGCTATCTGGCCTTGGGCCTGCGGGCCGAAGAACACCTAGTCTGCTACGGGCAGTTGGCCTACCGGCGCGACCGCCTGCCTCCGATGCTGGCTCGGAGGTTGCAAGCCCTGGAAGGCGCCGGCCCGGACTTTGCCCGTTTGCCCCAAGAAGTGATTGCCGCTGCCAGCTTCCACTTGGATTTGCACCGGTTGTTGCAAGTGGCGTTTCAAGAGAGCGACCTTCGCCGGGCGAAAGCTGCTCGTCGAAGCGGTTCCGATGCCGCCATCCCGATCCCGGAGCAAGCCGAAGAGTCCGTCCCTGCGGCTGTCAGGGCGGGCTTGCTGGCTGCTGCTTCGCTGCTGCGGCCCAGCCAGAGGGTGGCTCTGCTGGCCTACCACGATGAGCAAGGGGTGCTGCGATTGGGCTGGGTGGCTGTCCTGGGGCTGAAACGCCGCTGGGCCGGGAACAACCCCACCGGCTCTCCGGCGCAAGCCCTGGAAGAAGTACTGCCCGGACTGGCTTCGCTGTTCGGTTCACTGGCTCTGGGGCGCAAAGTGGTCTATCGGGCCAGTCCCGCTGCGGAAGGTCCCCGGCTGTTGCGACCTGCAGCTCCGCAAGGGACGCCCCCACTGCCGGAAGAAGAGCCCCTGCCGGTTTTCGCCGTGGCGAGGGATTCCCTCTGGGCGGCAAGCGCCGCCGAAGCACTACGCCGCTGTTGGAACTCCCCGGGGGGCGCTTCGCTGGACGACCACGCCTGCTGGCGGGAACTGCAACCGGCCGTGCCAAAGCCGCACCACCGGCTGTTTGTCTCTCTGGCGGAGCTGCGCCGCTTGTTGCAACAGCGGCCCGAAGCCGTGCCGGAACTGTTCGAGCCGGAAAAAAAGCACGATCCGGCTGCAATCGCCCGAGCGGCTCGCGGCGCGGCCGAACTGCTGGCCGTGGCTGACTGCGTGGCCGCTGCGGCACAAGTTACCGCCCGGGAAATCCGATTCGCTCTGGGCGTCTTTGTCCAAAAACAGCCGCAAGCGGCAACGCTGGCTCCTGGGCAGTAGCATCGGGACCCGCTTGTGCTGCGGGCAAGTGCCCCGTCTCCTCTTTGCCACGACGCGGTTGCTTGCCCGGGATACGCATTGGTTTCCCGCGGTACGATTTCACTTCGCCTGCTGGGCTAACTGCCGCCAGGAGACTTTGCGGCGGCGACAAGGGGGCAGCGAGTTGAGAAACACCCGCCCGTAACGCTTGGTGACAATCCGCGGGTCCAGCACCACGACGCGACCGGTGTCCTGCCGCGTGCGAATTAGCCGCCCGAACCCTTGTTTGAGCTTCAGCGCCGCCTCGGGCACCTGGAACTCCATGAACGGGTTGCCGCCTCGGTTGCGGATGGCTTCGATGCGGGCCTCCACCAACGGCTGGTCCGGCACCCGAAACGGCAACCGGGTGATGATGACGGTTTGCAGGGCGTCGCCGGGAACGTCCACTCCCTGCCAGAAGCTGTCGGTGCCCAAGAGCACGCCGCGAGGGTTGTCCTTGAACTGCTGCAACAGCCGGTCCCGAGGCACGTCCCGCCCCTGGGTGTAGAGGGCCAGATTGTTTCGGGCAAGCCAGGGCATCAGCGCCTGTTCCACCTGGCGAAGCATCGAGTAGCTGGTAAATAGCACAAACGTGCGCCCCTGGCTCTGCTCCACGTAATACTGGATTACGTCCACGGCGGCCGGGAGGAACGCTTCCGTATCCTGGGGATCGGGCATGTCGTGCACCAGCACCAGCTCGGCCTGGCGAGCGTAATCGAAGGGGCTGCCCAGGCACAGCGTGCGGCATTGAGGCAACCCGACCCGGGTGCGGAAAAACTCGAAGTGTTCGTCGCCGTCCACAGCCAGCGTGGCACTGGCAAGAATGACGCTGCGCACCTGGTCGAAAAGCAGCTCGCGCAGTTGCGGTCCCACGTCAAGCGGCGCCGCCTGGAGTTCCACCCGAGGGCGGCGGCCCGAGCCCACTTCCACCCAGTACACCGCATCGGGCTCTTCCTGGGCGAGCCAGCGATGCAGCTCGGCAGCCAGGGCTTGCAGGCGACCGGCCGCAGAGATGAAATCGGTCCGCTGGTCTTCGTCCTCCAAACGGTTGCCGTGGCGGCGCACGGTCTGGGCCAGGTCCTCCAACTGGCCGACCAGGTCCGGCTTCAGGTCCAGCGGTTCGTCCACGCGTCCGTTTCCCCGTTGTTCCTGATGCCAGCGGCGGACGGCCTGGAAGAACTCCCCGGCCACGTCTCGGCAGGTGTTCACCTGGCGCATGGCATCTTTCAGCTCGTGTACGGCCAACAGTCCCCGGCCGGTGTGCTCGTTAAATAATCGCCCCAGGGCGTATTGCACCTGCCCGCTGGTGACCTGGATGCCCAAGTGGCTGCTGGCTACCGCTTCGATGGTGTGGGCTTCGTCCAGCACCACCACGTCGTAGTCCGGCAGGAGAGACCAGCCTTCGCGGCGGGCAGCCAGGTCCGAAAACAGCAGGGCGTGGTTGACCACCAGCAGTTGGGCGTGCTGCATTCGCCGCCTGGCCCGAAAGTAGAAACACTGCTTGAAGTGCCGGCACTGGCTCGCCCGGCAGTTGCCCGAATCGCTCTGCACTTCGTCCCACACCTGCGGCAGTACGGCAAAGGGCAGGTCGCTCAACGAGCCGTCGGCCGTATGGGCCGACCAGTTGCGCACCTGTTGGAGTTGCTCGATTTCTTCCTGGTCGCTGAACAAACCGAACCCGCGGTTCAACGCCAGCTCCATCCGCCGGAGGCTCAGATAGTTGCTCCGTCCCTTGGCCAGCACGGCCGAAAACTCGACCGGCATCACCGCGTTGAGAAACGGAATGTCCTTGCCTATCAACTGCTCCTGGAGGTTGATCGTGTGGGTGGAGACGAGCACCCGGACCGACTGGCCCAAGTGTTCCTGGGTTTCCGGGTCCGCAGCGGCCAGGATGCAGGGCACCAGGTAGGCGAAGCTCTTGCCCACGCCGGTGCCGGCTTCGACGACCAGGTGTTCCCCGGCCAGAATCGCCTCCAGCACGGCTTCGGCCATCTGGAGCTGTTGAGGGCGATGTTCGTACTGGGGCAACCGCCGGGCCACCGTGCCCTGAGGGCCGAGGATGTCACAAGGCTGCATGGGAACTTGCTTGCCAGAGAGAACACGTACTTGCCGACCACACCGCGCTGATCAGGCACCCCGGCCATCCGAAGCGGCGTGCCGCAATCTTCTGACCAGCCCTGTTCATTGTCGGCCCTTGGCCGCCAGAGGCAAGGCTTGCCAACTTCTACGAATTAGCGTTTGTTCTTGAACGGGAACGGAAGCTCCCTGCGCAAGCCGCACGGCGCAAGCCGCAAGCCGATTCGCGCCCGGTGCGGAAGCACCAGCTCAAGACACAAGACCCAAGACGCAAGACCTCTCTACGTGGCGGCTTGCCGGTGGGCAGTGCCTTCGCAAGTACTCAGGAACCAGCGGCTGCCTGCTCAGCGGATTTGCTTGGGCGGCTTCTGGCCCTTGGGCACAAAGCTGAAGTATTTCCGCCCCTGGGTCCGGCGGGCAAAGTCCTCCTTGGCCGCTACGATCCAGCGGGGCTGCTCGAACAGGTCCAGGGCCGTGACGGCGAACACCTTGGCCGCGTAAAGCAGGCCCTTCTCGCCAATGGATGATCCGATTGCCGCCACGTTTTGCCAACTGTGTCCGGGACTGCCCACGGGCATGCAGGCGGTGCGGAACCCCCCGGTGGGAACGTGCCAACTGATATCGCCCACGTCGGTCGATCCCTTGCTGGGCTTCGGGTTGGCCTGGAGCGGGTCCACCTGTTCGTGCAGTGCCAGGGCGAACCGCTTGCCGAACTCCTGCACCAGCGGTTCCTGAAGCCTGCGGGCAAAGAGCTTTTCTTCGGCGGTGAACTTCGGCGGTCCCAGGCGGACCATGTTGCGATGGATCAGCTCGCTCAAGGGACGGTTGGGGATGATCTCGTGGCAGTCGGTGTCCACCTGGATTTCCAGCCGGGTGCGGGTCATCATGGCCGCTCCTTTGGCCACGTCTTGCAGCCAGCGGAAATTGTACTCCACGTCCTCGTGCCGGTCGGCCCGCACGAAGTACCAGACCGTGGCCTTGGGCGGCACCACATTGGGGGCTCCGCCGCCGTCGATAATCACGTAGTGCAGCCGGGCGTCCTCTTTCAGGTGTTCCCGCATGTAGTTGGCTCCCACGTTCATCAGCTCCACGGCGTCCAGGGCGCTTCGGCCCGCCTCGGGGCTGACGGAAGCATGGGCCGGCAGCCCGTAAAACGTGAACTTGGCCGACACCAGCGCCTTGGAACTGCCATCCCAGACCCCGTTGGCCGTGCTCGGGTGCCAGTGCAGGCACACATCCAGGTCGTTAAACACGCCGGCCAGGGTCATATAGACCTTGCCGATCCCGGTTTCCTCGGCTGGGGTGCCATACAGCCGTAGCGTGCCGCGAATCTGGTGTTTCTGCATGGCTTCTTTGATGGCCAGGGCGGCTCCCACGGCCGCGGTGCCCAAGGCACTATGGCCGCAGGCGTGACCCGGGGCCCCCGGCCGCAAGGGTTCGCGGCGCGGGGCCACTTTCTGGCTCATGCCCGGCAGCGCGTCGTACTCGGCCAGGATGCCAATGATCGGACGGCCCGAGCCCCACTCGGCCACGAACGCCGTCGGCATGCTGGCCACGCCGCGGGTGACTTTGAACCCGGCTCGTTCCAGCCGATCGGCCAGCA
This sequence comes from Planctomycetales bacterium, assembly GCA_015488215.1. Taxonomy (GTDB): domain Bacteria; phylum Planctomycetota; class Planctomycetia; order Pirellulales; family S012-138; genus S012-138. The sequence goes on from WFOE01000064.1 coordinate 32,761, forward strand.
GCTTGGAAGAGCGGTGTTCTTGCAGTCCCAGTTCGGCCCATTGCCAGATGGAGCGGTTCATCTCTTTCAGCTCGTCGGCAAGCTGCTCCACCTGGGCGATGGCCGTCTGTTGCGAAGGCCGAAACCCCTGGGCTTGGGCCGCCCCGTGCCCCAGAACCGCAAAGACGAGAGCCGGTATCGTCATCGCCAGCGGACGCAGCATCGAAAGACTCCTTAGTTGTTTGGACCGAAACGCAACCGGAGGGAAACCTTCGCTCCCATTGTGGTATTGCCCATCGCAGGACGCAAACCGGAGAGTGGGCCTGGTGGGAGCGGCGTTGCCCGGGTGTCAGGCCGCTCTCCGCTGAAGGGTCGCACCGGCTGGTTTTCTCCACGATTCCATGCTGGTTTCGGGGAGCTTGGTTTATGCCAGCTCTTGCTGATTTTAGAAGGGTTGGCTCGGCCGGGCCGTTCCAGGGGGTACAATAAAAAAGAGCAATCGTTCCGATTTGCCTTCGCAGGGCGAAGGACGCTTTTCCTAGGCAGCAGCACGGCCCGAGCCAACGATGACCGCCCGAGGAAGCCGCCTGGTGGACTTCTACTTCCGGATCGATCTGCGCTCCCTGGGCGCGTTCCGCATCGCGGTGGGGCTGTTGCTGCTGGCCAACTGGTGTGTGCAGTGGTCGTGGCTCGATACGCTCTACACCGACCAGGGCGTGCTCTCCTGCGATATGCTCCGTGAGGCCAACGGCCGCATGTCGCCGTTTTTCCTCACGCCGCTGGTCTGGATCGACCACTGGCCCTGGGCCATGCGGGCGTTTTTTCTGTTCGCTCTGGTTTGTTACCTGGCGCTGCTATTGGGTTGGCGCACGCGGTTGTTCACCGTGCTATCGCTGGTTTGCTGGGGAGCGATTCTGAACCGCAACCCCTACACCGTGATTGGGGCTGATCGCGTGCTGGCCACCATGTTGCTGTGGAGCGTGTTTCTGCCGCTGGGAGCCCGGTTTTCCCTCGACGCCCTACGGCAAGGGCTGGCCCGTGGGATCGACCCCCAACAGCCCCATCCCGTGGGAGAACCGCTCCATCGCGCCCCGCGGCAGTCCCTCCGGCAGTTGGCCGCCTTCGGGATTGTATTGCAGATCGGGCTCATCTACTTGATGACGGCCATTTGGAAAAGCGGCTGGACCTGGGACTCCGGGCTGGCCACCTACCTAGTGGTGCAGATCGACCAGTTTGTCTATCCGGCGGCCATCCCCCTGCGCGAGCTGCCCCTGTTCTGGCACAAAGTGCTCACCTACGGCACGCTGGCCGTGGAGTATGCCGCGCTGCCGATGATTATGTGCCCCTGGTTTCAGCCCCACCTGCGCCGGCTGCTGATTGTAGGCTTGCTGGCCCTGCACGCAGGTATTTGGCTTACCATCGACGAGGGGTTCTTTTCCCAGACGATGGTGGCCACCTACACGCTGTTGCTGACCCCTCGGGACTGGGAACTGCTGGCTCGGCTGTTGCGGCGGTTTTCTCGGCCCGTGACCGCCTATTACGACGACACCTGCGGCATCTGCCAACGCACCGCCGAGGTGATGACCCTGCTGGATCGGTTCGGCATGATCCGGTGGATTGGCACCACGCATCCCCGGCGGTTCGAACACGACGTGCCCCGGGAACTGATCGACAAATCGGTGGTGGTTTACGATGCCCGTGGGCGGATGCACACGCGAAGCGGCGCGTTCGTGCAGTTGGCCCGGGCGCTGCCGCTGCCTTGGCATGTGGCCTGGGTGCTTCGCCTGCCGGGACTGCGCCAGTTGGCCGATTGGGGCTACGACCTGGTGGCTCGCCACCGCCATCGCATCTCGGCCTGGCTGGGCCTGGCCGTCTGCGGCGTGCCCCCGGTGGGCGGAAAGCCGAAGCCTCGCCCCGCAGGGGAACAGCAGGAGGACGAGCAAGCCACGGCTCCGCAAGCCGCTTCGTCCTGGCGGCGTTGGAGTCGCGAGGCGCTGACGGCCGTCCTGTTCGGCTCAATCCTGCTAAGCTGCTACGAGGAAAACGTGGTGCCTGGGCTGGCCGGGCACGGGTTCGGCGGGTTTCCGTTCTGGGGCCGTTCGATCCCCAACCCGGTACTGCATTTGTTCCAGGCCCAGCAAATCTGGTACATGTTCGCCCCCGACGTGCCATTGAGCGACACCTGGTGGGTGGCTCCGGCCCGAGTGAAGGACGAACCGCAGCCCATCGACCTGCTCACAGGCCGGGTGCTGGACGAATCGCCCCCGCCGTGGTGGGAACACCGGTATCCGCGCATCTGGGGCACTTACTTGTTCTATGCCGTAGGCCACGGTCCGGTGCCGCCGGGCCATCCGGAGGAGTTTACCCGGCGGGCGTTCTGCCGCTACCTGGTTCGCCGCTACGAAGCGGAGCATCCCGGCAAACAAGTGGAAAGGCTGGAAGTTTACATCCTGTTGCGCAGCACGGCCGATGCGTTCCTGGGCCGCCCGGTGCGCCAGGGGCGGCTGCTGTTGGCCACGTGGGAGCCCACCACGCAGCGGTTCGCCCTGGGACCTGAGCACGGTTGGGTCAAGATGTTCAACTCCCACGGCGAAGTAATCGCCGAAGGCCCGGCCGTGATGACCAACTACTTGAACGACGGCCAGTGGACCATTCAGTTGCCTGACGGTTCGGTTGAGGAGGGCCAGTACCGCAACGGAAACCGCGAAGGGGTGTGGCGGAAAACCTTTGCCGACGGAAGCTGGGCCGAAGGCGAGTTTCGCCGCGGGCAACGCGAAGGCCAGTGGAGCTTCTACTACCCGGACGGACGCCTCAAGGCCCAGGGCCGTTTTGTCAACGACGCCCGCGAAGGCGTTTGGACCCAGTGGTACCCCAGCGGCCGCCGCAGCAAGCAGTTCACCTATCGCCGGGGCGAGAAGCACGGCCCGTTCATGGCGTGGTACCCCAACGGGATGCCTCAGCAGAAGGGCCATTACCAACACGACCGCTTGCACGGTCCGTGGCAGAGCTGGTACCGCAACGGACAGCTCCAGGCCCAGGGCCAGTACCGGCACGGCAAGCGGCACGGGGTGTGGCGGTTTTGGGATTCCCAGGGCGAATCGACCGTGGAGGTGGAATACCAGGAAGGCAAAGAGTTGCGCAAAACGCTGCTTACGGCCCAGCCGGATACGGCCCCGGAACGGTAGCTGGCCGCCGTTCAGTTCCCTTCAGTTCCCTTCGGCGGCCGTCGAGGGGTCGGCTGAAGAACAATCCTGCCGTTCCATCTGGGAGATTTTTTCCACCCGGCGCGCGTGCCTTCCGCCTTCGAATGGGGTTTCCAGCCAGATTTTCAGCATCCGTTGCACCACTTGTTCGTTGAGCATCTCGCCGGAAAGGCACAGCACGTTGGCATCATTGTGGCGGCGGCTCAGTTCGGCGGTCAGTTCGTCGTGGCAGGGAGCCGCCCGCACCCCGGCTACCTTGTTGGCCGCGATGCACATCCCCAACCCCGTGCCGCAGATAAGCACGCCACGGTCCACTTCGCCGTTTTGCACCAGGCAGGCCACCTGGCGGGCGATGTCGGGATAATCGACGCTTTCGGTGCCGTGAGTGCCCACGTCGCGCACCTGGTGCCCCCATTGTTGCAGCAGTTCCACAATGGTGCTCTTGAGCCGCACGCCTCGGTGGTCGCTTCCCACGGCAATTCGCATTCAGGGGACTCCTTGTTTTTGACGGCGTCCATTGTGAAAAAGCCACCTCGGTCTGACAACTCCCTCCCTTTCCCGGACGGGGCCGTGGCTCCCGAATGACACTAGCTGGAGAGACGTCTTTTCCCAGCCCGGGGCCTCTTGTTCCGAGGGTGGTCTACTCCGGCGGAGGCGACGGCTCGGGTAGCCGCAGCGATTGGGCCTCCTGGGCCACCTTCTCCACCCAGGGTTCCAGACAACGCTGGATCTGGTCCGCACAGCGCTGATAGGCTTCCAGCGGTCCGCCGATGGGGTCGGCCACGTCCTCTTGGCCACAAAGCAGAAAGGTGCGCGGGGCTACTTCCGGCCAGTGTTCCACCAGGGCGTGGCGATGGGCCTGGGTCATCGTCAGCAGCAAATCGGCATGGCGGGCCAGTTGTTCGCTCAGGGGTTGGGATTCGTGTCCCTGGAGGGCAATGCCCCGTTGCCGCAGGGTTTCCACCGCTTCGGGACTGGCCGGCGCCCCGGCCGCGGCCGCCACACCGGCGCTGAAGACCAGCACGCCGCGGTCTTCCAACTCCTCGGGCGAACAGCCCAGCCGCCGGGCCAGCAAGTGACGGAACAGGTGTTCGGCCATCGGGCTGCGGCACGTGTTGCCCGTGCATACGAACACCACGATAATCGAAGCCAAGCGGCGCACCGTGCCGGCCGAAACCACGCCTTCGCGCAGTAGTTTGACTTCCGGTGGCGAGTTGAACACCCGCACCACTGTCGAAGGGCGTCCGTAGCGGCACGGTCCGTCGTCCAGCACCAGATGGATGCGGTCGCCCATGCTCCGCAGCACGTCCTGGCCCGTCACCGCGTCCGGCTGGCCGTGCAAGTTGGCGCTGGTCAGCACCAGAGGGCCGGCCAGCAATTGCATCACTTCCAGGATGAGCTGGTGGGCCGGCACGCGCAGGCCCACGGTCTTTTCCGGCACCACGGCCCGGAACACACTCTCGGGCAGGTGGTTGAGCAGGCTTTCCGGGTGGCGGTCGTCCACCACCAGGGTAACCGGCCCGGGCCAGCAGCGTCGGGCCAGACGTTGGGCCACCGGAGAAAGATCGGGCACGTAGTCCCAGACTTCCTGGTAACCTTTGATAGCCAGGGCTAGGGCGTGTCCCTGGGGACGGTCCTTGGCTTGCAGCAGGTGATCCACCGCGTCGGCCCGCAAGGCACTGGCGGCCAGGCCGTACACGGTTTCGGTGGGAAAGGCCACCACGCCCCCCTCGGCCAGCACCTGTACCGTCTGGTGGACAACGTCCCGGAAATCTTCTTCTTGTTTCAGATGAATAACTGCCGCGGGCATCGTGATCCCAAAGTCGCTGGGCACAGCCGAAGGAGAATGGCCACCGTGGGGCAACGCTGCCCGATTCCGACGGGCTGCACGCCGTAGCCTCTCATCATAGTTTTCCCTCACAGGGCGAACAAGCAGCCAGAACGCCAGCTTGTTTCCCCGCTGGTGGTCCCTTTCGAGGACGGCACACAAAGTCGTTTGACACAGGAGTTTGGCATACCTGAGAAACTGTACCGGCGGGGATTGCCCGTTCTTCGGCGAGGAAAACAGAGCAGGAAAGATGCCTGCCCAACCTCAGGCGGCGTCCCAACCTCGGGGCGGAAATCTGCATTCTGCGGAGGTGCTATTTGGGCTGTTTGGGCCGCAGTTGCAACAGCACGTTTTCGGCCCCTGTGCCGGGGGTTGGATAGGTTTCCAGCCGCCGCAGTTGCAGATGTAGGATGAGCCTGCGTTCGCGCGCTTTTTTCCTCTCTTCCAGCCAGCGGGGACCTTTGAGCACAAGTATCCGCTGAAACGCCCCCCAGTACGGGTTGAACCACTCCAGCAACACGTCCAGCCGGGCTACTGCGCGAATCACCAACGTGTCGAACGCTTCGCCCTGTTCCAGCAGCCGTTGGGCCTTCTGGTGCCGAACCGGAAGCTGCAAGCCGAGCCGGCGGCAGATGTCCTGCACAGCCCGAACTTTCTTGGCCGTGCTGTCCACCAAGGTCAGACGCAAATCGGGGCGGACGATGGCTAGGATTACACCGGGCACCCCGCCGCCGGTACCCACATCCAGCACCTGCTCCCCCTGGTCCAGATGTCTGGCAAAGGCCAGGGAATCGACCACGTCGCGGCTGACGAACTTTTCGTAGGTGGTGTGCCGGGTAAGATTCAGCCGCTGGTTCCATTCCCACAACAAATGGCAGTATTGCAGCAGGCGTTCCTGTTGGGGTTCGGGCAACGAAACCCCGCACGATTCCAATGTGCGACGAAACGCCTGGGCATCGGGGAGCTGCGGGGAAGGAGAACCCGCAGGCGGGGCAGGTTCGGGCTGGGAATGCTCGGCTCGGGAAGCGGGCATGGCAATGTGGCGATTTGGGGCCGGGAAATCAAACATCGCTTGCCTTCAACTGACACGACCCGCCCCGGCATGTCAACGAGCCCCTTGGAGAAGCCCTGGGCCAAGCCCCGCTTCCGCCGTCGGGTGAGTGTTAGCCCGGGTACTGAAGTCTGTCGCTGGTTTCCTGCGGGCGGGTGGTGTTTTGGTTGCATGTAACCTCGGACAAGAAACGCACTTATGGCCTACAATCTGGCTGGCGCCGTTTGCTCCCAACAACGGGGCTCCCCAGCCCCACATGCTGCAGCCGAAGGAGGCCTTCCCCCCGCTGATTCAGCCATCTGGCAGAACCTTTTTTCTAGCCAGCGGTGGGCTTTTCTCCTGACGGTTGGGTGGTTACAATGCCAACAAGCAGTTCGGGGCGTAGCTCAGCCTGGCTAGAGCGCTACGTTCGGGACGTAGAGGTCGCTGGTTCAAATCCAGTCGCCCCGACTTGAGCCAACCCCGGCTTTTCCCCGCACCGTTCCTGCGGTAGCGGGGTGCTTTTTTGCGCCGGGGGAGACGGAAATGCCTGAAAACCAACCGGTTACGAGCTCACCCGTAGCGGCTCGCGTTGATGCTGGGCGGCCAGTTGCGCAGCCAGCAGCACCGCCTGGCGGAGACTCTCTCCCTGGGCTTTGCCTTGCCAGGCGATGTCCAGGGCCGTGCCGTGATCGACCGAAGTGCGGATGATTGGCAGCCCCAGCGTCAGGTGGACTGCGTCTTCGAAGGCCAGGGCCTTGAGAGCAATGAGCCCCTGGTCGTGATACATGCAAACGATGGCGTCCAGCTCACGGCGCCGCTGGGGGATGAAAGCGGTATCGGGGGGCAGAGGGCCCTGCACATGCAGGCCCATCTCGCGAGCCGTTTCGATAGCCGGAACGATTAGCTCTTCTTCTTCGCGGTAGCCGAACAGTCCATGCTCTCCCGCGTGCGGATTCAGCCCACACACGCCCAGCAGCGGCTCCCGCCCACGTAGGACACGCATCACCTGGGCCGTAAGCCCGATGGCTTCCACGATCCGCGGTATCGACAAAGCCTGGGGCACATCGCGGTAGCCCACATGCCCGGTCACCAGGCTGACGCACAACTGGGGCGAGACGAACATCATGTACGCCGCTTCGACGGCGGTCCGAGCGGCCAGCAGTTCCGTGTGCCCCGGATAGGGGATGCCGGCCTGATTCATGGCTTCCTTGTGAATCGGGCCGGTGGCCAGGGCGTGGGCATGCCCTTTCAGGGCCGCCCAGATTGCCGCGTCCACGTAAGCGTAGGCGGCGTGCCCGGTGCGGCGGTCCACTTGTCCCGGATTCAGTTCCCGGGCCGAAATCGCCCGCAGGTCGATCACCGTGGGCTGCTGGGGCACGGTGGGCCGTTTGCGCCATTGGGTCCACGGGATTACCTGGGCGTTAAAGGGACGACGTTGTTCTTCGGCCACGCGTTGCAACACCTCGGCATCGCCAAAGACCACCGGCACGCAGCAGGCGTCCACTTGCGGATCGTTGAGAATCCGCAGGGCCAGCTCCGGGCCTACGCCGGCCGGATCCCCCATCGTAACGGCCACAACCGGACGTTCAACAGCAGCAGACATGGCACCCTCGGCCTCATCGAGCATTCCCCACACAGGCAAACGCCCGCTTGGGGACCGTATCCTGGCAGCGCAGTATGCCAGAAGGAGAGAGCAAATACGATACCCAATCCGGACCGGGCAGGTTCCTTTTCCATTGCCGCACGTTATTTTACAGCGTGTGTCCAAACCTTCCGGTGTCGCACCAAATCCTTGAGCGTGAGCGTGGTATCTCCAGCCGGAAGTTTTGCGACAGCCTCATCGAGCGATGCGCAAAACACAGGCTCCGGTGCGGTTTGCCGGCGAGATTACTTTCGTGGCTTTTCGGCTTCTCCTTTTTTGCTATTTCGGCCTCGGCGTTTGGCTTCGGCCCGTAGCATTTCTAGCCACGCTTTGGCGGCCCCGCTCAAAAAGCGGTGCTTGTGCCACAGAACCACAAGCGTCCGCCGCGGCGAGCTGCCCGAGAGACGCCGATACACCACCCGCGGATCGTCCTGGGCCTGGGCGGCCATCTGCGGCACCAGCGACACGCCGTGGCCCAAGGCCACCATCTGCTGCACGGTGAGCAGTTGGGCGCTGCGGCAACAGACAAGCGGCGTGTACGCCTGGCGATTGCAAAACTCGACAATCTGTTCGCCCAGACAGTGCATCTCGTCCAGCAGAATGAATGGCTCCTTGGCCAGATCGCGCACGGTGACTTTGCTTTTGGTCGCCAACGGGTGGTCCTTGGGCACGGCCAGCAACAGCGGTTCGCTCCACAGTGGTTCCATGTTCAACTGGTCGTGCTTGACCGGCAGGGCCATGATGGCCAGGTCCAGCTCTCCCTGGGCGCAGCGAGTGAGCAGGTGGTCGGTCAGGTCTTCTTCGATGGCAAGTTCCGCCTGGGGATACTCCTGTTGGAACCGCTGCACCAGCTCGGGCAGCAAGTAGGGGGCCATCGTGGGAATGGCTCCGACGATTACCCGGCCCATCCCCTGCCCGGAAACTTCTTCCACTTCGTGCTGCGCCTGCTGGGCCAGTTGGAGGATGTGTTGGGCTTTTTCGTACAGCACGCGACCCGCCTCGGTCAGTTCCACCCGCCGGCCCAGACGCTGGAACAACGGCTGGCCCAGTTCGCGTTCCAGCTTCTGGATTTGCTGGCTCAGCGTGGGCTGGGTTACCAGGCAGCGTCGAGCCGCCCGAGTGAAGCTCCCCTCCTGGGCCACGGCGACGAAGTACTCCAGTTGATACAGTTCCATAACGGCCACCTATGCGCACTATCCAATCATTCGATTTCTAAACAGAGGACGACCGGCCTAGGATGCAAGCGTGCCAGGGAAGAAGTGCCAGAGGGATTGTACCGTTTCCCCCCATCGAAGGAGAAGGACCATGAAACGACCACTTTCCCCACGAAGACACCGCTGGCCGGTCTTGTTGTTTCTGGCCGCTGCGGGGCTGGGCTACGCGGCCTGGGACGCCGGAGCCGAACCGGCGCAGAATCCCCCGCCGCCCAAAGAACGCACTAGCTACGCTCCCGTGGCCGTAACCGAACCGTTCGAGTCGATTGTGGCCCGCATGTCCGCAGCCAAGCCGCGAGTGATGCGGGCCCACCGCGAGCTGCTGGCCGAACGTTACGATCTGAGCAATCGGCCCGTGCCCGGTGTGACCATGAGCCGCGGCAAGCCGGTCCAAGGCGGCGTGCGGGTGAAACTGCCCCCGGGGGTGACCTGGGACGATCTGGCCCGAATGAAACCTGAAGAAATCCGCCGCCGCGGGCTGTGGCCCAAGGGCTTCCTGCCCCTGCCGCACCCGAATCACAGCGAAGGGGGCATGTTGTTTCCCAAACACCACATCGAAGAGCTGAAGCGCCAGACCGGACGCGACTTGACCCGATTCGACCTGGACTTCGATCTGCCCGAACACCTGCTGCCCGAGTTCCCCCCGCCGATCTACCTGACCACGCGCCCGGACCTGGGCGACGTGTCCCAGGGAAAGCTGGTGACGCTGAACAACTATTACGAACTGTTCAGCGGCATCCTGAACCCGAAGCAACTGGAAGGGCTGCGGCTGCTGGTCACTCCGTTCCCGCAACAGCAGTTCAACGCCACGGAAGACCGGCGTTCGCTCAAGCCGCACCGGGGCGTGGCCTGTTTCGACTGCCACGTCAACGGGCACACCAACGCCGCCACGCACCTGGTGGGGGACATCCGCCCGCAGGCGTTTCGCCACCGGATCGACACGCCGAGCCTGCGCGGGGTGAACATCCAGCGGCTGTTCGGCTCGCAGCGGGCGCTGAAGACGGTGGAAGACTTCACCGAGTTTGAGCAACGGGCCGCCTACTTCGACGGCGATCCGGTCATCGCCACCAAAAAGGGCGTCAACGTGCTGGAACGCGGCAGCCAAGTGCACTTCATGGCCGAGTTCCAGGCGCTGCTGGACTTTCCGCCGGCGCCGAAGCTCCGCTGGGACGGCAAGCTCGATCCGGAAAAAGCCACCCCGGCCGAGCTGCGCGGCCAGGAGCTGTTCTTCGGCAAAGCCAAGTGTGGCGTGTGCCACCCGGCCCCCTACTACACCGACAACCTGATGCACAACCTGCGCACCGAGCGGTTCTACAAGCCGCAGTGGGTCGGCGGTCGCTGGGCTGCCGGCGACGGGCCGATCAAGACGTTTACGCTGCGGGGGATCAAAGACTCGCCGCCTTACCTGCACGACGGGCGGCTGCTTACGCTGGAAGACACCGTGGAGTTCTTCAACCTGGTGCTGGAGCTGAAGCTCACCGCCCAGGAAAAAGCCGACCTGGTGGCGTTCCTCCGCTGCTTGTAAGGCTCCGGGGGCAAGCGACCACCGTGGCACTCCTTGCCCGGAAGCAAGTTCCCTGCACCTCCGTGCGGCAAGCCGCCGAGGCGACTCGGCGGCTTGTTGCTTGCATGCTTGCCCGCGGCGCGGCACGATGAACCCTGTCGCCGGCCGGCCTGCCCGCGGGAAAACGCAGGCGGGCGGTTCTTTGGCCCCCCCGAGAGGTGCAGGAGATTGGAACGATGCGAGCAGCCCTTGCCCTGTTGGTGTCGCTGGTCGTTCTGGCGGCGGTTCCGGTCCGGGGAGAACCGCTGCCGGTGGTGGAAGACGTGGAGTACCAGCCACTGGCTGCCCAGGCTCGCCGGGTGGTTACGGCACTGGAAGAGATGCTCGGCGTGCCGCTTGCGCCGCAGCGGAAGAAAGCGTTTCAACAGGCGCTGCGGGAACCCGATCCGAAAAAGGCCGTGGTGGCGATTCAGCGGGTGCTCGATCCGCTGTGCCTGGCTGGGGTAAATATCAACCCGGAAAGCCGCGTCAAGGTGCAGCGCGGTCCGGCTCCGGCCCGGCTGGTCCAGCATGGCTGGAGCGTGTTTCTGATCAAGGTGCACAACGAAGCGGGCGTCACTTCGGCCCTGCGCTGTTACAGCCCCAACGCCCGGCCGCTGCGGGGTTCCACTGGGCGACCGCGTCCGCCCAAGGCGGACTTCGACCCGCGCGAACAATGGCTGGCCATCGAACAGTTCCGCCGACAGCCGCTCAACCCGAGGCTCTCCGGCCTGGAAGTGGAGTACCGCATCGTGAGCCTCTACAGCCGCGACGCGGGCAAACGCGAAGCCAAGCTGCTGTTCGACGTGGGCCAGGGAACCCAGGACCTGGGCTTTCGCAACGAACTGAACGTGCTGTTCACCTGCCGGCCGGCTGTGCCGGTGGTGCTGGAAGTGCTGGATCACGACGGCACGCCCACCACGGGGCAGTTCATCTTCCGCGACGCCCAGGGTCGGGTCTACCCCTCGCGGGCCAGGCGGCTGGCTCCCGATTTCTTCTTTCACGACCAGATTTACCGCCATCACGGGGAATCGGTCCTGCTGCCCCCGGGCCGGTACACCGTCACGTTTACCCGAGGGCCGGAATACCTTATCCAGCAGCGGACGATCCACGTGCCAGAGAAAGGCCCCCACGTGGAGCGGTTCCGGCTCAAGCGTTGGATTCACATGGCCGCCCGGGGGTGGTACTCGGGCGACCATCACGTGCACGCGGCCGGATGCAAGCACTACGACGTGCCTTCCCAGGGCGTAGAGCCGGAACACATGATGCGCCACGTGCTGGGCGAAGACCTGAACGTCGGCTGCGTGCTTTCCTGGGGCCCTTGCTGGTATTACCAGAAGCAGTTCTTCAGCGGCGGCGTGCATCCGCTTTCCACGGCCCGCTACGTGATGCGCTACGACGTGGAAGTGTCCGGCTTTCCCAGCTCGCACGCCGGGCACCTGGTGCTGCTGCGGCTCAAAGAAGACGACTATCCCGGCACCACCGAGATCGAACAGTGGCCAAGCTGGGACTTGCCGATCCTGCGCTGGGCCAAGAGCCAGGGCGGCGTCGTGGGCTTTGCCCATAGCGGCTGGGGGCTGCGCATCCCGTCGAACAAGCTGCCCAGCTACGAGATGCCCCCGTTCGACGGCATTGGGGCCAACGAGTACATCGTCGATGTGGCCCTGGGAGCGTGCGACTTCATCTCCACGGTGGACACACCCGCCCCCTGGGAGCTGAACATCTGGTACCACACGCTCAACTGCGGCATGACCTGCCGCATCAGCGGCGAGACGGACTTCCCTTGCATCTACGGCCAGCGGGTGGGATTGGGCCGCGTGTATGTGAAGATGCCCCCGGACAAGCCGCCCAGCGACTACGACACCTGGGTGCTGGGCCTGCGCGACGGACGCAGCTACGTAAGCGACGGGCTGAGCCACTTGTTCGACTTCAGCGTCAACGGTCTGGGCGTAGGCGAGCCCGGCCATCAAGGTAAGCCCAGCCTGCTGGTCGTCGATTCCGGCCGGGAGCTTACCGTTCGGGTCAACGCCGCGGCGCTGCTGGCCGAAAAGCCGCAAGAACATATCCGCAACAAGCCGCTGGACCAGAAACCCTACTGGCACGTCGAGCGAGCCCGGGTAGGCGACAGCCGCCGCGTGCCGGTGGAGCTGGTGGTCAACGGCCGGGCCGTGGCGCGGCAGGAGATCGAAGCCGACGGCACCGTGCACCAGGTGCAGTTCCGCTACCGTCCGAAGCGTTCCTGCTGGGTGGCGGTGCGTATCTATCCTTCGTCGCACACCAACCCGGTGTTCGTCCATGTGGACGGCAAGCCGATTCGAGCCAGCCGCCGCAGCGCCCTTTGGTGTTTGAAGGCGGTGGACGTGTGCTGGCGGAGCAAATCGCCGCGGATTCGTCCCCGGGAACGCGAAGTGGCCCGCCGGGCTTATGAGCAGGCTCGGGCCATCTACCGCCGCATCGTGGAAGAAAGCTACGACGACACGGGCGGGGAGTAACTGCGCTATCCCGGGACTGGCGATTCTATAAATCAGCGATTATTCGCACATTGCAGCAGAAGCTCCCGCATACGGCGCAAGCCGCAAGCTGATTCTTGCCCGGAGCGGAAGCTCCTGCTCAAGACGCAAGACCTCTCTATGGAGCGGCTCGTCGGGCTCCGTGTCATCTGGCTGCCCAAAGCCGATTGCTATCCGCTTAGGACTCGAACTGGCAACGCCCTTGTCCGCACTGGGGCAAGCCGCAACCGCCGGTGCTTGGCGGTGGGCAGATGGGAAGCGAGCTGCGCGTATGGGCCGCGGGCACGCTCGGCAGCCGCTGCAACTGCTCGTTGCCGCACCGGGGGCAGGCGGGTTGCTGCTGGCCGCGAAGCAACAGCTCGAACTCGTTCTGGCAGCGCGGGCAGTGGTATTCGTAAATGGGCATCGGGAAACGGCTCCCTCGCTAAGGTCTCTCTTGGATCGGCCCCAAACAATCTGCCTGATTCGTGCGGGCAGGGAGCCCCTAAGCAGGTCGGACGTCGTGCCGGCCCTTGCCACAGGGGCCGGAGGTTCTCACTGGCTGCTTGCTGTCCTCATTATAGCCTTCGTCCCGTTACGGGTTGAGTCCCGGCGGAGGCCAGCTTTCCCGCGCATGGTATACGTAACAGGGCCACCACTGGCCCTGAATCCGTGCCGGGATGAGCACGCGCAGATAGCTGCTCCCTTCGAACGAATCGATCTCGGGCCAGTGCTCGGGCAGATGGGCGGAGCAGAAGACTTGCACGGAGAGCACAGGCTGCTCCGGGGACCAGGAGAGGTAGGGAATCACGCCCCACCAGTCCAGGTGTCCGCGAATCGTGGCCGGAAGCCAGCGGCCGGGAATCTCTTCCACCACCCAGTGATTGCACTCGCCGGGGGCCAGTGTGCCGTAAACGACCAGGCGGTGCTCGGGATGGGCCAGCAATTCTTGAGCCTGGCGCCAGAGTTCGGCGAGCGGTTGTTCCTTTTCGGGAGAGTCAGCCCCGGGGGCGTGCTGGAGGGGGCGAGGCGGATGGGCCAGATGGGTTCCCGGGTCGGCGAGCGGGCGGGCGCCCCAACTGCGCGCCTGGCGGAGCAACAGCGGCAGTCGTTCCCGTTGTGCTTCGGCCGAAGCGTGCAGCAACGCTCCCAACTCAATCAACCAGGGCAGGAACCGTTCCGGGCCGGCGGCTTCCCACCAGGGAGCCTTTGCATCAGGTGCGGCGTGTTCCGATTCCATTGAAGCGTGCCCGATACCAGGTTTGCCAAGCAACCGTGGCGCGCTTTTGGGATTGTGGCCCGCCCCGTGGCTCTGAGCAATAGCCTCGCTGGAATCGGGCGGGTACACTGGTTGGAAAACACGACTCTTTTGCTCAGGCTCTTGCGGAACGGTGTGGCGGCCGGTGCCGGGCTCGAAACAGGGGCGTCCAGCCGCGCAGGCGAAGGGACCCAGCAACGATGAAACTCAAACAACTGGGGCCGTACGAGATTCTGGAACCGTTGGGCCGCGGGGGCATGGGGGCGGTGTATCGCGCCCGGGACGTGGAAAGCGGCGACGAAGTGGCCGTCAAGGTGCTGATTGGATCCCTGGCCTTGGATCCGGGGTTCCGGGAGCGTTTCGACGCCGAGATCGAAACGCTGAAAATGCTCCGCCATCCCAACATCGTCCGCCTGATCGGCTACGGCGAACAGGACGACGTGCTGTTCTACTCCATGGAACTGGTCCGCGGAACCAGTCTGGACGTGGAGCTGAAACGGGGACGCAAGTTCACCTGGGAAGAAGTGCTTCAGATTGGCATCCAGGCCGCCCGGGGACTCAAACACGCCCACGACCGAGGGATTATCCACCGCGACATCAAACCAGCCAACCTGATGCTGAACGAAGACGGCGTGCTGAAGATTTCCGACTTTGGCATCGCCAAGCTCTTTGGCAGCACGGGGATGACTTCGGCTGGAGGCGTAATCGGCACGGCCGAGTACATGTCGCCGGAACAGGCCGACGGCAAGCTGGTCAGCCACCGTTCGGACCTGTACAGCCTGGGAGCAGTGCTCTATTGCCTGCTGGTGGGCCATCCGCCGTTTGTTTCCAAGAGCATCGCCGAAGTGCTCCACATGCAGAAGTTCGCCACGCCGGAGCCGCTGCGGCGATTCCTGCCGGACCTGCCCGAGGAAATTGAACGAATCATCTTCGAACTGATGGAAAAAGACCCCCAGCAGCGCATCGCCAACGCCACGCTGCTGGCTCGCCGGTTGCAGGCCACGCTTCACGGGCTGAAACAACAGCAGTGGGAAGAACAACAGCGACGAACTCAGGCCGCGTCGGCAAGCGAGGCCCCCGGGGCGACGGCCGCCGCCGATGCGGCCAGTCCCGAGCAAACGGCCGGCTTCACCATAGAACTGCCTGCGGCCGACGGCCCTTCGGCCAAAACCCGCTCCTCAGGGCTGACTCGATCCGACGAACCGGAACCTCCGCCGGGAGACGAAGAGACCCTGGTTACCCAGGGACCACCGGCTTCCGGGGGCGCTACGGACCTTCCACCGACCCGGTCCGACCCGGAATCGCCCCGGCTGCAGCAGGAAACCGTGGCCGCGACACACGCCGCCGCCCCCAAAGTCGAGACGGAGGAGCGGCCTACCCAGGCCCGGTTTACCGTGGTGCGCGAAGAGGAGCTGGGCAAGCCGCTGGAACCGGAGGAGTCTCCCTGGCACATCTCGCCGCAGACCTGGGTGTTGGTGGCCGTGCTGATCGCCGTGGGATTGACGATCTGGTATCTGTTGCAGCCGCCGTCGGCGGATCGGCTCTATGAAAAAATCGTCGCCGCCGCCCACAGCAAGGACGAAAACGCCTTGCTGGACATGAAGCAGGAAATCGAAACTTTTCTGGGCATCTACTCCAACGATCCGCGGGCAGCAGAAGTGGAGAAGTATCTGGAAGAACTCCAGTTGCTCCAGATGCAACGTCGCCTTGCCCTTCAGGCCAAGCGGCTGACGCGCTCCCGAAACCACTCTCCTGTCCAGGCCGCCTACGTGGACGCGATGCGTCTGGCCTCCCAGGACCCGGCCGAAGCCCGGGAACAACTCCGCGCGCTGCTTGCCCTTTATGAAGGGGCGCCCGAGGCCAGCTCGTCCGATGACCGCCGCTGCCTGGAACTGGCCCGACGCCAGTTGGAACTGCTGGAGCAACAAGCCCGGCCGTTCGTCGAAAAACATCTCGAAACCATCCGGCGCCGCCTGGCTGCGGCCGAGAAGCTGGCCTCCAAAGACCCACAACAGGCCCGGCGCATCTGCCAGGCCATTGTGCAACTTTACGGCCGGAAATCCTGGGCGCAAGAGGCGGTACGGCAGGCCCGGGCTTTGCTGGAACGGCTCCCCGGACCGGAAAAGATTGCCGTCGGAAGCGGAAAGTGAGCCACCCGGAGCGATCAGCCGCTGGGTTTGGGCATGGCCAGGCTGTGCAGCACCAACACCGAACCAATGGAAATCAACGACCAGCCGAGCCACTCCGGCGGAGTCCAGGTGTAACGCGTGGGGCGTTTTTCCCGCAGGATTGGCAAGGGCAAGTCTTGTCGTGCGGCGGCGGCCGACTGCTGCAGCTTGTTGCCGAACCGCTTTAACACGAACTGACTGGCCTTTTCGTTCAGCACGAACGATTCGACCATGCGGAACTCCACGCCCAACAGAATGAGCAGCACGCCCAGGAAGAAGAAGTGATCTCGGGTCAGTTGCATGGCGGAGACCCTCCGGCAGGAGCGGCGTTGCCGCCCGCGGGCCGACACCACGCGTGCAGTCCGCGGCGGCGGGACAGGGGTTCCCCTGGAACCAGATTCGTCAGCCCCTGCGGCGGAAGATGAGCCGGGCAGGGAAAACGCCGTTGGTAGGGCTTATACGCAGCGAAACGAAGGGGGAAATCTCAACGCCCCGACGCCCCCTCAACCCGGCGGCAGAAAAACTTATGCACCAGACGGCGCGGCGGAGGCGGCGTAATCCAACTAACCAGCACCACCGCCACCAGCGATCCGACCAGACCCACAATCACCGGATCGCAGCCCAACAGCCGCACCGGACGGAAGAAACTGCCGTGAAAGAACCATCCGGCCACGTACATGCTCAGGTGAGCGGCAAACCCGCCCAGCATTCCCGCGAAGGTGCCGGCCAGGTTCACTCGCGGCCAGTAGATGGCCAGAGCCACCGGAGCCAGAAAACAGGCCGCCAACCCACTGCCCACATAGACGATGATGTCCTGCAAATACTGCGGGGGATTCACCGCCCCGATCATGGCCGCCAGTCCCACGGCCATCGTGGAAAGGTAAGTGAGCCGCTTGATGCTTTTCTGGGAGACGCCCGGGTTGATGTTCCGCTGGTAGATGTCCCGAACCAACGCCGAGGAAATCATCAGCAGGAAACTATCTACCGTGGACATCACGGCGGCAAACGGAGCGGCTATCAGCAGTCCGGCCATCCAGCCCACGCCCAACTGGTCCGTGACGAAAAACGCCATCTCCGGCATGATGCGGTCCGAGGCGGCGTCGTGGCCGGGCAGCAGCACCCGGGCACAGCAGAAGATGACCACCAGCGGCAGGTAGATCATCGAGTAATACACCGCCAACAGAAAGATGGAGCGTTGCAGCGTCAAACTGTCGCGAAAAGCCATCAGGCGGACCATGCTGCTGGGCTGGCCCGCCCCGGAAATGGCCCACATGAAGAAGAACGACACGGCCAGACTCAGCGGCAAAAAGCCGTCCAACCCGCCCGGATCGGGCCCCGGCCCTGTAACGTACACCCCCGGCGTGTCGGCCCCGGAAAGCGGGTCTTCCGTGTGAATTGCTTCCACCCGCAGGTCCGGATGCAGCACGCGTCCCGGGTCGGCAAGAAATTGCTCCCAGGAAACTTTCGCGGCGTGTTGTTGGTATAGGCGGCGAAGCTGCCGCTGGATTTCGTGTGGGGAAACCAGTTCGACCACTTCCAGGGTTACCTGCCGACGCCGGGCCGAACCTTGCGCAGGCGGCGCCGGTGCGGACGCGTCGCGCGTTACCGTTTTGACCGTGCGAAATAAAATCCACGGAGGCAGCCGGTCCAACTGCCCGCTGCGGCGACGGAGCAGTTCCAGGTGGCGGCGGGCCACCGCAGGGTCTGCCGCGTTGTTCGCTTGGGTTTGCCAGTACTGTTGTTGCTCTTGCAGCCAATCGGCCACCGCGCGGCGATACTGCCGGGCGGGAACCACCAGCCAGCTTCCCCCGGCCAGTCGCCCAGGCATCTGGCCCTCGGGCCAACTGGCCACCAGATGGCCCTTGCGCGGGGGGACCATCTGCGCCATGTCCTGTGTGGCTTCGTCCAGTCCGCCGACCAGGTAGAGCGTGGCCGGCAACAGGAACAACACGCCACCGACCATCACCAGCCCTTGCAACACGTCGGTCCACACCACGGCATGGAATCCGCCGTAGGTGGTATAGAACACCACGGCCAGACCGAACAGCAACAGGCAGAGCAGATACTCCGCTTCGACTCCGCGGAACCAGGGCAGGGAGTGGGTCAGTTTGCCCAGCCCTTGGGCCGTGGCATGGAACACCGGGGCGTCGCTTAGCAGCCGCTGGAGGATCATCCCGCCGGCTTTGAACTGGGCCACCAGGTTCACCACCATAAAGAACACGATCAACACGGTGGCCAGCAGGCCCAGCCACGGGCTTTCGAACCGGTCGCGGAGCACGTCCGGCACGGTGATGGAACCGGCGATTCGGGCCACCTGGTTCAACCGTTTGGCCAGCAGGCCCATGGCGCAAAGCGGCACTACCATGTAGCTGGCAATCCACAGGGCCAGAATCCAGCCGTGGGAATAAATCTTGGAAGGAAAACCCATAAAGCTGCCGCCCGAGGCCGCCGTGGCGGCGAACGTCAGGGCAAAAGCCCAGGTGCCCAGGCTGCGGCTGCCCAGAAAGTATTCGCTCAAAAAGCTCCTGGTTTGCAGCAGCCGGTTGGCCATCGCGGCCAGCACAATCACGGCCACAGTGTAAACCAGAAACACCACCAGCGCCGCGTTAGCCTGACTGACGGCTAAGGGAAGCGGCAAAGCCCACGCGTTCACCATCCGCTGGTCCTTCAGGTCAAGTGGGGCGGTTCGACTCGTTGCCCGATGGCGAAGCGGTTTCCGCTTCCTTTTCCTCAGGGGCTTGCCCCAAATCGTCCAACTGCAAAAACCGGTAGCAGAACCACACGGTTACTATCCCGGCCACCATCCACGGAAAAGCCACGCCCCAGAACATCCAACCGGGCATCCCCAGCACCCGCACCTGGGCCAGCCAAGGGAGCCGGCCGCTTTCCAGGTCCATGTAGCCGGTCAGATAGCAGAACGGCACGGTCCATAACAGGCATAAGGCCCAGATGATGAGAATAAATATCGCTTCGCGACGGCTGTTCAGGAAGGTAGGGTCCCACTGCCAGTGGCCCTCTTTTTCCGTGGGGTTTTCCGGCATGGCGTTCTGCCTCCGGAAGGGGGGCTGTTCGAATGCCGACGAGCTTATCACCGCCGTTTCTTGCCGCGTCCGTCAACGCGACTTGGCATTGTAGTTAGCCGTCCCAAGCGTTGCAAAAGACATTTGCCATCCTGGCGTAGTGGAGCAGGGCAACGTGTTCAGGAGATGGCAATCGGCTTTTGGCAGGCCAGATGACACGGGGCCCAGCGAGCCACTCATAGAGAAGTCTTGCGTCTTGTGTCTTGAGCAGGAGCTGCCGTTCCAAGGCAAGAATCGGCTTGCGGCTTGCGCCGTGCGCCTTGCGCGAGGTGCTTCCGCACCAGCGGACAAACAACGCTCGTGCTCGTGCTCCTACTCGTACTCGTAATCGATTCTTATCGCAGCTCGTCTTCGGCGACCGCGAATCGGCACGCAGCGAATCAGCGGCAACTGGCGAGCCGCCGACTTCAGTCGGCGGAGGACGGCACGGCCGTCGGCGACTGGGCGCTTCTGCACCAATGCAGGAATAGGCGTTCTTTTTGCAATCGGACCTCACTGGACTGAAGTGCGGGGCTCGCCAAGCTTGAATCGGCTTGTGCCCTGATCCCCGCGTGGTGCTTCTGTACCAACGCAAGAATCGACGCGGATTCTCGCACCCGGCAGACCCCGAGCTACAGCTTGGGGAGGCGGCCGGGCCTCGGCCACTGAGGGCTTCCGCACCGAACCAAGAACAAACGCAACAACCCGCGCCCAGTCGCCGCTTTCACTCAGGATATCCGCCGCGACACCGGTACAGATAAAGCTGCCGCCCGGCGGCCAGAACCAGCACGTTGTGTCGCTGGGCGTACACGAAAGATCCGGCGTGGATTCTTCCTACCGGGGGCGTGCTGGCCCCGCGGCGCCAGCGGCGTCGTTCCAGATCGAGCACCCAGGCGGTGACCGGACCGCGACGATCCCCCTGCTGGTGCAAAGCCACCAGACAGCGATGCCGGGAATCCAACGCTACGGCTTCCAGTGCCAGGTCGTCCAGGGCTTCGGCTCCTTCGACCCGCAGTTCCTGCCAGTCGTTTTGCCGCAGGCGATAGACAAACACCTTGTTGTGCCAGCCGTGCTGCTTCATCAGTCGGATCATCTGGTCCCGGCTCACTAACTGGCCGGGACGCCACCCTTGCTTGGGCACCTGGGCCAGCAACAGCACGCCCAGCGCCGGGTCGTACATCACTCGGGCGTACTGGCTTCGCTTGGGCGGATGCGGGGCACGCGCGACCCAACGGCGCCGCTCGGGGCTGAAGGCGAACGTATCCACCGGCTGATAGCCGCCGCTTACGGCCAGGAGCCAGTCCAGCCGGGGCACGTAAACCATCCCGCAGTTGGACCCCCAACCCCGCGTGCTTGAAGTGGGAGAAAAGAACCGGTCCCGCAGCAGATCGTAGGCTTGCATGCCTCGGGCTCCGGCCAGCCCCACGCCGGTAACCCCGCCCAGGGTCCAGACGAGCTTGCGTTTGGAGTCGTAGCAAAACCCTCGCCCGCAGCCGTTGCCGGGCCGAAGCGCCGCGCCCTGCGGCGTGAGCCAGGGCTGGTTCGGGCGGCGCAACTGCCACTTGCCCACTTGCAGGTCGAACACCACCACCTGGTTGGTGTAGCTGTAATCCTCATAGGTGCCCGCCGCGGCTCCCAGGCAACCGCCGATCCAGTACAGGCAATCCGCCTCGGCGTGGTAGTCGAAGCTCGTATCGCCAAACGAGGGGGAGCGGACGCCCGGGTCGGCCCAGGTGTCCGCCGGCAGTTGTTTCAACACCCGGCGCCATGCCCGCACGGCCGAATCGGCCACCGGGGGCACTTGCCGGGCCATGTGCTTTCGCCATTGGGAAGAGACGACAAGTTCCGGTCCACGGCGCAGACGGCGATACCCCGGTGCGGCTCCGAGCGAAAGAAATCCCTGCACCGGGTCGTAACAGACGAGCACCTGAGCGTCGGAGTCCCAGGCGCAGGCGTCGTGCACCGAAGGGGTATCCGCAGGCGGAGCCGGGTCCAGTTGCCGCCAGCGGTTCTGTGCGGCGTCGTAGGCCCAGGTGTCCCGATAGTACACCCCGTCCCGATCCCGCCACACCCGCGAACCGTAGCCGTACACTTTGTCCGCGGTGCCGTTTCGCAGCCCCACTCCGCCAAAGAGAACCACCTGCTTGCGGCGCGGATGGTACGCGGCGGCGGCGTGCCAGCGTGGCGGAGGCGCTTCAGCCGGGCGGCGCTGCTCCCAGCGGTCGCTTCGCACGTCGTAAGTCCAGGTCTCTCCCAAAGCGTTGAAATAAACGCACAGCCCCGTTGCGGCATCATAGGCCCAGGCCGCATGGGGAGTGGGGCGCGGCCCTCCGTTCAGGCCCCGTGGTAGCCAGCGCCTGCGGCGGGGCTCGAACACCCAAGTGACGCTTTTCCCTCCCCGGTCGCCCCGCTGCGGAGCGGCGACGATGACCCGTTCCCGCGAGGCATAAACAGCCTTGGTCAGCCCGCGAGGTCCCTGGGCGGTAACGAAACGAAATCGGCGCCGCTTGGGATCCAGTTCCCAAGTGCCCACCCGCGTGTTGCCGAACCAGTGCCGCTCGTCGCCCGGATGCCCGCCAATCAGATAGACCTTGCCCGAGGGCGGATAGTAAACGGCGGCCATTCCCCGGGCAGGCCCTGGCCGGTCCGGCGACCAGTGCACCTGGCGCGGCAGGCGGACATAGCCGCTGTTGGTCTTGGTGTCCCATCCCCACTGATCGCACGGCCAGAGCAGTTCCCACTGGCCGCTTTGCGGCCGGTAGAGCCAGGCGGCGTTGGTGTAACTGGGCCAGTAGCCGCCGTAGATCAAAAACCCTTTCCAAGGCGGAACATAACAGAAAGCCGCCCCCACTCCCGGCGGAAGCTCTCGCCCCAGTAGGTCTTTCGGCGGCGGAGCGACCCGCTGCCAGGAATCGGCCCTGGCCAAAAGCCCCAGCCCCAACCACACCAGCCCCCAGAACCACAACCAAACCCGAGCCATTTGTTTCTGCCTTTGCTTGCGCAAACCGAAGCAGATTACTGCCGGAAGTTCCAGCCGCAGCCGCTTCCGGCAACACGCGTCAAAGGCTCAAACGCACGTCTCGGGCGGATGTACTCGCTCTTATCCAGATTCTTGTTCCACCAGCCGGATTGCCTGCTCCAAATCGCCTACCAGCCGCAGCAGGATTTCCCGGGTCAGTTGCATGGGAACTTGCTCTTTGATCCCGGCGGCAGGCTCGGTGTGCCAGCGCAGCAGTTCCAGCTCGCCGCCGCGGCGGAGCCACAGTTCGTAAAAGTACCGATCCTGGCCCTGCCGGTGCGGCTGGACCGAACGCATCTGCACGGTGTGGCCCTCCGGGTCGCATTCGATCACCCGCAGCGGCTCCAGCAGGTAGCAGAGCTGCTGGGCCAGGTGGTCGCCCAAACGCCGCAGCGACTCCAGCTCCACAGTGGCCAGGACCGGCGAGGCGACCGTTACCCGCTGGACCGACGCCCCCAAACGATCCAGCTCTACCAGTTCCACCACGGCCTGCTCCCGGCCCGCGGTGGCCCGCACCTTTACCGGTGCAGCTAGCGGCAGCGTCAATGGGGCCAGTTGGTTTTCCACGGCTTGTTGCAAACGCATGGAACCTCCTCCCTGTCGGACGTGTCGCTTCGGAGGAGAGGCGATGCCCTTTACTCTGCGCATCGGCTCTTTCTCGAGGCGACTTGGATGCTTGTTAGTCGTCCTCTTCGGCGTGGCGGATTTTGTTTTTGCCTTTGCTCATCTGGTGTTCGTGCCCGTCGTAGGAGAGCACGCACAGCCGGTCGTCGATCACCGTCTGGATGTGCACCGGCCGGCGCCACAGCGTGTGCAGGTTTTCCAGCGTGTCCTTCGCTTCGCGCAAATCCAGCGGCACGCCGTTGTAAACATGTTCCAGGAACAGCTCGCCGCGGTTTTTGAAGTTGGCGTCCAACACCTGGATGTGCGGACGGCCCAAGTTCGTAAGCTGGAACAACAGCCGTTGTTTCACTTTCTTGAACTCGCGGCTTTCAATCTCGTAGTAGTCCGCCTGATCGTTGTAGCGATAGGCAAACAGCCGCTGCTGGTAAACGAACTCCGGGGTGAGGAACTCGTCGATGAACGTAACGTCGTTGTGAATGCGGCGCACCTGGAAGATTTTTTCCCGGCCCAGGCCCGCTTCGGTGTTCCAGTTGCGGCGGGTTTCCCAGTCGTCGCAGGCTTCGTACTCCGGCCCGAAGCAGCCGCGGTTCCAGCGGTCCTCGATATGGCGGAACAGCTCCAGGCCCAGCTTGTAGGGGTTCAATCGCCCGCCGTAGCTGGCCAGCGTGCCGGCCGTGTGATCGGCATAGCAAATCACCTCGCCGGGCTCCAGGCCGTGCCGGGTCATGATGGTGGTGTGCCAGTAGGTGGCCCAGCCCTCGTTCATAATCTTGGTTTGCCCCTGCGGGGCGTAGTAGTAGGCTTCCTCGCGGATCATGGCCAGCACGTCCAGTTGCCAGGCTTTCAGCGGGGCGTGCTCCAGCAGGAACAACATCACGTCCCGCTGCGGCTGCGCCGGGAACCGCTCCTCGTTGTGTTTTTGTTTCTGCTGCAACCGGCGACGCTCGGCTTCGAGGGCTTCGGGCGGGTTGACGTACCGGTCCATGTACTCCTTGGCCTGGAACCGTCCCGGCTCCGGCGGCGGCTCTTCCTCGTCGGTGGCCGAAGCGGAGCGACGCGGCTCCTCGCCGGAACGCTTGATGTGCGGCGAGTAAATGTCAATCAAGTTCTCAATGCTCAGACAGGCATCAATGAACGTCTCCACGGTCTCCACGCCAAAGCGGTCCATATATCGCCGGATGCGATTGCCGTGGTTGGCCATCTCGTCCATCATCTTGCGGTTCGTATGGGCGAACCACTGGTTGTTCTTGAAAAAGTCGCAGTGGCCGAACACGTGGGCCATGACCAGCTTGTGATCCGTCAGCGTATTGGACTGCAATAGGTAGGCATAACAAGGATCGTTATTGATGACCATTTCATAAATCTTGTGTAGCCCGTAGCGGTAGCTTTTGCTCAACCGCTCGTATTCCATGCCGAACCGCCAGTGGGGATAGCGCTTGGGAAACCCTCCGTAGGCGGCGATGGCGTTCATCTGGTCGTAATCGACCATCTCGAAAATGGTCGGGAAGAAGTCCAGCCCGTAGCCTCGGGCGACTTCCTCCAGGCGGAGCTGCGCCTGGCGCAGCTCTTTGGGCAGCGTTTTGCCGAACGTGGCCAGCGTCATCGGCGAATCCTCGAGTTGTAACGGTCGCGCGTGCCCGCGGGCGGTACTACCGTTCCAGCCGTTCCACTTGGAAGCGGGCGGGCTGGGCCGAATAGATCATGTCCCAGTGCCGGGGCATTTCCAGGGCCAGTTGCCGCCGGGCCAGTTGCACCGCCTGGGACGGATCGGCCGCCTGGATTACCGTCTCCAAAAATCCCAGGCGGACGCGAAACCGTTGAGATTTTAGCTTCTTGGTACTCGAAATCGGCGCGTTCATGGTCGGATTACCTCAATCTCAATTCCAAGGATCGAAGCGTCGCAATCGAAGTGTTCATAATGAACCGTCGCTATTTCCCTTTGCCTAAAAATGTGCGGATGGAATCGTAAATGGCTTCCTCGTCCGGAATCTGCGAGGTGAGCACGTTGTCGTGATAAGGGACCACAGCCGACTCCAACGCTCGCAGGTAGTCTCCGCTGCCGTAGGGGCTTTCCACCTGCCCGTAGCAGAACAGG
Source organism: Planctomycetales bacterium (assembly GCA_015488215.1). Lineage (GTDB taxonomy): Bacteria > Planctomycetota > Planctomycetia > Pirellulales > S012-138 > S012-138. Next base: position 57,915 of record WFOE01000064.1, read on the forward strand.
TTCACCTGGGGGGCGATCTGTTCCCGCAACAGGCGGATGCTCCGGCGGTTGTCTTCGCCCCAGTTGTCCCCGTCGGAAAACTGGAAGCAGTAGATGTTCCACTGTTCCGGCGGATAGTGCTGGCGGATCAGTTGCAGGCAGACTTCGTAGGCCGTGCTGATCCGCGTGCCGCCGCTTTCCCGGGTGCGGTAGAACGTCTCCTCGTCCACTTCGCGGGCCACCGCGTCGTGGATCACATAGCGCCGCTGGACCCCTTCGTATTGAGATTTCAACCACGTGTCGATCCAGAACGCTTCAGTGCGGACGATTCGCTTCTGTTCATCGGTCATGGAGCCGGAAACGTCCATCATGTAGATGATCGCCGCGTTGGCCATCGGCTCGCGCGTTACGGTCCAGGAGCGGTAGCGGCGGTCTTCGCGGAAGGGGACCACCCGGGGCCGCCTCGGGTCGTAGGTGCCCGAGGCCACCTGCCGCCGCAACGCTTGCAGGTACGTCCGCTTGAAGTGCCGCAGCGATTCCGGACCGGTGGAACGAATCGTGTTGTAGCGGTATTTTTCCTCGTGGATCGAGTCCTGTCCCTTGGGCTGGATGCGGGGCAGTTCCAGCTCTTCGGCCATCAGTTGGGCCAGTTCTTCGAGGGAGACTTCCACTTCGAGCATGTGTTCGCCGGGCTCGCTTCCGGCCTGGCCGGGGCCGTCCTGTTGTCCCTGTCCCGGGCCAAGCGGCGTGCCCACCTCGCCCTCGCCCTGGCCCACGCCCCCGGAGCCTTTTTCGCCGTAGCGGAAATGGGGCACATCCAACTGGGGCACTGGGATGCTGACCAGTTGCTTCCCCTTGCGGCCAATCAGTTCCGACTGCGACATGTATTTGCGCAGGTTCTGGCGGATCTTGCCGCGGACGATCTGGCGGAACCGATGATGGTCCTGTTCGATCTGCAACACGGCGGTCTGTCCTCCTGGGCGTCGGGTTCGGGCGGCTGCGGCGCATACTCTCCCCCGGGTCGGCCCCACCGGGGGGGCCAGCGGCCGGGAGCTAGTCGGACGACTTGCTGTCGCCGCGGGCGAAGATGCTGGCCACGTAGTGCAGCACGTCCGTGGCGCTCTCCTCGTCGTAGCCGTAGTCGCGGATGAGCCGGGCCTTGACCACGTCGATCTTGGCCTGGGTTTCGGCATCCACCACGTTGGACACCAGCGAGGTGAGCTTGATTGTGTCCTTCTGATCCTCGAACAGCTTCAGCTCCAGCGCCTTGTGCAGCCGTTCGTTGGTCTTGTAGTCGAAGCGTTTGCCTTCCAGAGCCAGCGCGCCGATGTAGTTCATAATCTCCCGGCGGAAATCGTCCTTGCGACTTTCGGGAATGTCGATCTTTTCCTCGATGGAGCGCATGAGCCGTTCGTCTGGCTCCTCGTACTGGCCCGTGAAGGGGTTCTTCACTTTCTCGTGCTGCGTGTAGGCCTTGACGTTGTCGATGTAGTTGGCGCAGAGCCGCGCCAGGGCTTCCTCGTCGGCCGCGATAGCTCGCTGCACCTCGTTCTTGACGATGTTTTCGTACTCTTCGCGTACCACGTTAATCAGCTCCCGGTAGTGGGCACGGGTTTCTTCGTCGTTGATAAGACTGTGATGCTTCAAGCCCGCTTCCAGCTCGTTGAGCACCATGAAGGGATTGACGCTTTTGGCCTCGGGATGCGCCACCAGGGCGTTTGAGATTTTGTCCTGCACGTAGCGGGGTGAGATGCCGTGCATTCCTTCGTTGACCGCTTCGTCTTTGAGTTCCTTGATATTGTCCTGAGTGAACCCAGGCAAGGTCTTGCCGTTGTAGAGTTTGAGTTTTTGCATCAAGGTCAAGTTAGCGTTCTTAGGTTCCTCCAGCCGGGTGAGCACGGCCCACATGGCGGCCATCTCAATCGTATGCGGGGCGATGTGCTTCCCTTGCACTTTCCGGTTGTTGAAGTCTTTTTCGTAGATTTTGATTTCGTCGGAGAGCCGGGTGACGTAGGGAATGTCGATCTTGATCGTGCGGTCGCGCAGCGCCTCCATGAACTCGTTGTTCTGCAGCCGCCGGTACTCCGGCTCGTTGGTGTGTCCGATGATCACCTCATCGATGTCGGTCTGAGGGAACTTCTTCGGCTTGATCTTGTGCTCCTGGCTGGCTCCCAGCAGGTCATAGAGAAAGGCCACGTCGAGTTTGAGCACTTCAATAAATTCAATGATGCCGCGATTGGCCACGTTGAACTCGCCGTCGAAGTTGAACGCCCTCGGGTCGCTGTCGCGGCCGTACTCGGCAATCTTGCGATAGTTCAGGTCCCCGGTCAGCTCGGTGGAGTCCTGGTTCTTTTCGTCCTTGGGCTGGAAAGTGCCGATGCCGACGCGGTCCTTTTCGGAAAGAATCAACCGCTTGACGCGGACGTCCTGGATGACACGGGACCAGTCGCCCCCGTAGCGCTGAAGCCGCTCGTTGTACATGAAGCGGCACAAGGGGCAGAGTTCCCGTTGGATTTTCACCCGGAACTGGTCCCCGTTGCGGTCGGCGTTGAGCCGGTCTTCCACCTGCTTGCGGAAGCGGTGCGGCACCAGGTTGAGCGGTTCTTCGTGCATAGGGCACCAGTGGACCTGGTTCGGGTCGTCGGGATCGACCCAGCCCAGGGTGAACAGCGCCCCGGCGTCGGTCTGGGAGTAGCGTTCCAGCCCCTTTTTGAGCAAACGGACGATGGTGCTTTTGCTGCTGCCCACGGGACCGTGGAGCAAAAGCACGCGGCGTTCCACGCCGTAGCCGCGGGCGGCACTTTTGAGCGTGTTGACCAGCACCGAAAGCGGCTCGTCCAGGCCGAAGACCGCATCCTGACCGTCGCCGTCTGGATCGTCGAAGAAACGGTAGTGATACTTGGTTTCGCGGCCCTGTTTGTACTCCTCCACGCCGTAGGAGAGGATCATGTCATAGACCCGCTGGAAGGCGTTGCGGGTCACTTCCGGGTGCGCAGCCACGATGTCCAGGTACTCCTGGAAGGAGCCCTGCCAGTTCTTTTTGCGGAATTGTTCCAGGTCTTGTTGTTGGGCGATCAGCTCAATGATGTCCGAACCGCGCATGGTGAAACCTCACAAGCCAAGGGGGCTGGGCAGTCCAGAAAGAGTTTGACGCGCCGGCCATGGGCGCGCAATGCCCTCTGGAAACTACCCTGGGATGTCTTGCAGAATGCCCGTGGTGGCGAAAACGCGCAAGAGCACCGGCCGCCGGGCGAACACGGCCTCGCCACGGCGCAGCATCAACCCGGGGCGCACTGTCACCCGGGCTCAATCACCACAGAAAATCAAGCAACGGTCGATGCTGGCGTTTCCGCCAGGGATCTGTTGCCAAAGATCAAAGAACGAGGGGGAGGAGAGATTCCTCCGACAGTTGCCCCGATTGGTTTCCCACTATTCAAGTATCGTTTGCCCGGCGTCTCCAGGCAAGCCCAACTTCTTTTCCTAAAGCGACGGGCCAGACCGATTTCGGCGGAAGTCTTTTCATTGCTTTGAGTTGTAAAATTTCGGTTCAGAACGCTTGCACTCACCAGAAACCAGCTCATGTGGGGGGGAGAGCATGCGTTCACTCTCCCGCCTCCTCCTCGCCCAAGGCCCGCCGCACGCTTTCTAGCAGCCGGTCCATGGCGAAGGGCTTGCGGATGTAGTCCGATACGCTGAGCATCTCCGCATAGGCTTTGTGGCGGCTTCCTTCGTTGGCCGTAATCATGATGACCGGCAGCAGTTGATCGTCCTGCTGGTTGCGTCGCAGCCGTTCCAGCACCAGGAAGCCGCTTCGCTTGGGCATCATCATGTCCAGGATGACCAGGTCGGGCGATTCCCGCTCGGCCATAGCCAGCCCCTGGTTGCCGTCGCGGGCCACGAGGACTTCGTAGCCCCGGGCCTGAAGAGCCATGCGGATTGACTCGACGATTTCCGGGTCGTCGTCCACGATGAGGATTCGCTTGGCGGGCGCTTCGGTTTCTTTTTCCTCGGCCGCGGTGCGGTTTGTACTGCGTTTGGCCATGACTGGCTCCCCCTGTAGTCCAACTTGGCGAGGTAATCTGGATTTCAGGCGTGAGCCCTGCAAGGGCTTCGTTGGCGGGATACGGTTCCAGTATGTAAAAAGAAACGAAAGAATGCTACCCACCCGAAACGAGTTCCCGCCCCCTGTTGGCCTCCGGCTGGAGAAGCCCCGTGTCGCTTGCCTTGGCCTGTACGTTGCACGCCCAGTGGCTGGAAGAATCACCCCAGTGGGCCGAGATTCCCGGACGTTTGGGTTTTTCGCATGTGCAATGGATTGCCGCTTGGGACCAGCCGGAGGAGTTCCGCCCACGGGTGCTTGCCCTGCTGGAAAAGTTCCCGGTCGGGGAAGCCGCCCCAGGTAATTCGCTGTGGTTGAAGCCGCATCCGGAGCGGGAAATCCGTCTGGAGGAGGACGAGCTGCGGCGGCTGTTGGACCGGATGGCCCAGCGCCAGTGGCACTCCCTGGTGTTGCCGGCTGGAGTGCTTCCCGGCTGGCAGGTGTTGGAGCAGGAAGCCTCGGCTCGGCAGTGGTCCCCGGCGGCCGAAGCAGCACTTGCCCGACTGGAACGGCTGTTTGCGGATAGTGCCGTAACGGTGCTGCTGGACGTAGCGCATCCGGCTACCGAAAACCCGAAAGCCACCGCCCAAGCCCTGGGCCGCTGGGGGCATCCTCGGGGGCGGCTCTGGTTGGACCTGGGAGCCCAGGCGTTGCGGTTCCCTTATTCCCAGGTGGAAGTGGCCATGCAGCGCTGGTTTGGCATCCTGGGCGGGGTGGCCTTGCGCGACGCGGTGCCGGAAATGCCGCTGGAGTGGACGCCTTCGCCGGGCCAGGGCGGGGAGATCGACTTCGCCCGCTGCTGGCAGATTCTTTCCACAGGCGCTTTCGGCGGCCTGGCCAGCGTGGTGCAGGGGCGCCGCCGGGGGCGCAAACGCCGCCTGAGCCCGGAACAATGGGAACAGGAGCTACGCGAAGGGCTAGAGCATCTGCACTACTGCGGCTGGCCGGTCCCGGGATAGTTGCGGTTAGAATCCTCCCCAGGGCAGCGTCAGCGCGGCGGCAAGCCGCAGCAGCCAGAGCGCACCGGCGGCATAAACGGCTGCGGCAAAGTCGTCGAGCATCACTCCCCAACCGCCGGGAAACCGCTCCAGTTGCCGCACCGGCACCGGTTTGGCGATATCAAACAGTCGGTGCAGCGCAAAGCCCAGCAGCCAGTAGGCGGCCACATACCACCAAGGGCCCAGTGGGAACGGGCAGAGCACGAACACCAGCGGCACGGTGGCCAGCTCGTCCCAGACCACCTGGGGCGGATCGTGCCGGCCAAACCACGCCGCGGCCCGGCCGCATACCGGCACGCCAAGGAGAATCAACCCGGCGGTGATCCCCACCCCGGCAACCCAGGGAAGCCAGGCCAACGCAATCGCAACCAGCAAGCCCAGCAAGGCTCCCCAGGTGCCGGGAGCTGCAGGCAGGTATCCTGTGCCGAAACCGGTCGCCAGCCACAAGGCGAGCCGGTCGGAGCCGGTCGCTTCCCTAGCCCAAGACGCTGGGGGCGAAGGGGCCGTGGTGGGGCAGGATTGCGTTGGGAGTTCGGTCGAGTCGCCGCCGGGATTGGTCATAGGAAAGTCTTTTGCGGCAAGGACAAGCTCACCTAATCGGACCGGGAA